>DATNLN010000054.1:0-10136 GCA_035602855.1 Candidatus Acidiferrales bacterium
AGAGGGAATGACTTCTCGCAGCTTCGCTGCCAGGACAGTGCCGTGAACTTGCGGAAGCGACAGATCGAGTAAGACGACGTCCGGCATGGCCGCAGCGGCTCGCTCAACCGCGTCATCGGCATCCACTGCTTCGCCGCACACGAACCATTTACTCGAGTTCGAACCGAGAAGCGACTTTATCGCCGCGCGGACGCGGTCCGAATCATCCACAATGAATATGCGCAGCATCATAAGGAGTTATGTGCTGCGAGATTTGGCCAAGGTGCCCGTCGAAAGGCCATACGGTAAAGACTGTATGCAGCGTTTGCCGCCAAGAATCAAAAACCAAACTCCCTCCGGCAGTCAAACTGAAATATACTTCGATCGATCTGGGCCAAAAGAGCGCGTTTGTTCTCGTCCTAAAGGAACCAGTGGCCTCGTTGCGTGTGCTGTTGGTTGTGACGATCACGAACCCATCCGGAGAGGGATTCGAGACCTTCTTTTCTCCCGTGCGGGTTGGAGTGTTTGCGGCGAAGCCGCCGACGGGCTCGACGCAATTGAAAAAGCCAGACATCTTGGACCCGACGTCGTTCTCATGGACATCTCCATGCCACGCATGGACGGGCTAGAGGCGACGCGTAACATTCCGCGGGAGTTTTTGCTGATTGCAAGGTTGTGATCATCACTCAAAATGACCCCGCTGTCACTCGCAGTCAGGCCGCCGCCGCAGGGGCGAAGGCTTTTGTCACGAAGGCCCAAATATGCGCCTGGACCTCACGCGTCTGCTCGCCGAGCGCTTTGAAGTGCAGGCCGTTGCGAACGGTCGCGCGGCTCTGGAGGCGATAGGCCAAAGAGCGCCCGATCTTATCCTCTGCGACGTGATGATGCCCGAACTGGATGGTTTCGGGCTATTGCGGGAATTACGCACGCACGCCGCCACCCAAACCCTTCCCTTCAATTAGGAGGACAGATCAGCATTCGCTCGGACGGTTCTGGCACGACCGTGTCAATTACCCTGCCAGCTTCGGCGCTTCCCAAGCCCAACGTTCGGCAGCGAACCTTAGATGATCCGGCGGTACGGGGGGCAGCAAGCCGCCCGATGGCAAGCGCTTACTTGGAGAAATGATAATCCGAGTATCCGGGAGCCGGATTTCTCGTCCCGGCGCATTTTCTTGAAAGTGGCCTCGCCAGTGGGTGGCGCATCCAGGAACAATCCATATCGTTCTTCAATTTGCGGGCGAATCTGGATTTCGAACGTCTCTCGCGCCTCCTGTTGACTTACGCTTCGCGCTTTGCCTGCCAGGCCGCCCCTGTCAGCTGGCCTTGCGCTGTTGGCGCGGCGCGCCGGCCGCCGCGATCTTCGCGGGCTTGGAGGATGGCCGCGTGGCTAGGCTCTTTTTTAATGCCTGCATCATGTCAATAACGGGTGCCTTGCCGGCTGCAGGAGCCACCGCTACCGTCTTGCCCTTGAGCTTGGCTTCGATCAACTGGCTGAGGCGTTCCTGGAATTCATCCTTGTAGGCTTCAGGCTTAAAGGGAGCCGACAGATTCTCGACCAATTGGTCGGCGAGTTTTACTTCGTCAGGCTTCAGTTTGATGTCGTATTTTTTGCCGTAACCTTCCACCGCGGCAATCTCATTTTGGTAATACATGGTGTGGAGCGTCAGGCCATTGTTCCGGGCGCGAATGAAGATCGTATACTCGCGCTGATGCATGCTGACTTTTGCGACGCCCATCTTTTTAGTGTCTTGCAGAGCCTTCAGCAGCAGCAGGTACGGCTTTTCGGCGTGCGCGTCGGGCAGCGCCACAAACGAGGAATCGAAATAGATGGGATCTACGTCTGACTGTTCCAGAAACGTGATGATCTCCATCGTCTTTCCGGAAGGTGGCGTGATTTTCTTGATCTCCTCGCCGTCCACCAGAACGTACTGGCCCGTCTCATATTCGTATCCCTTGATGACTTCTGATCGATCCACCATGCGTTCGCACGTCGGGCAATATAGAGGCTGCTTCAATCGCGTGTTGCACTCGTTGTGTATCTGGTGCAGGTAGGTGCGCTTGGACCTTGCCGCCACGTAGAGCCGAATGGGAATGGTTACCAGGCCAAATGAGATCATACCTTTCCATACGGAAGCAGCCATCGGTGTTCTCCTTCCTTTTGAGAATAGCGGGATGCAAGAGGCAGACAATCGGTGAAACACCCTAAAAGGGCCGGGTGAAATCCGGCCTGCGCTCCAGCTAGATTATAGACAGCGCAAGACTTCGGGCGCTAAACGGCTTTCTGCCGCGAGCATGGCTGGAACGGTCGCCCTCGCCGCAAATTCTTACCCTATAATTCTCCGGAATATGCGAGCGCTCAGCGACTACCAGAAGAAACGAGACTTCCGTTCGACGAAAGAGCCGAAAGGCAGCCTGGATGGAGTCGAGAAGGGTCCGATCTTTGTTGTCCAGCGACATGCGGCGCGCCGGCTGCACTTTGACTTCCGGCTGCAGGTCGGCGGAACACTCGCATCCTGGGCCGTGCCCAAAGGCCCGCCCGAACAGATCGGAGAAAAACGTCTGGCGATTCACGTGGAGGATCATCCGATCGAATACGCGAAGTTCCAGGGCGACATCCCCGCCGGAAATTACGGAGCGGGACATGTGGATCGATGGGACGAAGGAACATTTCAGGTCGAGGGCCCACTTTCTGCCGCAGAACAAATCGAAAAAGGCGAGATCAAATTCCGGCTGATGGGCAAGCGCCTCAACGGAGTGTTTGTGCTAGTGAAGATGCAGCGATCTTCCCGCGACAACGAGTGGCTGTTCATTCGCAGAAGTGGCTCGAGAAGCGCGGAGGAGCCAGAACCACGGACTCGCGGCCGGAAAGCAGCGACAAACGGCGCCTCTAGCTTGGCTTTAGACCCTAAGAACCTGGACGGCGCAAAAAGGAGTGACATGCCGGCCCATATCTCGGTCGGGCTGGCGCAGCTTTCGGACAAAGTGTTTGCAAGTCCGGACTGGCTATTTGAAATCAAATGGGACGGTGAACGTGCGCTCGCCTTCATCCAGGATGGAGAAGTCGAGTTCCGCTCTCGTTCCGGCAGAAACATTACGCCGGAGTATCCAGAGCTGACATCGGTGGTGAAGCAACTAAACGCTCGCAAAGCAATTGTGGATGGGGAAATCGTGGCGCTCGACAGCGAAGGGCGATCGGACTTCACGAAAATACAGCCGCGATTTGGAGTTTCGCATCCGCCGGCATCTTTGCAGCGGAAAAATCCTGTCACTTATTACATTTTCGATTTGTTGTACTGTGACGGGTTTGATCTGCGCAATTCCCCGCTGGAAAAACGCAAAGAGCTGTTGCAGAAGCTGCTGCGCCCTTCCGACAAGATTCGCTATTCCGATCACGTAGTCGAGAAGGGGATTGAGTTATTCCAGATCGCAAAAGAGCGACGGCTGGAAGGCATCATCGCGAAACGGCGCGATAGCCCGTATACGGGCAAGCGAACCGCTTCGTGGCTGAAATTCAAGATCGTACACGATCTGGATGTGGTGATTGGCGGCTGGACCGAGCCGCGAAAAAGCCGCGACTATTTCGGCGCGCTCTTAATGGGCGCGTACTTCGGAAAGGCGCTGAAATATATCGGCAGCGTGGGCACCGGTTTCGATCGGGCGATGCTGGAACGCACCCGCAAGGCTCTCGACAAGCTCGCCGTCGCCGAATCGCCCTTCGACACGACTCCGCGGCTGCGCGAGATAGCGCATTGGATAAAACCGGAGCTAGTGGCGAGGGTGAAGTACGGGCAATGGACGAAAGACAAGAAATTGCGGCAACCCGTGTTCTTGGGGTTTCAAGAAGACCGCAGCGCGAGCGACTGCCGAGTGGAAGCGGAAGCTCCACAGGTTAAGAACCGGCCCGTCAAGCCCGCCAAACCCGCAAACGTCGAACAGCCGCGCGTCAGCAAAGTCCAGCCGGTTTCCGAGCGGCCGACCACCGTGAAGCAATTGCAGCAGGAGCTTGCCGACGGAAGCGGGGAAACGCTCAACCTGGAACTGGAGGGCAAGAAGCTTTCGCTGACGCACCTCAACAAGATCTACTTCCAGCGGCCAAATCTGCGCAAGCGTGATGTATTGCTGTACTACCTCCGTATCGCGCCGAATATCCTGCCGTTCCTGAAAGCCCGCCCCATGGTCCTGAAGCGTTATCCCAATGGAATTGAGGAAGAGTTCTTCTTCCAAAAGGAAGCACCCAAGACTCGTCCGGACTGGGTCCAGACAATCGATGTCTTCTCGAAAGAACGAGGGGCCCGGATCCCCTATGTGCTCGCAAACGACCTCGCGACTCTTCTCTATCTCACCAATCTCGGGTGCATTGACCACAATCCCTGGTCAAGCCGCTTCGACGATGAGGAACATCCGGACTATCTATTTTTTGATCTCGACCCGACGGACGGCGCATCCTTCGCCGACGTCTTGCGGGCTGCCAGAGCCATCCGAGGCCAGCTCCAAGCGCTTCAGATCCATTCCTTCTTGAAAACCTCAGGCGCCTCCGGTTTCCACCTCTATGTTCCGATCGAACGAAAATATACATATGAAGAAGTCAGGCTCTTTGCGGGCGGCATCGGTCAAAGAGTGCAAGCCGAGTTACCTGAAATCATTACGTTCGAGCGCACGGTGAGCAAGCGCCGCAAAGGAACAGTGCTAGTTGACGCCGTCCAGAATGCCAAGGGCAAGCCACTTGCTGCGCCCTATTCTCTTCGGCCTTTCGCCGGCGCGCCCGTTTCCACTCCCGTAACCGCGGCTGAAATCAGACGAAAGCTCCAGCCTGAAGAGCTGAACATCAGCACAATCTTTAAAAGATTAAGCAGACAGGGCGATCTGTGGAAGGAATTTTGGGCTTCGGAGCAAACGCTGGAACGGGCTGTCGAGCAAGCGACCTAAAAGCGCTTTTCGTGTTCAAGCTACAGCGTTCACCCGATTGTACGCGATGCGGGAAATCGCAATTATCCGAGCGCAGCGACCGACGCTCGCGTGGCTTCGGTGACCGCGAAGAATGCGCTGATGGCTAAAACAGCAAACAGGCAGCAGGAAAGCCCGACCGCCCCACGTACCGGAGGCGCGATACCCTTGCGTCCGTTCGGGAAACACACGGACGTGCGCATTTCCATCCTCGGCATGGGCGGACACCACCTGGGCGACGCGAAAGACGAACCAACCGCTGTGGCATTGGTGCGCGAAGCCGTCGACGGCGGAATCACGTTTTTCGACAATTGCTGGGAGTATCACCGCGGAAAAAGCGAAGTCCTACTGGGCAAGGGACTCAAAGGCCACCGCGCGAGCGTTTTTCTCATGACCAAAGTGTGCACGCACGGCCGGGACGGCTCGCTCGCGATGCAGATGCTCGAAGAGTCGCTGAATCGCTTGCAGACCGATCACCTGGACCTTTGGCAGGCGCACGGTGTCGGGTTCGAAAATGATCCCGGGCTTTTCATGCGTCCCGGCGGCGCAGCAGAAGCAATGCTCAAAGCGAAAGAACAAGGCAAGGTGCGTTTCCTTGGCTTTACCGGCCACAAGGATCCCGCGATCCACCTGAGCATGTTGAATACAGATTTTCCGTTTGATGCCGTGCAAATGCCGCTGAACGCATTTGACGCCACATTTCATAGTTTTCAGACGCAGGTGTTACCGGAGCTGAATCGCCGCGGCATCGCGGCGCTGGGCATGAAGCCGATGAGCGGGCACGGCGAACCCATCCAGAACGGCGCGGTAACGGCGGAAGAAGCGCTCCGCTATGCCATGAGCTTGCCGGTGGCCACGACCATTACAGGCATGGAGAAACCCGATATCTTGCGACAGAATCTGCGCATCGCGCAGAATTTTCAAGCCATGGTCGCAAGTGAGATGCGCGCCTTGGAAGATCGTGTGAAGGATGTCGCTGCGGACGGGCATTTCGAACTCTACAAGGTCTCGCTCAAATTTGACAATCCCGAAGCGCGCATGGCGCACGGATTCCCGCTCGATATGGAATCGGAAGAAGTGCAGGAAATGGTTGCGGCGGTGCAGAATACCGGTCATCCCTATCCAGAAATTCCGAAGTAGCAAATGGGAAATGATTCTTTTGCGGCTTCCATGCCCAGCGGCGCGAACGACAAATTCACACGGCGTGAGTTTGTTCGCGGCGCCGCAGCGTTCACCGCTTCCGCAATCGCGGGCGGAGATGCCATAGTGGCCGCAAAGAAAAATGCTACTGCGCAAGTGGTCACGCCATCTTCGGACCCGCAAGTCCCGAAACGGCTGCTCGGTAAGACCGGCGCAGAAGTCTCTGCGCTCGGCGTGGGCGGCTACCACTTGGGCTCGACCAAGGACCAGCAGGAAGCCAACCAGTTGGTGGCAAAGGCGCTCGATGCGGGGATCACTTTTTTTGACAACGCGTGGGATTATCATCAGGGTCTGAGCGAAGAGCGATTGGGGACGGCTCTGCAGGGCAAGCGCGACCAAGCTTTTGTAATGACCAAGGTGTGCACGCACGGCCGCGGAAAAGATGTCGCGATGCAAATGCTGGAACAATCGTTACGGCGACTGCAGACCGACCACTTAGACTTGTGGCAGATCCACGAAGTGATTTATTACAACGATCCGGATCTTATTTTCCGGCCCGGCGGCGCCGCTGAGGCGTTGCTCGAAGCGAAAAAGCAAGGGAAGGTGCGCTTCATCGGATTCACGGGACACAAAGACCCTGCGATCCATCTGCGAATGCTCGCGCACGATTTTCCTTTTGACACGGTACAGATGCCGCTCAATGCTTTTGACGCGACCTTCCGCAGTTTTGAAACACACGTGGTGCCAGAAGCAAACAAACGTGGCATCGCGGTATTAGGCATGAAGAGCCTGGGCGGTTCCGGTGAAATGGTGAGGCACGGCGCTATTACTGCGCAGGAAGGTCTGCAGTACGCGATGAGTTTGCCCGTTGCCACAACCATCAGTGGAATGGATTCGATCGGAGTGCTGGAGCAGAACCTGGAAGTCGCGCGAGGATTTCAACCCATGTCCGCGGCCGATATGCAGGCACTGCGCGATCGGGTGCGAATTTACGCGGCCGATGGCCGGTACGAATTGTTCAAAACCTCAAAAAAGTATGACGGCGACGTAGGCCGCGAGCAGCATCATTACCCCACGCCGCAGAAGCTTCCAGCATAGTCCCATCGCACCGGTAGCCCGAGATCACAACCCGCAGCGCCGGACCAGGCAATACGAGTATAATCCTGCAGGCTTACCCACATCGCTGTATGGCGCGCGCTCGGCAGAAGCTGTCTTATTGCATGGTAAAGTTTCGTCAAGCTCAACACAAATCGAATTGCTGCGAAAGGACACTCTAAATGCTCTTACTCATCATCATTTTGGTTTTGCTGTTTGGCGGTGGCGGCGGCTATTACGGGTACTCGCGCTGGGGCGCGGGCGGCGGGCTCGGAATCCTCGGGACGGTACTCCTAATCGTGCTCGTGCTCTACCTGCTCGGCATGCTGCGCTGACCCTGCGAAATCTCTGAGCTAGGAAGCACCCTAAGCCGCTCGCCGGAACCGCGCCGATCCGCGTGTGCCCGACGCGGGCTCCGGATCACCGGCCACACACCAAGAGCCAGGGGAAGCAGAAATGGATATATGCGAAGCAACGAAGAGTTACGAGTCCTGGCTGCGCCGCTGTACCGAGGTCGTCGAGTCGGAGTTGACCTGGAAGCACGCGCAAATGCGCAGCGACGTCTTCCTGTTTTTCCGAGGGACCTACTACCGCTGGACGCAGCTCTGGCCTGAAGTTTGCAAGGACCTGCGCAATGCTCCCCGAGTCCTCGGCGTGGGCGATCTCCACGTCGGAAGTTACGGCACATGGCGAGACAGCGAAGGGCGACTGTGCTGGGGCGTCGACGATTTCGATGATTCGTATCCCTTGCCATTTACCAACGATTTAGTGCGGCTCGCGACCAGCGTCAAGCTGCTGACAGATTCAAGCGATCTCAGCATTAAATACCGACAGGGCTGCGCAGCGATTCTGCAAGGGTATGAGGAAGCACTCCGAGATGGCGGCTGTCCCTTCGTTCTCGCCGAGCATGAAGTGGGTTTGGAGCGGCTGGGCATTGAAGCCATTGAGCCTCCGCCAGGCTTTTGGGAGAAACTGCTACGGGAGCCCGTTGTGAATGCGCGCAAGGTCCCGCCGGACGCCCGCAGGGCTGTCGAAAAAACGCTTCCTGCCAGAGTGGCGTACAAAGTTGTGCGTCGTAAAGCAGGGATGGGAAGTCTGGGGCAGCGCCGCTTCGTCGCGATCCTCATGCATGAAGGCGGATATATCGGGCGGGAAGCGAAAGCCACGGTGCCTTCGGCGTCGCTGTGGAAAGAAGGAAAGCTAGGACGCCGAGAACGCTACTACGACAAAGCGATCGCATCGGCAGTAAGGTCGCACGATCCTTATCAACAGGTAATTGGAGATTGGCTGATTCGGCGGCTTTCGCCCGATTCGAATCCGATCGAAATTGATGACCTGCCAAAGAAACGCGACGAACATAAACTCCTTCACGCGATGGGCAAGGAGGTTGGTAACGTACACTTAGGCGCGCGAAAGCAGCGCAAAAGAATTTTGCGGGATCTGAGCCGCAGACCAGACAATTGGCTCCGCCGGGCCGGGAAGCAAATGGCGCGGATCTTTGAAAAAGAATGGAAGCACTATAAAAAAGCGGGATAGCGCAGATTCGATCGTGGTTAACGGATCCTAATTGACTCATTCGATTGGCACCGTGCTGGATGGACGGGATATTTTCCCTTCGTAAGCTTCTTCGATACTCACATTATTATCTTTTAGCGTCAGGCCCACGGCTCGCTCGAGCGCGGACTTGGATTTGGCGTACACGCCGAGCGCGCTCACTTCCGCCGATTCCGCCTGTGCCAGATTGCGCTCGAACTGGATCAGATCGTAGGCCGTATCAACGCCTTCGTCGTAGCGGGCCTGTTCCACGTCCCGTGCCTGTTGCTGCAGCTTGCGAGCTTCCACCGCAGGTTCGTAAGCGTTTCGCGCTTGTTGCAAGGCAATTTGCGCGTTGCCCACTTGCATGCGCACTTGGCTATCCAATTGGCTGATGTGCACCTGCGTCTGCCGCTTTTGCAATTCGTCGCGGGTCAGATCCGAGCGCCGCCACGCGGTTTCGCAGCGAAGATTGAACTGCAGGCCTACGGAATAGCTGGGGTAATCGCGGTTGAAGATCTGCTGCTCCACCGTGCCGTAGCCGCCCGTCAAGCTGGAGCTTGCCGGCATGGTTTGCGCCGACGCGCTAGCGTTTGCTGATCCAGCCAGGCCGTTGTTCTGCATGGTAGCCACCAGGTTCAGTTCGGGCAGAACTTCGTTGCGAGATCCCTCCAGGCTGATGTTCGTGTTCTCGAGCTGGACTTGAGCCAGGCGCAAATCCGGTCGATTTTCGATGGCCTGCTGAAGCAAGGTGCCGAGCGGCTCGATCGTGTCGTTGTCGGGCGACTGTATGGCAGTGAGCGCTTCGATTTTCGCGTTGGCGATCCTGGGATCGGAAATGCCGCGACGCGTGAGCAACCTTTCAGCAACAACTCCTGTTGTAACACCAAGCCCTCGGAGTTGATGTAATCCTGGCGGCTGGTTGCGAGTTGCGCTTGTGCGGAAGTCAATTGCAGCGGCGCCTGCGTGCCTTGTTCCACGCGATTGCGCGTGTCGTCGTAAAGGCGTCGCGCTGCGGCCAGCGACTCGCGCTTCACTTTTAAATCGGCGCTGAGGCTCACGAAGTCCCAGTACAGGCGTGTGATGTCTGAAACCGTGCTGATCAATTGCTGGCGGAAAACGTAGTCGGCAATCTTGTCCTCGTTTTTTGCGATGCGAATGAATCTTCGGTTCATACGAATTCCAAATCCCTGCAACAGCGGTTGCACCAGTGAAACATTTAAATAGCCGCTCTTTGAGGGATTCAGATTGTTACTCATCGAATTGGAGTTTGTCGCATCCGTATTTGCTGTCACCGTGAGCTGCGTTCCCGGGGAAAAACCCTGCTGATAACCCAGACTTAGCAGCAAGCCGTGACTTTCCTGGACGTTGGCTCCGCTGCCAAACGAGCTAGCCTGCGGCATGATCTGTTGGGATATGGCAACCTGCCCGATGATCGAAGGATC
>DATNLN010000064.1:0-10083 GCA_035602855.1 Candidatus Acidiferrales bacterium
GGTCGAGAAGCTGGATCTAACCATCGACAGCAACAGCTTCGTGCCCTATTACATGCAGATTGTGGATCACGTGCGCGAGCTGATCAAGAAAAACAAGCTGAAAGAAGGCCAGACCTTCTGTTCGGAAGGCGAGATTGCTCAAGCCCTGAAGATCAGCAAGATGCCTGTCCGCCAGGCATTTCAAAAATTGCGATCGGAAGGACTGCTGGTGATTGCGAAGGGTAAGCGTCCGGTGGTCGGTTCCGGGCGCGTCCCCTGGAATTTTCAGCAGCTTCGAGGCTTCAGCGAAGAGATGCGGAGGCGTGGACTTAATCCATCGGCCCGCCTTTTGAGTATCGGTCTGGAAGAGCCTGACCTGGAAGTGGCGCAGGCCCTGAAACTTACACCTGGAGAGCGCGTATACCGGGCTCGACGCCTCCGCTCTGTCAATGGCGAACCGGTGGCCGTCGTAACCAGTTATCTTCCCGCACGCATTTTTACAGGGATCGACAAACAAGACTTGGAAAGACAGTCTCTCTATTCCATTTTCGAGCACAGCTACAAGCGCAAGCTGCTGTGTGCAGAAGAAGTGATCGGAGCTGTGGTTGCCGGAGAAGAGGAAGCTAAGATACTTGAAACGTCTGCCGGAAACGCGCTCCTGATGATCCGCGAGACAACGTATGACGCTCAGAACGTTGCCATCGAATACAGCCTCTCTTTGCTGCGCGGTGATCGTTATACGGCTTCGGTAATCTCTGTGCGCAAAAACTGATGAGGTGATCGGGAAGGCCAACCATAACCTCATACATGCCTCGCCGCTCCCACCCTCTGTCCTATACATCCACGCCATTGTGTTCCCCGGATGGGTTGTGTTCTTCATTGTGCAATCCGCGCTGATCCGCTCCCACAACGTCCGCGTGCATCGCCGGCTCGGCTGGTTCGGTGTCGGACTCGCCGTCGCCGTTGTTGTCCTCGGCGCTTGGACCTCTGCCAGCATGGTTAGGTTCTCCATCGAGCACAAGGACCCATTCAACTCCACGGCTTTCACCATTGTCCAAGTGATGGACCTTGCCTGTTTCGCCGTGCCCTTTGCGCTCGCTATCTACTGGCGCAAGAAGCCCGAGTTGCATCGTCGCCTGGTGCTGGTCGCCTCCTGCGCGCTACTCGACGCAGCCCTTGGCCGCTTTCCCGAACTGCCGCTCGTCTTCTCGCCCGCCGGCGTGGACGCGCTGATTTGTCTCGGAGCGATCCGCGACCTCATCGTCGAGCGCCGGGTTCACAAAGTTTACCTCTACGCGCTCCCGATCCTGATCGTTTGCCAAATCGCCGCCATGGAAACATTCATCCACGCGTCGCCGTGGTGGATGAATGTCGCCAACCGCATCCTTCGCTAGCTTGCTGAATCATGGCGTGGGGTCCATCCTTAGTCACGGGGGCAACTCGGAACTAATCCCTCCAAACCATTCAATTCCACTTGCCTGGTTAGAGTCGCGTTACCGGACATCTCTAACAATGCTGACCCTGTCAAGCTCTTTTTGAGCTTTTTCTGAGCACACTTCTCCGCTCACTCCGAAGCGTTAGCCTCATGCTCGGGTTGTCGTACGCTCTTTGGCTTATGAGCCGTCATTGAACTCTATTTCCCTGCGATAGCCGCACTGCGACGTACGTGATCTTGCTCGATACGTTTGAGTCTATCGCGCGAAACATGCTGCTCAATTGGTGGACATTATTCGCAGAGGCATCGTCTTCCATCTTTTAAGACTTAAAAATATTTATAGCGCGGCCGAGGGGTGGTCCCTTTTTCCCGTCCCTATCCGCATACCCCCCCGTTCGTTGACTTGGCTCGCGGCGCAACCTAATATGTGCGGCAGATGCAGCCTACCGATTCACTCATAGGGAAAACATTTTCGCATTACCGCGTCGTGGAACGGCTGGGCGGCGGCGGGATGGGTGTCGTCTATAAGGCTGAAGATACGAACCTAGGGCGGTTTGTGGCGTTGAAGTTTTTGCCGGATGAATTTGCGGCGGACCCGCAGGCGCTGGAACGATTTCGGCGGGAGGCGCGTGCGGCTTCGGCGCTGAATCATCCGAACATTTGCACGATTCACGAGATTGGGGAGGAGAACGGGCATACGTTTCTGGCGATGGAATGTCTGGACGGGAAAACGCTGAAGCATTCGATTGCGGGGCGTCCGCTGGATTTGGAATTGCTGCTGGACTTGAGCATCGAGATTGCAGATGCGCTGGACGCCGCGCACAGCAAGGGCATCGTGCACCGCGACATCAAGCCTGCGAACATTTTTGTCACCGAGCGCGGTCACGCCAAGATTTTGGACTTCGGACTGGCCAAGCAGCTTCAGCATGCCGCGGTGCATACGATGACGCAGGACGCGACGCAACCGGCGAGGATGGCTGCCGGCGTGCGCCCGGAAGATCTTACGAGTCCGGGCGTAGCGGTGGGGACGGTGGCATATATGTCGCCGGAGCAGGTGCGCGGCAAGGAGCTCGACGCGCGGACGGATCTGTTTTCGTTTGGCGTAGTGCTTTACGAAATGGCGACCGGCGCGGTTCCGTTTCGCGGCGAGACGTCTGGAGTGATTACCGAAGCGATTTTGAATCGCGCGCCGCTGGCTCCGGTGCGTTTGAATCCAGAACTGCCCGCGAAGCTGGAAGACATCATCAACAAGGCGCTGGAAAAGGATCGCGACCTGCGCTATCAGGCCGCTTCGGACATTCGCACGGATCTGAAACGGCTGCGGCGAGACACCGACTCCGGCCGCATTTCTTCCACCAGTGGTCGCGCGACTCAGGATGTTGCGTCGGCGCCTGAAGCTGCAAGCAGTTCGAGTGTGGCAATCGCGGCTCAGCCTGCGATGCCGCTTGCGCGGAATAAATATCTGCTGATAGCCGCTTGCGCTGTCGTGCTGCTCGCCGCGGCAATTGCGGCGTATCACTTCTGGGGCGGTTCGCACGCACCGAGCGGGCCTGCAAAAATCACGCAGATCAGCCAGTGGGATAAGCCGATCGATTTTGCCAGACTATCTCCGGATGCACATACGGTAGCGTTCAGTTCGCCCGTAAACGGTGTTGACCAGGTTTTCGTGATGCTGGCGTCCGGCGGCCAGCCGTTGCAGCTGACCAGCGACAACGGCGCGAAGATTGTTGATTGTTTCTCGCCGGATGGATCGGAGATTTACTACGGCAAATCCGAAGAGCGTGCGGAGGAGTGGTCGGTGGCGACGCTGGGCGGAAAGCCGAGCAGGGTGGTGTCGGGCGCGAATTTGGCTCCTTCGCCCGATGGCGCTTATCTTTTTTACACTGACACGGATGCACGAGTGATCTCGCGAGCGGGAAAATCCGGGCTGGATGAGGAAAAAATATATAGTCTCGGCGCAGCCACGCTTCCCGCCAATCGCATTTTGCCGTACGCCGATGGCAACCATTTGCTGGTGATCACGGCAGACCCGGTTTCTTCGCGCGAGGGTTTCCGCGCGCACGAAATTGACGTCGCCAAAAAGACGGCGACCGATTTGGACGAAATCCCGGGCATCGCGGCAAGCGTGGTTTGGGCCGATCCGGGGAACTCGATTCTGTTCAGCCGCACGTTAAACGGCCTGACCAACATCTGGAAGTACGGACTGACGGACAAGAAACTGGAACAGGTTACGCTGGGAACCGGGCCAGACACCTGGCCGATGCCCGATCCGGCAGGAAAAGGTCTCTACTTCGTGAACGGCAAATCTTCTGGGTTTTTGACGGCTTACAACACCCGTGCCAAGCAATTCAGCGACATTGCCTCGGAAAACGCCACGCAGCCTGCGATTTCACCCGACGGCAAACGGGTGGCTTACATCACGATCCCGGCGCGAGACCGCAACGAGGTGTGGGTGGCGGACATTGACGGCAGCAACAAGACCAGACTCGCCACAGGAGAATCGCTGGCCACAGGCATGTGGTCGGCAGACAGCGCCCGCATTGGTTTCATCTCCGAAAAAACCGGCGCGCCGGACAAGCCGTATTTCGCGCAGACCAGCGGGCGTGGCATGCAGGCGCTCAACTGGACCGGCGGGACCGTGCAGAACATTTTGATGAGTCCCGACCAGAAGACCGTGTATTTGAATAGCTTCGAAAAGGCCGTCAACGCGGCCACCATCTCGCGCGAGAGCGCGGAGGGTTCAACTCCGGAGAAAGTCAGCGACACTTGTGGGTTTGCTTTTGGCGTTGCGCCGGGCGGGAAGTACCTGTTCACTGTGCTGGGCGGCGCAGGCAAAGTGGGAATTTACCAGGTGTCGCTTGCCGACGGGGCATGTACACCCCTGGTACAGGGTGTCGTGACTTTCGGCGTCGTCAACGGCAAAGATGGCAGGTCGTTTCTGTATGCGATCCCGTCGCAGCAGGACGTTACGATCTACCGTCAAGGGTGGCAGGATGGAAAATTGATTGGCAAGCCGCAGGTGGCGCTGAAGCTTCCGTTTACGTTTCCGTTGCTTAGCAGTGGCAATGCTTATGATTTTTCAAGTGACCTTTCCACGGTTATTTATGCCCGGGCGGGCGGGCATGCCGATATATATCTTCTCAGTCAGAAGTAGCTTCGGATTACGGCCGCAAACAGCCGGTGAGAGCCGGCCCACGAAACCGAGTCGCGCACATTCCATTAAAATTCGCTGGCTACCTGAATGGCTCCCAGCCTTGGGATTTTAGAGGCTTCTCTCGAGCGTCGGGAGCGACGAGGATGAGTTGACGGTTGCGCGTGATTTCGCCGATGGGAGCTAGGGTTGCGGCGCCCGGGGCGTGGAGGAGTTTTTTTGCGTCGCGTGGCGGGACGGTGAAGAGGAGTTCATAATCTTCGCCGCTGTGCAGGGCCAGCTGCAGTGGGTCGAGCTTGCTCTTGCCTAGCTTGCGCGCGGCTGCTGCGGGAATTACTACTGCGGGAACTTTGCGGGCGTAAATTTTCGCGCCGACTTGGCTTGCTGTGCAGAGGCGGGCTAGGTCGGTCGAGAGGCCGTCGGATAGGTCCATCGCGGATGTGGCGATGCGGTGGGCGGCCAGCCAGGAGCCCAGCTCGACGCGGATCTTCGGATACAGGTGCGGTTGCACGGGCGCGCGCAGCTGGCGGTCTTGGGCGTGGCCGCGCAGGACTAGCTCGAGGCCGAGTTGCGCGCGGCCTAATTTGCCGCTGACATAGATGATATCGCCGGGGCGGGCGCCGGAACGAGTGAGAGAGCGGCCGGGGGAGATTTCGCCGAGGACGGTGATGCTGATGAACAGGGTGCGGCTCTTGGTGGTATCTCCACCGATGATCGTGATGCCCAGTTCGCGGGCGGCGCGGCGCATCCCTTTCAGGAATGCTTCGAGCCAGGGGCCGGTGCGTGTGGTCGGAAGCGCCAGAGTCAGCAGGAAGTAGCGCGGCGTGGCGCCCATGGCGGCCAGGTCACTCGAAGCGCGCGCAAGCGCCTTGTAGCCGACCGAGTCTGGAGGGTGAGTCCGCGCGCGGAAGTGCACATCTTCTAGAAATGTGTCGCAGCTGAGCACCCATTCGGTGCGGCCGGCGGCCGAGATGACAGCGGCATCGTCGCCGATTCCCACCTTGAGACGCGACGAGGCGGCCCGAGCTGGCGCCAGCGCGCGGGCGATTTTTCTGACAAGTTGGCGTTCTTGTATCATCCTGAACTTCTGTACAGTTGTATCGCGATTCAAGAATAAGGTAAGGTTTCTGGTAGGGAATCCCTAATCAATATTTGTGGGGCACGCCGATAAGTCCTTTGCCTGGATGGGGAAGCTGTGGAAAACTTAAGTTTGAGGTTGACCATGATGGGTGCGGTGACTACAATTCACCGGGTTTTGTATCCGGTTTCTGCAATTGGACTTAGTAGCGCATCGCAGTACCGCGATAGGCGAATCGCGGATTCCGATCAACCGACTCAAACTTGCAGCGAGAAAAATTAACATTATGAAGGGTAAGTATTACACGTTCTTTATTGCATCAAGCGCTTCCGGTGGGATGCGGCGTGTTCGTGTGCCGTTTTATCTCTTGCACGCGCTGGCAATTCTGGCGGCAGTGGGCGGCGTTACGGTGCTGGCGGGGATGGGTTCGTACTCGCGCATGTTGTGGAAGGCGACCAATTACAATTCGTTGCGCCGCGAGCAGGACACCTTGAAGCTACAATATAAGGTGCTGCAAACTGAAGTAAAGGATACCAACCAGCGGCTGGATTCACTGCAATCGCTGGCGAGCGAAGTGGCCATTGCCTACGGGATTACGCGCTTCCGGCAGACGCCCTTTGCGTTCGGCGACGATGCGAGCGGGCAGGACGTGGAGTATCAGGAATCGATAGACGAATTCAGCTACCTGCAGCGGAACGCCTCGGCGGTGACGATGTCCGACGGCGGGTTGCGACTGCTGCCTGCGTCGCAGTTGAGCAGCCTGGGAATTGTACCCACTTTGTGGCCGGTGGTGGGCGAAATCACCGGGCACTTTGGCGAGCGGCTGGATCCGTTCAGTGGTGAGGGCGCGTTCCATGCGGGGATGGATATCGCTTCACACTACGGCGACTCGGTGCATGCGACGGCGGACGGGATCGTCGCGGTCGTCGAGCAGCGCGCTGGGTATGGCAAGTTGGTGGTGATTGATCACGGATTTGGGGTAAGCACCTGGTACGGACATCTCTCGGCGTTCAGCACGCATGTGGGTACGCACGTGAAGCGCGGCGACATTATTGGATTGGAAGGCGCAAGTGGACGTTCCACCGGGCCGCACCTGCATTACGAAGTGAGAATCTACAATACGCCTGTGAATCCCTGGCGCTACCTCAGTACAGCTGCAACGGCGGCTGCCGCAGCGGATTAGTTCTTCTTTCCTGGCATCGCGGTACTTCCTTTTTGATTTTTGATCCTGCGTTACGGAGAAGTGTGCGGATAATCTGCGCCAGGCTTGGCCGGTGCGGCGGCGTGCGGTGAGGTGGGAGCATGGCTTGCGGCAGCCTTGGGAGGAACTGGCGCGGCGGCGAGCATGTCGGGCGTGATTTCCAGCGTGATGCGTACTATTTTGTTCTGGTGATTAATTGTGGCGCGGTTGATCAGAGCTTCGACGAACGTGAATTGTTCTTTGGTCATCTGGCTGCGAGTGCGGGGGTCGGAGAGCGCCATGGAGCCGGCCATTTTTCCGGTTTCGAGCAGGAAGGCGAGTTGCACGGCGTTCTTCAGGGCGTCGCATTCGGCATCAATTGTGATTTTCAGATTGTTGCGGTCGGGCTGGCCGGCGAGCGTGATGGCCTGCACGCTGCGTGCGATCTGTTCGAGCTGCGGCGAGCTGTGGAGAGGCGCGTAGATGCTTTGAGGCAGCCGGTCGGTGCGCGCGACGGCAAACAGGGGCGCGCCGGCTACGCGCTGAATGCGGGATTGCATGGCGGGGTCGCGAGTGCCGTAGCGTTTGCGATCGATGTCAGCAAGCTTTCGAACCAGAACGTCGCTGTCGCCACTGGCAAGGGCCATCCGCGTTGGCGCAAGAAACTCATAGGAGATTGTCGGATTGCCGGGTATCACCCAGACCGCCGAGGACACGTCGGATGCGGTTGTCGCGGTCCCATTCCTTGCGGAAGCGGTCGAGATTTTTTGCTGGTCGAAGCGACCGTCAGCGATAACCAGGGCGCGGTTCGCGTTTATTTCTTTGGGCGAGGTCCCGAAGTTCGAGGGCCAGAAAGCGACGGCGGCGTGATCGAGGTCGCGTGTGTAGTCGAAGCCCGTGTCGCGCACGAAGTTGGCGTAGTCGCGATCGGCTTGCGGGCCCGGGGCGGCGAGGCCGAGCGCGGCGGCGAGCGGCGAATTCTGTAACGCACGCAAATTTGCCGCGTCTACATAAGCTATGACCGGCGCGTCGGCCGGAAGCTGGCTGAGAATGTCCGGCGGCGGCCCCGCCGTCGGGACACCTGAAACACTGGAAACGATCGGCGGGAGCGGATGAGATTGCCAGAAATAATAAGCCAGGCCCGCGCCGACCAGGCACAGCAGCGCGACGGCGATTACAATCCAGGCGCGTTTGGCGGAAGAGAGCGGCACGTTAAATGAATGTTCGGCGCTACCAACTTAGTGTAATGTTTTTATTCCCGGCTGCGTAGACATATTCAGCGCTGCGGATGTGTGGCAATTTGGCGCAGTGAGGTGTGGAAATGACAGGCAGAGGGAACAAGGCGCTGGGCATCGGCATTCTCGGCTTGCTATGCGTTTTTGCGGCGCAGGCGCAGGATGCGGCCAAGCCTGCAGCGTCCACGCCATCCGCAACGAAACCGGCGGCCGCGTTGCCCACCGCCGATCAGGTTCTCGATCACTACGTACAGGCCATCGGCGGGCGCGCCGCGTGGATGAAACTAAATTCGCGCGTTTCCAAGGGCACGATTGAAATTCCGGCGATGAATAATCTCACCGGCACGGTGGAGATTCACGAGAAGGCTCCGAATTTTATGCTGGCGGTGATTAACCTGGGCGGCGCCGCCTTCGAGCAGGGCTTCGATGGAACCGTCGGGTGGTCCGACAATCCGCAGAATGGATTGCGCGAACTTTCCGGCGGGGAACTGGACGACGCGCGTCGCGAAGCGAATTTTTATCACGCGGTAGAGCTGAAAAAGAATTACACCAAGATGACTGTGACGGGCATCGAGAAAGTGAATGAGCACGACACCTACGTGGTGGAAGCGACGCGTGCAGAAGGCGCCCCGGACAGAATATATTTCGACACGCAATCCGGGCTGATGGTGAGAAGCGTGAACCAGCGCTACACGACGGACGGGGTCACGGAATTTACGGCGGACGTGGACGATTACACCGAACTGGACGGCGTGAAATTGCCGTTTACCGTGCGACAGACCGGAGCCAGCGCGACCTTCATCATCCGGTTCACGGAAGTGCATCATAATTTGCAGCTGACCGACAGCCAGTTTGCGAAGCCGCCTGCGGAACCTCCCGCGGAGGCACCCGCAGCGCCGACGGAGAAACAGCCGGAATAAGCAAACGAGATACGACAAAAAGTGGGATTCGCTGTATAATAGGGCACTGCTAGTACTCGAGGTGGTGAGGTAAGTGGCGATCTGGCAATGGTTTTGCGGCGGGCAGAAAGTTGCTTGCAATTTGATTGCCTGTGTGATAATTTTGCTCGGTTTGCCAGTGCTGGCGTAGCTCAGTTGGTAGAGCATCTGATTTGTAATCAGAGGGTCGGGGGTTCAACTCCCTCCGCCAGCTGAGTTCGAAGTACCAGGAATATTTTGGCAAGGGTTGCGGACGAAACTCCTCGCGACAAAAGCGCTAGGGCTGGTGTCTTTGGACACGAGCCCTTTCTGCATTGCGGAGTGCCCCGTACAACGTTGCTGTTCAATCAGGTTGCGCGCGAGATGCGGGATGCAGTTGTGTCCCGGAGGATTTCACGGACGCGCTGTAAGCGTTCCGAAAGGTTTTGCGGGACGGGTGGGTGAGTGGCTAAAACCAGCAGACTGTAAATCTGCCGCTCCTTGCGGGCTACGGAGGTTCGAATCCTCCCCCGTCCACCAGTAACCCGCGTTGCCCACGGGCATGGTCGGACAGTCTGGCGAAAATAATTCGCAGACGAAAGATATTCAGGAGCGCGGCGGCCCCGCGGCGATTCTGATGGCAGCGCGGAGGGAAGTGGGGCGACCGGTACGAGCCTGGGTAGCTCAGTTGGTAGAGCGCGTCCTTGGTAAGGACGAGGTCACCGGTTCAATCCCGGTCCCAGGCTCCAGATCGTGGTCAGCAGAGCGCGGCGCAGCGTGGGGGAATCACAAGCACGGCTTCGCAAGGCGCTCGGGAAAAGTTTGCAGGGCATGAGCGGGGGTAACTCAGTGGTAGAGTCTCTGCCTTCCAAGCAGATGGTCGCGGGTTCGAGTCCCGTCCCCCGCTCCATGGCGCGGCCGATTGCGAAGGATCTGAGACTTTCGCAGCAGCTAGCACCGCAGTGACATCTTATCGCGCGCCTCTCGCCGCGAAGCTCTAATACGAGGGTGATACCAGATGGCGAAAGAGAAATTCGAACGGAATAAGCCGCACGTAAATATTGGGACGATTGGTCACATTGACCATGGCAAGACGACTTCGACGGCG
>DATNLN010000103.1:0-16509 GCA_035602855.1 Candidatus Acidiferrales bacterium
CTGGTCGTCGTTCACTTCTATAAGAAATCCGATTCAGTCATTCGGATAATTTCCGCGCGGAAGGCAACCAAGAAGGAGTTTACGTTCTATGAAGAAGGAATATGATTTTTCCAAGATGAAAGAACTCAAGAATCCTTACACGGGTAAGAAACAAGCCGTGGGAATCAACTTAAGCCCGGAAGCCATGGACTATTTCAAGGAGCTGGCGGATGAGACAGGACTTCCTTACCAGAAGTTAATTGACCTTTACCTTCTCGACTGCGGAGAAAAAAACGCAAGAAACTGAGAATGAAATGGGTCGCGTAGACGCTATGCCGCAACTCGGACCTCAGCAGGTTCATCTCGGCTCCAGCTACCTACTTTTAGATGATACACAAGAATGTGGTATCCTTACACATAAGAGGTGTGAAAGGGATGCGAACTAACATCGATATCGATGATCGCTTGATGCGACAGGCCATGAGGAGCAGTCGGTCACGGACAAAGCGGGCCGCAGTCGAGGAAGCATTGCGCCTTCTGATTCAAACTCGGGCGCAGGCCACCATTCGCCGGCTTCGAGGCAAGGTCCATTGGAATGGAGATCTCCACAAGTCTCGTGTCGCGCGACTTGCAGAGTAGAGACCTATGGTCATCGTTGATACCACAGTTTGGATCGACTATCTGCGCGGCCTGCGGAATAAAGAGACCGATTACTTTGATCGCGAGCTCGGTCGGCAACGTTTTGGACTGACGGACTTGATTCTCTGCGAGACTCTTCAAGGTGTCGGCGATGACAATACATTTACGCGAGTGCTGCGCGAACTTCGTAAGTTCGAGGTTTTCGAAACTGGTAGCCAGGAACTGGCCATCGAAGCCGCCAGAAATTTCCGGAACCTCCGCCGGCGCGGACGCACCGTTCGCAAGACGATCGACTGTTTGATTGCTACGTTTTGCCTCCGTTACGGGCATTCGCTGTTACACCGGGATCGCAACTACGATTATTTCGAACATTTTCTCGGCCTTACGGTAATTCACCCCTGAAGTTGATCAGAGCAGCACCGGTTCGACAGCTGTTCTGCTGTTCTCGGAAATCACCTGATGGACCGCTGTATCAATCGCGTTTTGCTCCACAAACGCCAATCGTTTCAGTTTTCACTCTTGTAGGCGACTGTGCACGAACTGTGCACGAATCGAACGTCTTCAGGACATTGGGGACGGCGTTGAGTGAGAAGCAGGTTCCCCGATTTGAGATGTTGAGCTAGAGGGCCGCTTAGCAGATGTTTTCTAATTGCGCGGAATCATTGTTCTTGGGAATCGAGAATAGGCTTCGTATCTGGACCCTCGTTCGGGCACTTGTGATCGGGCGCTTCTTCTAGGTCAGCCATTGGTACGGGTTTTTTCGGATATTCAAACGGGCATTTCGTGCAACCCCACCAGGCTAGATAGCCGAGATGTCTACGCTCAAGAGGCATGTTTTTCCCTTCTTTTCTAAACACTGAACGATGACCGATTCGGCGCGTTGCACTTTTGCAAAGGCAGCCAAAAACTACGATCTTGCACAACCCGAATGGCACCTTTACTCGCACACTGAGTCGCTTTTCTTCTCCTCGTCAACTAACGCGGTGGCCTTAATCCTCGAAGCGTGAGTAGCAGCCAACCCGCCCGCGGACGTGATGCAATCGCGCCCTAGCATCGACATACCAGTCGGTCACAACAGGCTCATTGCACTTGTGGCCAGGAACTCCGGTATCTTGCCTTTCGATTTTGGCATTACAGCAAGATTACATCTTCCATCCTGCCAGCGCTGTTCAACCTTAGACAGCATCAGAACATCAGTTGTGGCAATCTGTGTGTCCCACTCTCGAAGGATGATGTATGGACCGCGAGTACGATCTGTTTGAAGTATTCCCAGATGGGTCGCTCGTCTGGCGTGACAGTGTAACTGGGCACGAGAACGCGATCCGAAGATTGCGAGAATTAGTAAAGCTGACCGACCATGAGTTTCGGGTGATGCACGTTCCCAGCAACACTCTGATCGCTTCGATGAAGGGAACTAGAGCGTAGCGGGCGAGCGGCCCGCCCGCCGGTTCGACTCGGGCGGCGGAGTGGTGTCCGGTGGCGCTTAGGGCCGACTCGGCAGGTCCTGACTATCGGTATCGCGACGGTTATCGTCAACTGACGCGAACAAGGTCGACACGACGATTCTTCCTGCGCCCTGCGTCAGTTTTATTACTTGCTACTGGTTGATCGTCTCCATAACCTTTCGTGGTAAGCCGACTGCGATCAACCCCATGATCGGCAAGCCAGTTCGCGACCGATTCTGCGCGTTCTTCGGACAGTTTTAAGTTCGAGTCCGGGTTTCCAGTGCTGTCGGTAAAGCCTTCCACCCGGATCTTCCAATCGGGATTGTCCTTCATAGCTTGTGCAGCCTCAGCGAGTGTGGCTTCAGAGTCTGGTGTGAGGTCAGCTTTCCCGGACGCAAAGTGCACGTTGTGCAGCGTCACGTGTCCATTTCGCAGACCTTGGGCAACGTCGGCTTGTTCGCCAGTCGTACCAGAATAGCGATTTAAGGTGACTATAAGTTGTCGCCCTGCTGGAGGTACCGAGACATCACCCTCCAGGATTTCCCGATTGGAGATATCTCGACCGTACAGCTTCTGGTTTTCGCTTCCATCAGGTCGTAAAGTAGAACCCTCCAGCGAAAGACCCGCGAATATGCCGCGCGAACGTGACCAGGTTAAAATTTCTGCATGCAACAGTACATCCGTGTCCGCGCTTGTATTACGTCCGACCGGACCGGCAGCTGCGGCAGCTTCCCCACCGATGGTAAATTTATCCGCCAAAAGGCGATTCATTCCCGTTTCATTCATAATCAACATGAAGACGTCAGTCGATGAGCCACCGATTTGCAGGCCGTAGCTACCACCTTCGATCCGAATGGCGGCCGGCGCTCCAAATCTCCGCGAGTCCCCGCGCCTACAAGATACAAATCCTCGGCCATACTTGCCACCGAATATGAACGCTGCCTTCTTGACGCCGGGAATGATTACGATGCACTCGGCTTTGTTAAATAAGTCGAGTGGAATTCCTTTATCAGGTGCGGCCATCATTTCATGAAAACTAGAGTGTGCATTTCTTAAACGCTGATCAGGAGTGACTTCGGCAGCGTTCAAGGAATTGGAGGGAACCATCAGAACCATGATCGCGAGCAAAATACAATGGCGGCGCAACCAGTCGGCTATATTTTCTGAACGCACGGATCCTCCTTGTGGAAGAAAGCCGATTAACGTACTGCCAAATCGTTCCTCCATTCTTGGACGTCACGATAGGTTTCCTAACCGCATATGAGAATGCCGTCGAACATGTATATAGCGACGGACAAGACAGTAGATCGAATCCGGCCGATATCGTAGTGGCTAGAACAACCTCCGGGCGAGGGGCACAAAGACGATATTTCGCTCCTGGCCATCGACTTCCCAACTCGCGGGTAGCCAATTCTTGGAAGACGTTGATAAGTTCTCTTCTCGCAAGAAGTCTGTGCGGCAAGGACAGGCCAACTCGTGGGAAGTTTCATAAAGACGTCAAGAAAAAACACATCCCCTTCGGCTGGAATTCCATGCCGCAAAACTGCTGGCCGTATCCAGTATGTGACTGAGAATTCCGTGGGATTTTATCTGGGCTTGCGCTTGCCCCGCACGACTGTGGTGACGCTGCACAAGTACGTCCCCGACATCAATGGGGCCTCTGCCGTCTCAGTACATGCGGGGATCAATCAGTTTCTTGACCCTTATAGCGAGGGAGTGCACGCGGCAGTTGAGAAAAAACTGGTGAACCTTGCGGAGATTGACGACAATCTGCGCGGAGTGTATCGCGTGATGATTCGGCGGAAAGTCGAAATGCCAAAGTCACGCGCGGCGTTACCGTATCTGATTTTATGCCGCGTTTCTCGACCACTCGATTTCCTTCCGCGCCCGCTTCATTGCAGGTACGCGACGCGGCGAAAGGATTAGCACGATGCGGAGACTCGGTTGGACGGCGTGGGGCGTAATAATTTTTCTGACGCTGATGCTGGCGCGCGACGCAGCGGCGCAGTGGATTCCGTTGAATCCGGTCCGCAGCGTGCAGAAGCAGGCGGACGGCGTGGACTTTGCGATGCACAGTGGCACGTTGCGTATTCAGGTGTGCTCGGATTCGATCATCCACGTTCTTTATGCGCCGACGGCGTCGTTTCCGACCACGCCGCAATACGTGGTGACCAAAACTTCCTGGGTTCCCGCGCAGTGGACCATGCAGGCGACGGACAAGGACGTGACGATCGAGACGCCGCGCATGAAGATCGTCGTTACGCGCGCGGATGGCTCGATTCTTTACAACGACTCGACCGGCAAGAAACTCTTTAAAGACGCCACGAGGACGCTGACTCCCGTAGAAGTGAATGGCGAGAGGACCTATCACTCTGAACTTTTTTCAGACTTGTGGGACAGCACCGAAGCTTTCTACGGTTTGGGACAGCACCAAGCCGGTGTGTGGAACTATCACGGCGAAGCCCTGGACTTGTCGCAGGACAACACCAATATATCCGTGCCGATGTTTCTTTCCAGCAATGGCTATGGAATTTTCTGGAACAACACATCGCGCAGCCGTTTCAACAATCGGTTCGTGCACGCGCTTTTTCTGAGTGCGGAAGTCGCGGAGACCGTGGACTACTATTTTCTCTACGGACCTGATTTCGACAAGATCATCGGCGGCTACCGGGAATTGACCGGAGCAGCACCGCTGTTCGGAAAATGGGCCTACGGTTTCTGGCAATGCAAGAATCGGTATCAGTCGCAGGCGGAATTGCTTGGGATCGCTCACAAGTATCGCGAATTGAACGTCCCCGTGGACAACATCGTGCAGGACTGGTTCTGGTGGAACAAGATGGGCGAGCCGGTGTTCAACAAGAACTATCCCGATCCGAAGGGAATGATCGAAGGCCTTCACCAAAATCACTTCCACATCATGTTTTCTTTCTGGCCTTCGTTCGATCCCGGCTCGCCGGTGTATGAGGACATGGACAAGCGCGGGTATTTTATTGACCGCACTATTGTTGGAGGATTCCATCCGCTGGGAAACGCGCTGTATGACGCGTTCAATCCCGCGGCGCGCAGATATTATTGGGAGCTGATTGACAAGAGTCTCTTCAAGATTGGAGCAGATGCCTGGTGGCTCGATACGGATGAACCGGAGACGGAGCATATCGAAGCCAGCATCCTGGCAACGAACAAAGTGGCGCTCGGCAACGGCGCGCGCTATGCGGACATGTATCCGCTGATGACCACGGCGGCTGTCTACGAGGGGCAGCGCGCTGCATCGGACCAAAAGCGCGTGTTCATTCTGTCGCGCTCCGCGTTCGCAGGGATTCAGCGCAATGCCGTGACGGCCTGGTCGGGCGACGTGGAATCCAATTGGGTGAGTTTCGCGCGCCAGATTCCCGCCGGGCTTAATTTCGAACTTTCCGGGATACCTTATTGGACCACCGACATCGGCGGCTTCATCCTGGGGCATCCCGACGATCCGGCCTACCGCGAACTTTTCATCCGCTGGTTCGAATACGGAACTTTTTGCCCGATTTTCCGATTGCACGGAACGCGCGCTCCGGATACGAACGAGCTGTGGTCTTACGGGTCCAAAGCGCAAACAATTTTGACGAGCTACGATCGCCTGCGTTACCGGCTGATGCCTTACATCTATTCCGTCGCGTGGAAGACGACCAGTGAGGGCTACGCGCCGATGCGTCCGCTGGCGATGGATTTCCGCACGGACGTGCGCGCGCAGAACATCGGGGACCAGTTCTTTTTTGGCCCGGCGATTCTGGTGAATCCGGTGACGGAGCCGGGAGCGACGACGCGACATCTCTATCTTCCGAAAGCGAAGTGGTACGACTTCTGGACGGGACGCGCTACAGAGGGTGGCGCGATGGACGCGGCGGCGCCGCTCGAGCGCATGCCGTTATACGTGCGCGCCGGGTCTATCGTGCCGATGGGGCCCGATGTGGAATACACCACGCAAAAACCCGCGGACCCGATTGAACTGCGGATTTACGCCGGCGCGGATGGAAACTTCACGCTCTATGAAGACGAAAACGACAATTACAACTACGAACAAGGTGTGCATGCGACGATTTCGCTGCAGTGGGACGATGCCAAGCGAGCGTTGACGATCGGCGAGCGCGATGGAAAATTCCCGGGGATGTTGGAAACACGCGCATTTCATATCGTGGTGGTGGGCGAGGGCCACGGAACGGGAATCGAACCGACGACTCAAGCAGATAAGGTCGTAGAGTATTCGGGTAAGAAAATAATCGTCGTGCCGTAACAAGTTTCCGACATGAAGTTTGGCGCGCCGCACGCGAGTAGGTGGAGAGAGTGTCCACGTGAAGTCCCGTTCGATTACACGGAGTTTTGCGATGCTGGTGGGTGCTGCGTCACTCGCGAGGCAATCCAGGTGCTCGTGTTAGCCGCAATCACCGGTCCGCCTTCAATTCTGCCAACGTGCGCGTAAAGCGAACCTTGCCACGTAGGCGTCGCAGGCGAGCGTACGTACGCGATGCCGCAACTAGCCCTGTTGAGCACAGTGGGCGAGCATTTCTGCGACATAGGGAGCACCCCTCTCCGTGTTAAACATTGCATCATACAACAAGGTATCGGCAATACCATCGTCTGATTGTCTTGGCTCGGCTCTTCTGTTCTGATGCGTTCGACGCATCGGATTGATCGGCTGTTCCGAGGACGACGATTACATCGGTTGCTCGTTGTGATCGGTAACGGCGGCAAAGGCGATTACGCGGCATTGGCCGCCAAGGTCAAACGCGGCGTGGAGCGGGGTTGCCACGGCGAGTTGTCTTGCATCGTCGATCGAGCGATCTGTGCTGCGACCCTTGAAGGAGGACACATGCAGAATGAGAAAGCAGGAGGCGCTGTTGGTGCAAGTCGAGCGCTGCAGCCCGCGGACACAAATCCTCTCGATTTTGTGCCCGACAAAATTCCTTTTGACACTCCGTATGGCCCACCGATATCACTCGACCGAGCCCAGGCGGTTATTGACGCGGCGGTGGCGGAGGCGAAGAAACGGAGTTGGAAGATGAACGTGGCGGTGGTCGATTCCGGCGGCAACCTCGTCGCCTTTCAACGAATGGACGGGGCGATGCTTGCCTCCATTCAGATCGCCGAACACAAGGCTCGAGCAGCCGCGACCTTCCGGCGCGAAACGAAGCAGTTCGAGGACGGTATTCAGCTTCTGCATCTCAACTATCTGCTCGCGTTCGATGGAATCATCGCCTCTCGAGGCGGCATCCCGCTGATCGATCGGGGGGCGATTATCGGCGCAATCGGTTGTTCGGGAGGAACGGATTCGCAAGACGAGATTGTCAGCAAGGCTGGAGCGGCGGTGATCAACCAACTCCCGGCAGTGAACAAATGATCCAAATCTTGAGAAAGCGTTGGGGACAGCCAAGCGCTTTCCAAGACAAACAATACAGATAGGAGAATGCCATGACAACAGCAAGCGCACTTACGAAGCCCGCCCAGATCCGCGTGACCCGGAAGTCGCCCGCCTATTGGCGCGTCACGATCGACAACCCTCCGATCAACGTGATGGGACCTGAAATGGTAAAGCAGTTTCAGGAAGTCATCAACGCTCTCGAGGCCGACGAGCAGGTCCGGGTCGTGGTCTTCGACAGCGCGGTCGAAGACTATTTTCTGAATCACTCCGATTTCCTGGCAAGGATTGAGGACCTGACCTCGCTGCCCGCCGGCCCCACAGGCTTGCCGCCGTGGCCGGACTTTCTCGTGCGTTTGACCCGCTTGCCAGTCCCCTCCATCGCCCTCATTCGTGGCCGGGCGACAGGCAACGGCAGCGAGATCACGCTGGCCTGCGATATGAGTTTCGCCAGCCGCGAAAAGGCCATCATCTCCCAGTGGGAGGTGGGCGTGGGGATGGTCGCTGGCGGCGGCCCCATGGCCCGGCTGCCCCAACTCATCGGCCGAAACCGCGCCCTCGAGGTGCTCTTGAGCTCGGAAGACATCAGAGCTGACCAGGCCGAGGCCTACGGCTACATCAATCGCGCCCTTCCCGACGCCGAGCTGGATGCGTTCGTAGAGGCGCTCGCGACCCGGATCGCCAAGTTCGACAAATGGGCGATCGCCAACACGAAGCGCCTCGTCAACACCAGCCTGCCGCCGGACGTCGAGATGGGCGCCGGGTGGGATGCCTGCATCGCTTCGCTCGGGCGATCCGCCGCCCAGAATGGGATCAAAGCGCTAATGGCGCGCGGCTTCCACAAGGCGGGGGATGTCGAGAATCGGCTCGGATATTACTTAGGGCAAATCGCGCGCTAGGCCGGCGCTCGACACGGTTCCGAACTCTGGACGTTGCGGATGGGATGAGTCGAGTTTGCTTGCCAGGACACGGAAGGAAACTTCCGCCGCATTCGCATCCGGAGGATCAATCATCACCCGGACCGGTAGGGAGAGTTCCAGCCAATCGGGAATTGCTGCTGCACTCGCTGGCGTCGATCGATTTTTTTTGGATGGGAGCGGACTCGGGACACCGTATTTGTAATGAGCACCGTATCGAAAGGAGCTGTCAATGACGTACAAAAGGAGCCATCAATGAATCCGGTACAAGTCGAACAGAAGAGCTATGAGATGCCACCGCGCGAGGGGTTCACCGTCGCACATTTTCTCACCGTCGCCGACATCGCCCGGTCGGCTCGCTTCTATGAGAAGGTCTTCGGCGGTCGCATTCTGAGCGGAGGCGACAGCGAAGGCGCGCCCGCGTACATTCAGATCGCGAATACTTGGCTCCTTGTCAACGTCGGGGGCGGGCCGACCCCCGACAAGCCGTCGGTAACGCTCAGCGTTCCCGACCCGAATAAGATCAACGGCTTTATGAATATCCGCGTTGCGGACATCCAAGCGTGCTATGAATTGTGGAAAAGTCGAGGAGCCGAATTCATCACGGAGCCAATACCCAAGTACGGCGAGATTCGCTGCTACATCCGCGATCCTGACGGCTATATTATCGAGGTCGGACAGAGCACCGAGCTCAAGTACGGTTAGCGCTCGGCCCGGATGGGGTTCGGATTTAAACGGTTGCGGATGTTCTCTCGAGGCCTTCCGGCTTCAGTTTCGAGCCTGTGCTTGGGTCTTGATCGATACGTTCGTCGAGCGGATTCGTCGTCGCACTTCTGCCAATTTCGCTTGGAACTGTCACTCGCTCAGGCATCGAAAGGAGTACCAAATGGACGGCACAAATGGACTGAAAGAGTCCACGCGCGTGGCAACGCCTGTCGCGTCGAGTACGCTTAGTCTGAACATTTTTACCGCCCCGGGAAAGGCTATGGTCGGCGAGCGGCCAAAGCCCTTCGGCGAAGCGTTCGGTTTTGACCCGATCACGTCGACTTTAATCTTCGGCGAGTACGACGCGGTGCTGGTAGACGCAATGACGACGGTGGCTGAGGCCGAGGCCCTCGCGGATTGGATTGCTCTGCACAACCGCAACTTGGAGACCATCTATATAACGCACGCCCATTTTGACCACTTCTACGGTCTGAGCATTCTGCTCGACCGTTTCCCGGGCGCTCGGGCAATAGCAACGCCCAAGACGGTGAACGCCATGCAGATGTCTTTCTCTCCCACGGTGGAGCGGCTAGCCCGCCGGCTCTTTCCTGGGCAAGTGGCCACTAAGTTAGTTGCACCTGAGCCCTATGAGCACGACACGTTCACTCTCGAGGGCCACGAATTGCGCATCATCGAGCAGGGCCGCACCGATAGTCCCGATTCTACGTCTCTACACGTTCCATCGATCGGGCTGATCGTCGCTGGCGACGTTGTGTACAACCAATGTCGCATGTACGTCGGCGACACCACCCCCGAGAGCCGAAAGAATTGGATCGCGGCGCTAGACCGGTTAGCGGCGCTGAATCCGGCGATTGTTGTCGCCGGTCACAAGAAGCCTGGCGCGCCCGACTCTCCCTCGGCGATCCAAGACACCAAGCGTTACCTGCAGGACTTCGCTCGGGTGCAGAAAACCGCGACATCCGATCAGGAACTGTTCGACCAGATGACGGAGCTGTACCCGCATTGGGTAGCCAATCAGTCGTGGTTGATGTTCGGATTCCCGCAGCCATGACCTACATCAACCGCTGATGCGACGGTTTCCTCGCGCATGAGGGAGCGTTGCCCCTGGTTGGAAAGGCGCCGGAGATTGCGATGCTGAAGTATCACGCGATACCTTGGTCCAATTGTTTTGCCTTTCCGCACCAGGCATAGTCGGCAGCAAGTAGGAACACGGAAGAATCAGAATCAGCAAATGAGCACTGTTTATCGGAATTCGAGCCGACAAATCTCTAAGTTATTAGGATTGGCGCGGGCCATGTGCGTTCGCTGCGACGAAAGAACTACAGACGGCCGGCAGCTACTGTCGGCTTTAATCAACCAGACAGCCGCTAAGTCCTAATTAGCGGGGTTGCCGGACAAGTCGGTGTGACGTCGGGTATCGTCACAGCGCTTCCCTTCGATGGAGGGACAAGAGATGGATTGGAAACGGTTGGTCCAGTTTGCGCTGCTGGGTAGCAGTGATTTGGAACAATATGCCATCCCGCTGGTACGCGTTTCGATCGGGCTGTTCTTCGCCATCTCCGGGGCAAACAAATTGTTTGTCGCCGGCGGCACGAAACCTGTTTACGACACGCTCGTTCAGGCCAAAGTCCCGTTTCCCAGGCAGATGGCTTATTTCGTGTCGAGCGTCGAGTTCGTTTGCGGATCCTTGCTGGCCGTGGGATTTCTTTCGACCCCGGCCTGCGCAGCTTTATGCATCGATATGATTGTCGCCACTTTGACCAACGCGATTTCCACCCTGCCTAAAGGACTTTCGCCTCTTAACTGGCTCGACGATTTTCTCTACCTTCCCGAAGTCCTGTACGTGCTCTTCTTTATCTGGCTGATCTGCTCTGGTCCGGGAAAGTTGAGTGTCGATTACTGGCTCGCCGGCAATTTACTGAGGTGATCGAGCGAGGAAGCAGATTGTTGCTAGACAAGAGCTTGATGGTCATTATGCTGTACCCAATAGAGGAGGCAAAATGGAAATCGCCGTTGAGAAAGGATCGGGGAAGGAGCGCAAAAGCAAGCTCACAATTGCAATAGCCACCGCAGTGCTCGCCCTGGGCGCCACGGCCATTTGCGCGCAGGACCACGCGCAGGACAAATACTCGCTGAAGACATCGAGCGGAATCGCGTTCTCCGACTTCCGGGGATACGAGGACTGGTCGGTGGTCTCTTCCGCCCGGACCGACGAAGTGCTCAAGGTGATCGTCGCCAATCCGACCATGATCAATGCGTACAAGGCGGGCGTCCCCGGGAACGGCCAGCCTTTCCCGGACGGCTCCAAGATCGTGAAGCTCCAGTGAAAGCCGAAGAAGAGCACCGAGGCCCCCTTCGTCGTTGATGTGCCGGACATTTTCAAGCAGGCTTTCGTCATGGAAAAGGACAGCAACAGATTTCCCAAAAGCGGCGGATGGGGATACGCGCTGTTCAACTACGATGCGGCGTCGGACAAGTTCAGCGCCGACCCCAGCCCGTCGGACTGCGGAAACTCGTGCCATACGGCTGTGAAGGCGAAGGACTACATTTTTCACCCGTACCAGAAGCGTTGAACGGCGCTCCCCCGACATCTATCAGGCCTCAACCCACCTGTTTGCAGAGATGGGCTACACAGGAACCAAAGGATTTGGCGAGCGATTACCATAAACGATTTGCGGACCTTTCAGTTTCCGATTCTCCGTTGGAAGATAGGAGCTTACCGATCGCTCGCAGTTGTCCCGTGGTGGGACTGGATCTGAGCTTAATTAAGACCTTGCTCTGGGTCCTTGCAAATTCGTGCTCGGCAGCACTCGAAACGGTTTGTTCTTGCCCTAGCCGTAGATCGCGAAATCCCGGTCCAGCGTCAGAATGTCGGCGGTCCCAAACTCGTCCGCCAAATGAATCAGACAGGCATCCGCGAGATCAATCTTCCGGTCCTTATATTTTTGCATTACTTGTCTGACACCGGCAGTAACTCGAGAAAGCTGAAAAGGAATCTGGAAAATCCCGGCGGCAATGTTCTCGATCACCGCCCCCGACGCGCCTGACAAGTTGCGCAACAAATAGCCGTCCACCACTGATCAAGAGGTGAGCTTCGAGGCTCCTTCATTGCCAGTTCTCGTGCGTTTGTCCGTCGCCGTCTCGCAGCGCGACTTGCGCTGTAGTGCCGAGGCGCTGATCACTGTCACCGACAGCCTTGATGTGGCTATCGGCCCAGCTGTCGTCAATGCGCGCGGCTTGCCGGGCTACACCTTTGAACGAGTTGGCGGAGAACTGTGGCGCTCGCGATTCGATGCTGAACGCAACCTGATCGTCGTGAATAACGGGCATCGCGATTTTGTTTTCGCCACGCGCAGTCGCGCGCTCCAGCTGCGTTATCTTGTGCGGCTCTATGTTAAGGAGTTGGTGCTTAAGAACTTTGCTGGTCAGTCGGCCGAACAAGTGGCGGAGCGTATGATTGAGCTCTCGCTGTATGTCGAAGCGAAATTGAAGTCCGTGTGAAGGGTGGTGTCGGAGACCCACATGACACTACCGCGATCACAGGTACTTCAAGACGGCTCGCTACGATTACCGGCTGCGGCGACCACTTCCTTCTGGTCCAAAGTCCCCGAGGCTTCGTGACCTCTCCGCTCAATGAGTTCAAGGAAAGTCAGAGAAGAACGATGCCACGTCGAATGCCGAGTGAGACAGCTTCAGTGCGGCTTCCCGCACCGAGCTTGCCAAGAATTGATGCCACATGAAATTTGACGGTGTGCTCCGAAATCGAAAGTCGCGCGGCGATCTCTTTATTGGCCAAGCCATTGGCCAGCATTTGAAGCACTTCACTCTCGCGAGGCGTAAGCTCCTCGGCGAGATCTGCAAGTGAACGTGATGATGGATCCGCCGCCGGAAACATGGAGTTAACTTCCGTGGGATGAATAACAATGAGTCCCGCCGCCGCGGCTTCGAGTGCGGCGATGATTTGTTCTGGTGATATATCACTGGGCAGTACAGCGCGGACGCCCGCTCTCAGCGCTTCAGAAATCCATCTGGCCTCAGAATGGTCTGAAAGAACAACGAAGGTAGCTTCAGAAGCAAGTCGGGACGCAGCAAGAGAATCTATCACCGATTCGGACTGCTCGCCCGATGCCTCAACGAGCACGATATCAGCTTCCACGTCTAACCATCCATCCGCGAGGGCCTCGAAATTGGCAACGCTGCCGACTACTTCCACATTTCGTGTCTTAATGACACTTTGCAGTCCCGTTCGAGTGAGCGGTGAAGGAGCGACGATGAACACGCGGATCACGCTGCCACGGAATCCCTCGACGATCGCTGGACACCCAGTTGAACAGTCACGCGACGGACGAGCGAGTAATCTCCGCGCAGAAATTCGAGCCGCAAGAGGCGGCCGTTGCTTCCTTGGAGAATTTTTGCGAGGTCAGCGAGCGATGCGAATGTTTCTTCTTCGGTACCCAGCAAAACGTCGCCTGGTAAGAGGGAGGCAAAGGAAGCCGGACTATCCGGCTCGACTTCGCAGAGCAGTAAGCCAAACGCTTGCACGCTCCTCTCAGCGCCATCTGGTCGAGGAATTCGGACTGGATGAACCATCACACCAAGCCAGGCGTCGGATGGACCGGTGGAAAGAAAATCTCGAACCACGTTACTCGGAATAGCGAGCGCGAGACGTCCCGCGATCATGGTGTTGATGCCGATCAAGCGGCCACGAGCGTCGGCAAGTGGGCCCCCGGAATTGCCGGGTGCCAGGCGGACATCGGCCTGCACCCATGATTGTGAGCCGAGCCCACGGAGTGGACTCACTGTATGAATGACACCAGTCGTGAGGGCACCGACGAGACCTAACGGATTGCCAATAGCGATGGCGAGTTCGCCGGAGCGAACCTGGGACGAGTCGGCGACCGAAACCGATGGAAGGTTCATCGCGTCGATGCGAAGGAGAGCAAGGTCCCGTCGAGAATCGCGCGACGCGATCGTAGCGTCAAACTCCCGCCCGTCCCAGAGTTGAACTTTAACCCGCATGCCTCGGGCTACGTGAGCATTGGTGATGATGCTGCCGTCGCTCGACCAGATCACACCAGAGCCGCAGCAGTGGCCCCGTGACTGAATGACCGCGGTAGAGCGTCGGAGTTTCTCTGTGATTTCGCCTAATCCGGTTAGCACGTTTTATTCTCCCTCATGTGGGCGTTCCACTACCACGATGGTCCCTTCCTGGACGGTTCCCCCTCGAACGAATTTCAGAGGGAGCGTCTTGCCGATTGCGTCCCCGATCAGAGACTGTACGTCCTCAAGTCGAGTGATAGATTGGCCGCCGAGCGACACCAGAATATCTCCGATGACAATCCCAGCCTTGTCCGCGGGGCCGTCAGGATGCACCTCCAGAACAATCGCCGCGGTCTTCTCATTCCGCTGCAACATCTCACGGAGGATATTCGGCAAGCGCACCGGCTGCAAACCGACTCCGAGATATCCGCGAGGAATTCGGCCTTGTTTCAGAAGCGCGTCGGCGATTTTGTTTATGGCCGAAGTGGGAACTGCGATCGCGCCGAAACGCGCGAAGCGCGGAGTCGCCAGACCAACTATGCTACCGCTCGCGTCGATTACCGCGCCGCCGATTGATGTGGGTTGCAGGCCAATGTCGAGTCGGATATACGGAGTGAGCGACGCTCCCATCCAAGTGCGCCTGTCCGGTGCCACGAGACTGACAACTCCGAGTGCAGCAACAGGTCCGCTCGCACGAGTACGGCCCACTACGAGCGTAAGGCTGCCTGGCTTCAACGCAGCCGCATCGCCGAAAAGTGGTACCGCAGTATCGGGCTCAGCACATTTCAGGACTGCGATATCTGTTGAGGGGTCGCGGCCCACCAGGGTCGCGGGAGCAACACGGCCATTCGGCAGCGTCAGCTGGATTTCTTCATCGCGGCGTAGGGCGTGCTCGGAAGTGACGATCACTCCGGGACGCCACACGATTCCGCTAGAAGAGCCGCGTGTTTCTGTATGGATTGCCACGACGCTAGCGGCAGAGCGTTCAGTCGCTAGCGCCAAAGCGTTTGAAAACTCGATAAGTTCTTTAGACATCTTCAATCCTCCAGGAACAAGATCTCACAGAGTCATTGGCGTCTACATCCGCCAATCGGCTAGGTATGAACCTGTAAGATCGAGTAGGTCTTGGCCAGCGGATAAGCATTCGGCGAAACTCGCGTAAGGCTTTCAAGCTGCCGGACTCGACCGCCTGCTGCCACAGCCCTTCCCCGCTCGTCCGAAGGCTGCGCGAGACTTTGTGACCACTGCCACTCGCCGTTTGGCGACCAGCCGATGGCTCGGCCCGTGCTACGATCCGCTTTCAGAATGAATACCAAGCAAGCAAAAAACTTCCTCGTACGACAAACCACTGAATGAGCGACCTCGAATACTACCTCTCTCTAAGTCCGCATCTGCGCGGTTCGATGGTCACTCTTATTGGGAGAAACCTATGATCGACAGCGTACTCCCCGCCCAGAGCGAGCCAATTGGCGTGGTTAGTTCGGGCTGGCTACGGGCGGCCCGGTGCTCTGCCTTGATATGCACGATCGCCTTGGGAGTAGGATTTGTAGCTGAGGCTGCGACTGATCAGAATGGGCTGGCAGCCCTAATCTCTTTTGGTCGCTCGGGGTCGCTCAGTCTTGCACTGCTCTATCTTTTGTTCCGTAGGAGGAAGAATTCACTGGCATTTGCGCTTGGTCTGGGCGCGGCAACGGCTTTCATTGTCCTGCTCCCAGTCGCCGCTATATTGTCGCGATCGGGGCGCCACCTGGCTTTCTTCATATTAGTTTTTAGCGGGATTCTGCCACCGTTTGCCAATTTGACGAATGGGCTCCGCCCACAACTTGCCACACTCGGGGCGTTGCTCACTTGGCTATTCAGTATCTCTTTGGCAACGCTCGGGTTAAGCAGTATTGTCGCATTCCAGAAGATGGCGCACGAGGCAAAGGAAATTGGGAAACTGCGATTGGCCTTTCGCGGTGGAATGTGTTGCGCACTTGTCGTTTGGCTGATATTCATGCTGCTTGGCCTCTTTTTCGGGGGCTTCGGCATCTGAACTTTCCTTGCCCCGCGGCCAGGCTCCTGACCCACTTGACCTCTGATCACGACCTTCTTCTAGGCACGGCTCCGAGCCCATTTGCAGACCTCGATATAACGGCACTAGAAGTACAATCCGGTTTGGACGGCATTCTGACCTTTCTGACGTTACATCAATGACCGCCGGATCAAGAAAGGAGCGCACATCCTGATCGAAGGCAGCCTGATCAGCTCGATATACGAGAAGACGAACGGCAAGAGCAAGAAGGCGCCGAGCGTAAAGATCACAACTCCGGCTCTCATATTTCGGATGAAACCGCAGAAGTAACGGAGCAGGCTCCCTTCTGAGGCG
>DATNLN010000106.1:0-18631 GCA_035602855.1 Candidatus Acidiferrales bacterium
ACTTTGCATCGATCCGCCGTTTGCTAAATTGATTCGGGATAGCTGGTTTGCTAAGGTCGTCGTCATGTCTGAACGTTCCACCGAGCAGATACGCGAATTGCTCGACTCCCTTTATCGCGTGGATTCGGGACGAATCCTGGCAACTCTGATCCGCTTGCTCGGTGATTTTGATCTTGCCGAGGAGGCGATGCACGAAGCCTTTGCGGCTGCGCTGAGCCTGTGGCCGACAAGTGGAGTACCCGGCAACCCGCGACCCTGGTTAATTTCGACGGCCCGATTCAAAGCCATTGATACTCTGCGGCGACGGGCAAGGTTTGATGCGTCGCAAGGCGAGCTCGTGCGATATCTGGAAGCGCAATCGAGTTCGGCGGAAAGCTCCCATGAAGATGACAGCCTTGAGGATGATCGGCTGCGCCTGATTTTTACCTGCTGCCATCCATCTCTTGCGCCGGAAGCGCACGTTGCGCTCACCTTGCGTGAGGTGTGTGGGCTGACAACCGAGGAGATAGCAAAGGCCTTCCTCACCACTCCGCGAACGCTGGCGCAGCGCATCGTGCGCGCAAAGGCGAAGATTCGAGACACACCGATTCGCTACGAAGTGCCGACGCCACAGGAATTGCCGGAGCGACTGGGCGCGGTGCTTCAGGTCATCTATCTGGTCTTTAATGAGGGCTACTCTGCCGCGGCGGGAGCGGAAGTGACTCGAGCCGAGTTAACCGGTGAGGCGATTCGACTGGGCCGGTTACTGCTCGAACTCCAGCCAGAGCCGGAAGTCACTGGGCTGCTTTCCCTGATGTTGCTACACGAATCCCGTCACGCCGCGAGAACATCGCCGACCGGAGAGCTGATTTTGCTGGAGCACCAGGACCGCTCGCTCTGGAACCGGGAGCAGATTGCGGAGGGAGTGACACTGCTGGAGAAAGCCCTCAAGTCCCGCCGCTTCGGTGCCTACACACTGCAGGCTGCGATTGCGGCCGTTCATGCGGAAGCGGAATCAGTGCCTGTGACCGACTGGGGGCAGATTGTTGCGCTTTACGACCGATTGGTACGAATTCAGCCTTCGCCGGTTGTACAGCTAAATCGTGCCGTGGCAATTGCAATGCGCGATGGTCCAGAGGTCGGTCTGAGGCATATCGAAGCGGTGTTGGAGCATGGCGAATTGGCAAATTATTACCTGGCGCATTCCGCCCGTGCCGATATGTACCGCAGGCTCGGCAAGACGGCTGAGGCTCGGTCTGCTTATGAGAAAGCTCTGGCCCTGACCCAACAGGAACCAGAGCGTCAATTCCTGCAAGAGCGGATTCGGCAGTTGAAATGAAATAAAGACTCGTCAGAAGCCGATGCGGATAGGGAGATGACCAGGCGCAAAGCGTAGTTCTAAAGCGCGGAGGACGCAAAATATCTAGGACAAGTTGTCGAATTCCGGTGGGGCCGTTCGTCTATGTAGTGAAGGCAGGGCAAACGCCCGGCCCGAAGACCGTTACAGGAAAAGGAGCACCGCCCCGACGGTTACGACGGGACCCTCCAGGGCGAAGCGATGGTGCGCGATATTGACGTGCTCAACGAGATGGAGGCCGCCGGTGCCAGGTTTTTCGCTGGCGGCCTCGGGCCCGCCAGCAGCGCGAAGTCGCTGCGGGCGCAGCCGGATGGTAAGGTGCGCATCACCTACGGGCCGTACCTGGAGACCAAAGAGCACATAGGCGGTTTTTGGATTCTGGAAGCCGCTAACCTGGACGAGGCATTGGAGTGGGGCGCAAGGCGCCTGTCGGGCGCCGGTCGAGGTGCGCGCGTTTTTCAGGGGGACCCATACTCGATAACAGAACGATGAGCTACGGCTCCTTGAGTGACAGGAAATCAGGAGGAATTGATGAAATACATCTGTTTGGGCTACCTCGAGCCTGGCAAGTTCGAAAACATGCCTGAAAGCGAGCGCTCCACCGTGCTGGACGAGTGTTTTAGCTACAACGACGAACTGCGGAAGAACGGACACTTAGTCGCTGAGGAACCTCTGCAGCCTCCCAACACGGCGGTGACCGTGTCTTGGAAGAACGGAAAGGTTGCAGTGACAGACGGTCCGTACGCGGAAACGAAGGAGCAATTGGGTGGAATTCAGGTGCTTGAAGCGCGCGATCTGAATCACGCAATTCAGCTCATTTCCCGATCGCCGGGAGTGAATCTGAAGTGCGGAACAATCGAGATACGTCCAGCGGCGGATATAACCGAAATGATCAGGGAGAGCGAGCGACGACGGCGAAAGGATGCCTCGCGATGAGGGCGGCCACAAAGGAAAGAATGATCCGTATTGAGTGATTTACAATGTGGGTGTTTCTATAGGCACGCGTGGTGCTGATAAACGCCGAAACGGAGCGAAACATGTCATTTATTCGCGATCTGAGAGTTGCGTTCCACTCGCTGATGCGCAGCAAAGGGCTTGCGGCCATTGTGATCCTCACGCTGGCGCTTGGCATCGGCGCGAACGCCGCGATTTTCACGCTCGTGCGCGGAGTGCTGCTGAAGCCGCTCGTCAACCGTGACGAGAACCGGCTCGTGTACATCCGCCAGAGCGCCCTCGGCTTGGGAGACGACAACACAACGTTCTCCGTGCCCGAAATCAAGGACATCGAGGGCAGCGTCCACTCCCTGAGCGAGTTCGGCGATTTCTCGCAGATGGACTTTACGATGATCGGACTCGGTGAACCTCGCGGAGTTCGAGGTGGCGTCGTCAGCGGCAACTACTTTGAAGTAATGGGCCTGCGCCCTGTTCTCGGCCGTCTCATCGGACCTCAAGACGACGGTCCCAATGCCGCTGGCGTCATCGTGCTCACGTATCGCTTTTGGTCCACCGTTTACAAAAAAGATCCCAGTGTGATCGGCAAGACCGTTCGCCTCAGCAGCATCGGCGATCGTTCCGCGACCGTGATTGGCGTCCTAGAGCCGTGTGTGCCGTATCCCGCGGACACAGAGATTATCGGCAACATGGTTACGAGCCCGCATCATCTTTCCGCGACGATGGTCACGGGCCGCGTCCATCGCATGACTGAACTTTTCGGTAAGCTTGCCCCCGGCGCCACCCTCGACCAGGCTCGCGCCGAGTTGCGCACCGTCTACGCCACGATGCAAAAAGATCACCAGGACGCTTATCCCGATAGCGGCCGCTTCCGCATCGAGTCGCGTATGCTCCGCGACGAGATTACTTCCGGCGCGCGCACCGTTCTGCTCGTGCTGCTGGCCGCTTCTGGCCTCGTCTTCATCATCGCCTGCTCGAACGTTGCCAACCTGATTCTGGCGCGTACGGTTCGTCGCGAAGGCGAACTGTCGATCCGCGCCGCGCTCGGCGCAAGCACCGGCTCGCTGCGCCGGATGTTGTTAGCCGAAAGCCTTTTACTCTGCTGCGCGGGAGCTGCACTCGGCGTGATCAGCGCGCAGCCGTTGGTCCAAGTCCTGGCTCGATACGCCTCGCGCTTCTCCCTGCGCGCGCTGGATTTGACGGTCGATTCCAGCATCCTTTGGGTGGGAGCGGCGCTGGCAATAATCGCCGCGGTGATTTTGGCATTTGTGCCGCGCCTGCCCTCGGCTAACGCGTCGAACGGCATGAACCTCGCGAGCGGCAGCGTCCGCATCACCAGCAGCACGAGCCGCCGCCAGCGCATCTTCGCCGTCACGCAGATCGCCGCGTCTTTCATGCTGCTGGCGGGCGCAAGTATGTTGATCACGACGCTGATCGCGCTGCAAAAGACCCAGACCGGTGTCGATACGCGCCACGTTCTCGCCGTTGACGTTCCGGCGCTGTCTTACGGAAAAACGCCTCAGCAAGTCCTGGATTTCTACAAGGAATCGATGCGCCGCATCGATGCGCTGCCTGGCGTCACGACCACCGCTTTCAGCACGATTGCGCCATGGCGCGATGCCGACAACTTCGGCCCAGGTCTGCAATTTTCTGCTGATGGCCACGTCTCTGGTAAAGACGATCCTCGCGCGATGTGGCGCACGATCTCTCCCGGCTTTTTCGCCGCGCTCGGCGTGCCCATTCTTGAAGGCCGCGATTTCAATTCGCAAGATGACCAGACTCAAGAGCCCGTCGCTGTCGTCAGCGAGACTCTGGCGCGCCGCATGTTTCCTGCCGGGGATACCGTCGGCCGACATGTCTATTGGACCGACCCTGTGCTCGAATTCATTCCTGGATCCGACGCTGAAAAGGCGCGATTCAAAGGCCCGCATCGCATCATTGGCGTCGTTGCCGACGTGGATGACCTGCATCTGGTTCCGCAGTCCGTCTCTACGATTTATGGCACCTTCGCCGACTCTCAGATGTTTGGCGGTCACCTCTTCATCCACACCACCGCAAATCCTTATTCGCTTGTAACGCCGGTGACGAAAATTATCCGGGATATGTCCGCCGATGAACCGGTTGAGCACGCAGCCACTTTGGAAGACATCCGTGCAAAAGTGCTTGCGCCAGACCGCTTGAACTCGCTGGTCTTTGGCGTGTTCGCGGGGGTCGCCTTGCTGATTGCTGTCGTTGGCGTCGCGGGCGTACTGGCGTTTTCTGTCAGCGCGCGGACACGCGAATTCGGCATCCGCTTGGCGCTTGGGTCACAGCCGGGAAATCTCCTGCGCGGTGTTGTCGCGGAAGGCGTCCTGATGGCTGGCGTTGGAGTTCTGGCGGGCGCGGTGTTCGGGCTCGTCGTTGCGCGCTTGGCAGGCAGTTATTTCGGCGACTTAAGAATGCCGGGCGCATTGCCCGTGATCGTTTCTGCGGCTGTGCTGTTAGGCGCGGCGATCGTCGCTTCGATGATCCCGGCGGCGCGCGCTGCGCACGTCGACGTCATACAAGCGCTTCGCTCGGAATGATTTTCCCGGCCCGCCCAACTCCCCCGTAAGCCGAGGAAATCGTCGAAGTCGAACGGTTCCGGGGGCCCATCATCGAGATTTTCTCTGACCGTCAAGCGGTGGCTAATTGTTCGGCGTCGGTGCTAGCGAGCCACCTTAGCGTTTGATACTGGGTCAAGCCGGCTTCAAGCAACTGTTGCGCTGACCCATTGAGATCGCCGCATGTATCGGACGAGTGGGATTTTTCTTAGGTAAATTGGCAGGCCCCGCCTCGGCATTGATCAAATCGGTCCGATTGCAAGCGAGTGCAGTTTCGAGTCCTCTCTCGGGCAGCATATAAATAGGCAAGTTCCAATGCACCCGTCCAGGCAGGCGGCTGCCATGAGGGTAACTGCAAAGGCGGCGGAGCGGGCGGGACGCCGGCGCTAGCAAAGTCAGAAGCTCAGCTAGTCGGAAGACACTCCCACTTTTTTCAGTTGTGATGCTGCTGGCTTCGCGCTGGCGTTGGACTTGGCGCGTTCGCGATAGTTGTTGCGGGCGTTGCGCCAGTTGACGCTGGGGAGGATCAGGGAGGTGTCGATGCGGTCGCGGTATTTCACGGCGACTTTCAGAAGGGAGTCAAGCATGGTGTCGGAAAGCAAGTGGGGCTGGAGGCCGAGATCAATCAGTTTGGAGTGCTTGGCGTTGTAGTAGTGGTCTTCCGATTCGACGCGCGGGTCTGGAAGGTGGCTGATTTCGACGGCGAGGTTGATTTTCTTGGCGGCAGCCTGGACGATACCGGCGATATCCATGATGGAAAAACTTTCGGTGAATTGATTGTAGACGCGGCACTCGTGGCGCGCGGCGGGATTCTGACAGGCGATTTCGACGCAGCGGACGGTGTCGCGAATGTCGAGAAAGCCGCGGCGCTGGCCGCCTTTACCGTACACGGTGAGGGGATGACCGACGACGGCTTCGACACAGAAGCGATTGAGGACGGTGCCGAAAACCTCGTCGTAATCGAAACGATTGATCAGCGCTTCGTCGAGCGCAACTTCATCGGTGATGGTGCCGTACACCACGCCCTGATTCAGATCGGTGGCGCGCAGGCCCCAGATTTTGCAGGCGAACATGATGTTGTGGCTGTCGTGCACTTTGGAGAGGTGGTAGAAGGAGCCGGGCTGCTTGGGAAATGGGAGAACGTCCTTGCGGCCATTGTGTTCGATGGCGATGTAGCCTTCTTCAATGTCGATATTCGGAGTGCCGTATTCGCCCATGGTGCCGAGTTTGATCAGGTGGCATTCGGGTTGCAGTTCGCGGAGGGCGAAAAGAAGATTCAGCGTGCCGACCACGTTGTTGACCTGGGTGTAGACGGCATGGCCGCGGTCAATCATGGAATAGGGAGCGGAGCGCTGCTCGGCGAAATGGACGACGGCTTCGGGTTGGAAAGTTTTGATTACGTTGCTGAGGAACTCGTAGTCGGTGATGTCGCCGACGTAGGATTCGATCGTGTGGCCGGTCAGGCGGTGCCATGCGGTCAGGCGGTCGGAGAGCGGGCGGATGGGAGTTAGGGTTTGGGCGCCCAGCTCGTGATCCCATTGCCGGCGTACGAAGTTGTCCACGACGGCGACTTCGTGGCCTCGATTGGACAAATAGAGGGCCGTCGCCCAACCGCAATATCCGTCTCCGCCTAGGACCGCAATCTTCATACTGCCTCCGCTCGTTGTGCCGTCTTTGTTTTCGTTTGTGCGCTGCCGCTTGGGGCTGGCAGGCGCTGTTGGTAGCTATGAATTGCTGCGGCCGAACAGCTTCCTATCTTACCGTTCTCCGCGGCAGATGGCGAGTAGGGTGCGGCCAAAAAAAACCGACGCAGAGAGCGCAGAGTACCCAGAGAAAACAGGTAGAGATCCTTCGCTGCGCTCATCAGGATGACCACGCTGGTCGCACCGTCAGCCGCCCAGAGTTCACGCAAGAACGCCGTTTGGGAGAATGGCGTTCCCAGCGGCAGCGGCACGGCATGCCGTGCCTCTACGAACCCGATTGCGAGCCGGGCGTGGCTGCATTGGGCAGCGGATGATTGGTGAGCAGGAGTTTGCCGCCGCTTTGGGCGACGATGTCCAGGTTTGCAGTGCCGACCAGACTTTGCAGACGCGGCAGGCTGGTTTGCGCGCAGACGAGGTAGAAGCGGGGTTGCGTCATCCAGAGACTGGCGAATTTTGCGTCGTTGATGAAGACGTCGGCGGCGCCGGGAGCGTTTGAGCCGTATTCCAGATTCAGGACACGGCCATTCAGGAGTAACGCGCTGCGATTGGTGTAGAAGAAAATCGATGAGGTCGGGTAGTAGTGGCGTTCGACGATCAGAGCTCCGTCGGGTGATTTCAGCAGCATTTCGGCGAGGGGGCGCGAGGAAAGATAGGGGTCGAAGACGACCATGGCGGCGCGAGCTGCGTGGAAAAATAGAACCATCATCAGGGCGGAGGCAAGAAAGGCACGCAGACCTGCGCAGCGGATATTTCCGAGCGCGCCGACGAGAAAGGCGATGGATGCAAGCAGCAGGGGGATTCGCAGGTAGGCAAAGGATGGGAGCGTGAGGTCCAGCATGTGTCCCAGGGAGAGGCTGTAGGATTTCGGATTGCTGGTCAACGCGGAGGAGATATCGCCGGGAGCGGGCAGATTGCGCACGTTCCAATAAACGGCGCAGGCGGCGATTGCGGCGCAGGCGGCGATTACGGCGAGCGTGCGGGTGCCGCGGCGGACCCAAACATTTTCCGTGGCCATGGCGGAACCGATGAGCAAGGCGAGCGCGGGGTAACACGGCATCGAATAATATTCCTGGGTGGTGGAGAACGTGAAGAAGATCAGGACGAAGCCGAGCCAGCACAAACAGAGCAGACGCGCACGGCTGGCGCGGTCAGTTGGCTTGAAGGAAAGTTGGGCGACGGCAGGAATGTAAACGCTCCAGGGGAACAGCCAGATCAGATGGAATAGCCAGAAGTAGAGGCGCGGGACGGTGTTGTAATCGCGCGGGTAGCGAAGATTGAGGAAGCGGAGCAGCTGCTCGTTGATGAAGAAGAACCAGAGAAATCCGTGATAGGAATTGGGGCCGCTGTGCAGAGTAAAAACGAAATACGGCGGATTGCGCAGAGTGGCCAGGATGTGCCACGGCGCGGCGATCAGCAGGATGACGAGCGTTCCGGTGAAAGGATGAAGGCGTTTCCAGATTTTCCCGGAGAAGAGCTGGCGCGTGAAGAGGAGATAGACGATCGCAGCGCCGACGGGAAAAACGATCGCGATCAGACTTTTCAGGAGCAGGCCGGCACCGAGGCTTGCGGCGAGTAGAAATGCCCAGAGGCGCGGGTCGGGTTCTTCGTCGTCAATGGCGCGAAGGAAGGACCACATGGCAAGGGCAGTCGTGAATGTGAGCGTGACGTCTGGAATCAGAACACGTGTGAAGAGAAACAGTCCGACGCAGGTAGCGATGCATAAACCCGCGTAGAAGCCAGCGCGTTTGCCGAAAGCCCAGACGCCGAACGCCGCGGTGACCCAGCACAGAGCCAGCGCCGAGAGTGCGATGGGAACGCGAGCGGACCAATCGTGCACTCCGAAAATTTTGTAGGAGAGCGCGATGGTCCAGTAGATCAGCGCCGGCTTTTCCAGATACGGGACGCCGTCGAGGCGAGCTGTGACCCAATCGCCGGAGACGAGCATGTTGCGCGCGATTTGCGCCTGCACGGAATCGACGTCGTCCATGAGAGACGGCGGAGAAACGATGCAACCCACATAAATCGCTCCGGCGAAAAGTAAGACGATTAAGTAGAGATACCAGTTCTTTCCGGGGCCGGATAATGGCTGGCCGGAGAGGGTGCTGCTTGAATCCGCCATTCTTTCATCCATAGGAAAAGTATCAGCAAGCCCCACAGGTGATAACCCAGATTGGCGCGCCTGTCCCTGTGGGCTTGCAAAAGTGCTTGCACGGCTTGCGGTTGAAATAGGCCGGGGTGATCGGCTAGGCCAGCGGTCAGCGTGTCTGTCACTAATTCGCGCAAAGGACCGCGCAGCCATTCGTGCGCGGGGATGTCGAAGCCGACTTTCTTGCGCGTGAGTACCGCCGCGGGGAGCTTATTTTTTATGAGCTCCTTCAGAATAAATTTTTGGCGCGAGCCTTGGATTTTCAGGGACGCGGGGAGCGTGGCGGCGAATTCCACGATGCGATGGTCGAGGAACGGAGGGCGGACCTCGACCGAGTGCGCCATGCTCATGCGGTCGACTTTGGTGAGGATGTCGCCGGGAAGATAATATTTTTGATCGAACCAGAGGAAGGGCGCCAGTGGGTCTGGCGAGGTGAATTTTCCGCGCAGCTCGCTGAGGATGTCGTGCAAAGCATTCGGCGGCTGAGCGTGCAGCAGGGAGCGCTTTTCTGGGTCGGAGAACGTGCCGTTCCAGAAAACGTGGGCGCGCTCGGGCGACATGGTGCTGCCTTCGAGGAAGCGTTTTAGTTTGTATTCGAAGCTGATTTTGTCGTCGGAGACAGGCCAGTGGACGATGGCTTTCAGCGCGAGGCGCACGGCGGATGCGGGCAGGTTCCTGGCGGTGCGCGCAAGAGCGTTGGCGCGATAGGTGAGGTAGCCGCCGAACAGTTCGTCGGCGCCTTCGCCGCTGAGCGCGACGGTGGTTCGGCGTTTGCACATTTTGGAGAGGAACCAGACGGGGAGTGCGCCGGCATCTGCGGTGGGTTCATCGGAATAGTAGGCGAATTCGGCGATGGCGCCGGCTAGATCTTCGTCCGGAGTGAGATCCAATTCCTCGTGCTCGGTCCCGTAGTGGTCCACGACCTGGCGGATGAATTCGCTTTCGTCGAAGCTGCGGCCGCGAAAAGAGATAGAGAAAGTTTTCAGGCGCGAAGGGGAGACTTGCGCGGCGTAGTGGAGGATGGTGGAAGAATCGACGCCGCCGCTGAGCCAGACCCCGAGGGGCACGTCCGAGAGCAGATGCTCGCGCGTGGATTTTTGCAGCAGCGAGTCGAGCTCTTCTTTCGCGGAATCCAGAGTCCAGTTGCGAGGATTTTCAAATGGCAGCTTCCAATAACTGTCCTTGCGAATTTTTCCGTCCCGCCATTCGAGCCAGTTTCCGGGCACGAGCTTTTCGATTCCGTCCACCAGGGTCCAGGGGCAGGGAACGTAATTCAGGGACAGGTAGCAATCGAGGCCGGCGAGGCTGAGGCGGCGGGTGAGTTCGGGATGGATGAAAAGAGCCTTGAGCTCGGAGCCGAACAATAGATCGTGGCCGAGATGCGCGATGTAGAGCGGTTTGATGCCGAGGCGATCACGGGCTAGGACCAAGCGGCGAGAGGATTCAGTCCACAGGGCGATGGCGAACATGCCGCGCAGACGCGAAAAACACTGCGTGTCCCACTCGAGAAAGGCGTGGAGGACGGTTTCGGTGTCGGAGTGTGATTGGAAGCGATGGCCCAGCGATTCCAGTTCGGCGCGCAATTCCAGGTGATTGTAGATTTCGCCGTTGAAGACGATTACGGCATCGCCATTGGGCGAAAAGATGGGCTGGTCGCCGCCTTCAAGGTCGATAATTTTCAGGCGGGTGGCGCCCAGGGAGCAGATTTCGGAGCGGAAGACGCCTTGCTGATCCGGGCCGCGATGAACGAGGGTCGCCGCGGCGCGCCGGATACGATCTGGATCGGGCGACCAATTTTTATGTGTGAAACCGGCAATACCGCACAAATTCTGACGCTCCTCCGTATTTCGGTGCCATCAATCGTAACCAGAGTTTAGCGCATCGTCCATATTATAGATGCGGCGGAGCGGTTGCGGGATTGGCGCAAACCTTGCAGGCAAAATCTGCCAGAGCAACAGATAAAGTTTAGGCCCATCCTGTGCTGCGGGACAGCCGCTACAAATCGACCGGCGAGACGCCGGGCCTACGGCCCGTTGTTGCGGCGCTACTTTCTGCCGAGGAAGACGAGCGTGACGCCGATGCAGACCAGGAGAACGCCGAGCCAGCGTCTGCGCGAGACGCGTTCGCCGAGAAATACCTGGCCGCCCAGCGCGCCGGCTGCGTAGCTCAGGGCTGTGACCGGAACCACGAAGCTGACGTTCTCCATGGAGAGTGCGCCGAGCAGGGAAAAGAAGGCGACGGCCATGAGCGCGACGCCGAGCCACATCCAGGGAACTTGCACGGCGCGCAGCATGACGCGCAGGAGCGAGCTGGGGCGGAAGTCGTGAACTTCGCCGATGGTTTTCATTGCGCGGGTGACGCAGAGTTCACCGGACGTGCCGGCGAAGACGATCAGAATCAGCAAGACAGTTTCCCACGCCATTATTTTTGCTCCGTGGTGCGCGGCGAGGTGTGGCCCACGATCAGCACGCCCAGGCAAATGACGCATACGCCGGCCCAACGCGTCGGCGAAATCGGCTCTTTTAAAATGAAGTGCGCCTGCAGGGCGACCACGGCGTATGCGATGGAGCCGGCCGGTTGAACGAAACTGTAATCGGCCCAGGACAAGACCAGCAAATAGGATACAAAAAACATTAGCTGCAGCAGGATGCCGAGCCAGATGAACGGCGACTGGAAAATTTGCAGGCCGACGTGGAGCAGGTCCGCGGGCTGATGCAGCGAAATGGCACCGATGGTTTTCATACCTTTGCTGAGAGAAACGTTGCCGAGCGGGCCGAACAGGATCATGAAAAATATCAGGATAAAAGTTTTCAGGTGCAAGCCGGTGGATGACGTCATGCGTTGCGGAACCGTCCGGCGAACCGGGCGCAAGGATGCGACGGGAGCAAGCTGAATGGATGCGGATTTATTGTCATGGTATGCAAATTATTTTACTCGATTTATGGAGGCAGAGGCTAGCGATGAGTGGCGAGTGCCGAGAAAATGCGAAGACCTCGCGGCCGCTGAAACTGGCTGGAATTCTGTCAGCGCGAAACATTGGCTGCCCTGCGCGGAGTGACGGCGGTGAGTTTGCCATCGCGCAAATAATAATTGATGCCGCGCCAGCGGATGGTGTGGCGGGCGAAGCTGGCTAGCCAGATGGCGAAAGCCATGGCGTCCCAGAGCGGGATGAGCGGCATTTTTTTCCAGACGCGCGGTTCGTTCATTCCCCAGATGCCGATGAGCCACGTCATTATGATTCGCAGGCATAAATAAGTGCCGAGATATGCGGCGGCCACCTTGAGCGACGGATGCATCGCGATGGCCAGGAGCGACCACGGCAATCCCCAGGTGAAGATGAGGCCGAGGTGGCCCCAGGGGCGCATCAGGCGCATGACCGTCATCCAGCGGAGGCGTTTGTAGACAAATTCGCGGAGCGAATCGAAATCCGCGACGGAGTGGACGACGTAGGGCAGGAGCTTTACTTCGTAGCCCTGCTCGGCGACCAGGCGGCCGGCATACACGTCGTCGGCGGGGCGGTCCTCGATCGTAGGGTAGCCGCCGTAGCCTGCGATTGCCTGGCGCGTGGAGACGATCGTTTGGCCGAAAGTGAATTTAATGCCGTCCAGTTGCCAGGCGACCATGACGCCGGCGAAAAAATCCGAGATCATGCCGATGGATTGCAATCTCTCGGTGAGATTTTTTTCTTCGGTGGATGAGTAGAGGCAGGTGGCCGCGCCGACGTGGGGATCGCGGAAGGGCGAGATGACGGTGCGCAGATAATCCGGTTGCACGCGCACGTCGCTGTCTGTGATGACGAAGAAATCGTGCTCGGCTTCGGCGACCAGGCGAGTGAGGCGCGCGACTTTGTCGTTCACCGCATCGCGGCCGGAGCCGAAGAGCAGGCGGATGCGGCGCTGGGGAAAATCGCGCATGAGTTTTTTGAGAATCGGAAGAGTGGGGTCGCCCGAGTCCACGCAGAAAACGATTTCGTAATCGGGGTAGTCCTGGCGGCAGAAGCTCGCATAATTTTCGTAGGCTTCGGCGTCCAGACCTTTTATCGGCTTGAGGCAACTGATCGGAGGAGTGAACTCGGAGTTCGGCGCGAGCGCGCGCGCTGCTGCGTGGAAGTAGCGGACGGTGCTGTAGAGGGAGAGAAAGTAGTAGATGAAGGGGATGGCGGCGAGGAACAGAAATGCGTACGCGACAAACGTCAAAATCTTTCTACCTCACGAAGGATGCGGGAATCGTTCGGGCGGAAAATCCTAACATGAAACGGGGAAAGTAGGTCTGAGGAGCGTATCTCCTTTTGCTGGCGCTACCTAGGAGGGCGAACACGGAGGGGCGCGAGCGGGCGCGCGAGCCTTGGTAACACGGCTGTAACACAACCGCGATAGACTCGCCGGCTGCAAGGACGTCATGAAAAACAACGATGTAGCAGACCCACAATACATCTTCAACCGGCACCATTCGTGGATGCAATTCAACGAACGCGTGCTGGAAGAGGCGCGCGATGAGAGAAATCCGCTGCTCGAGCGGGTGAAGTTTCTCGCGATCACGGCGAGCAATCTGGACGAGTTTGTGGAGGTGCGCGTGGCCGGCATCCTGCAGCAGGTGGAGCACGGCAATCGCGAGCCTGGGCCGGATGGGCGCACGCCGGCGGAAGTGCTGCAGCAGCTGGCGGAGAAAATTCATAGCTTCGTGAAAGCGCAGTACGACTGCTGGCGCGAAGAGCTGCTGCCGGCGCTGGGGGCGGAATCGGTTCGCGTGGTGAGTTGGAAGAAGCTGGGTCCTGCGGCGCGGCTGCACATTGAAAATTACTACGTAAAGTCCGTGGAGCCGCTGCTGACTCCTGTGACCGTGGACCCGGCGCATCCTTTTCCGCACGTGCTGAACAAAGCGCTGTGCCTGGCGTTCTTGCTGAAGCGCAAACGCCGCGGCGGGCAAACTTACCTGGGAGTGGTGACGGTGCCGCGCGCCTTGCCGCGGCTGGTGCTGCTGCCCGCCAAAGACGGAACCGTCGAGTATGTGTTTCTTTCCGATGTGATCCAGGCGTTCGCGAATCGCCTGTATCACGGCTACGAAGTGCTTTCGGCGGCGGCGTTTCGCGTGACGCGCAACAGTAATTTGTATCTGGAAGAGGAAGAATCTCGCAGCATTATGGACACGGTGGACGCGCAGTTGCACCGGCGGCGCAAGGGCGAAGCGGTACGGCTGGAAATTGAGGCGAGCGCGAATCAGGAAATTATTGACCGGCTGGTGGCGAATTTTCGTCTGGCGACGTGGCAGATTTTTCGCGTGGACGGGCCTCCGAATCTGGCGCGCATTTCGTATTTGTACGATCAGGCGCCGCGGCCCGATTTGAAGTTCCAGCCGTTTGTGCCGCGGGAACTGGCGCTGAAGCCTGGAGCTGCTTCTTTGTTCGAGCTCATCCGCAAGCGCGATTTGCTGCTGCATCACCCCTACGATTCGTATTCGGCGGTGGTGCGGCTGATCGAGAGTGCGGCGAAAGATCCGGACGTGCTCTCGATCAAGCAGACGTTGTATCGCACCAGCGAGAATTCGCCGATTGTGCGGGCGCTGATCGAAGCGGCGGCGAAAAAAGAAGTGGCCGTGGTGGTGGAATTGAAGGCGCGGTTTGATGAGGCTTCCAACATTCGCTGGGCGCGCAATTTGCAGGAAGCGGGAGTGCAGGTGTTTCACGGAGTGGTGGGGCTGAAGACGCACTGCAAGCTTGCGTTGATTGCGCGGCGGGAAGGCGACGGACAGATTCGGCGGTACGCGCATCTGGGGACGGGGAATTACAATCCTGCCACGGCGCGTTACTACACCGATTTGAGCCTGCTGACCAGCGATGCGCACATCACTCACGCCGTGCATCATGTGTTTAATTATCTGACGGCGTATTCCGAGCGGCCGAACTACCAGCCGTTGTTCGTCGCGCCGTTGAACCTGGGCAAGAGCTGCTTGAAATTGATCGAGCGCGAGACGGCTCATGCAAAGGCCGGCAGGCCGGCATTTATTTTCGCCAAGGTGAACGCGCTGTTGGATGAAAAAACAATTCAAGCGCTGTACCGAGCGTCGCAGGCGGGCGTGCAGATCGAGCTTGTCGTGCGCGGAGCTTGCGCGTTGCGGCCGGGCGTGCGCGGGATCAGCAGCCGCATACGGGTGCGCAGCGTGGTGGGGCGATTTTTGGAGCACAGCCGGATTTTCGTGTTTGGAAATGGCGGCAAGACGGAACTTTATTTGGGCAGCGCAGACTGGATGCACCGGAACATTTACGAGCGGGTGGAGGTGATGTTTCACGTGCGCGATGCGGAATTGTGCAAGCAGGTGTTCGGCGAGGTGATTGCGCCGTATCTGGCGGATACGGAGAAGACACGGATATTGCTGGCCGATGGGCGATACGTGCGTTCAGGCGCCCCTGCTGCAGCGGCGCATGCGCGGAACGGTTCTCGATTTAATGCGCAGGAATTTTTGATTGGGTTGGCGGAAGGGCGCGAGGCGAGGGGCGAGGTGCCACGAGCGCCTCGTTATGTGAAGCTGGCTCGTCCGGATAAAAGCGTTTCCTCTGTCTAGGTTTGTGCGGCGCGCAACTTTCCTTCCCTGGCGCGCCGAACTTTCCCGAGAGCTGCAAACTTTCGCCGTATAATCGCAGGCGATGGAAGAAGGATTTCTACAGGGTGTGGTGAATTGGCTGCTGGGACCGGAGCCGATCACCGAGAAACGGCCCGGGCATCTGTGGCCGCGCTGGATATTCCTGCGCGCGCTGGGATTGATTTATCTTTCCGCGTTTTATTCGCTGCTGTTCCAGATCAAGGGGCTGATCGGGCCGAACGGAATCCTGCCGGCGGCGGATTATCTGCAAGCGATGCATGCAGCTTTGGAATTGCGAAGCTATTGGAGCGCGCCGAGTTTGTTGTGGTTTGCAGCGGGTAACGGCGCGTTGGTGACGCTGTGCTGGGTGGGGCTGATTGCGTCGCTGCTGCTGACGCTGAATTTGTGGCCACGCGCGTCGCTGCTGATTTGTTTTGTGTGCTTTGTTTCGTTTGTGAGCGCGGCGCGGGATTTTTCCGGGTACCAATCGGATGGGATGTTGTTGGAGGCGGGATTCATCGCGCTATTCTTCGCGCCGGCTGGATTGCGGCCGGGGTTGGGAGCAGAGAATCCTCCTTCGCGGGCGAGCCTGTTCCTGCTGCAGTGGGAATGGTTCCGGATTTATTTCGAATCGGGCGTGGCGAAAATCGGAAGTGGGGATCTGGCCTGGCGGCAATTCACCGCGATGGACGATTACTACCAGAATGGCCCACTACCAACGTGGATTGGATGGTACGTGCAGCACTTGCCGCACTGGTTTCACGCATCGGCGACGGTTTACACGTTGGTCACCGAACTGCTGATTGTGTGGATGCTGTTTTTGCCGAGGCGATTTCGAATTGTGTGTTTTTTTATTGTGACTCCGTTCGAGATTTCGATCATTGCTACCGCGAATTATACGTTTTTGAATTATCTGGTGCTGTTGCTGGGGGTGCTGCTGCTAGACGACCGATTTCTGGAATGGATTTTGCCGTTGCGTTTGCGCGCGTTGGTTCGCGCAGAGAGCCCGATCGCTGCGGCCGGTGCGACCGATGCGATGCCAGCGGCGCTGCGGGCGGGCTTGGGGACGGAATGGCGCGAAAGATTCACGCCGCTGCGCAGAGCGTTTGCGGGCTTGTGCCTTGGATTGGTTTTTTATTCGACCACGGCGCTGCTTTTGTGGATGTTTGTGCCCGGGTTGCCTCTTCCGCAAGCGCCGGTGCAGGCGCTCGAGCCGTTTCGCATTGCGAATTCCTATGGGCTGTTTGCAGTGATGACGCACGAGCGTTACGAGATCGAATTTCAGGGCTCGCCGGATGGCAAGACATGGATTGCGTATCCGTTTCGCTACAAGCCGCAGGCGATTAATGAGGCGCCGGGAATTTACGCGCCTTATCAGCCGCGCTTTGAATGGAATTTGTGGTTTGCGTCCCTGGGACCTTGGCAGCAATCGCGGTTTGTGGTGTGGGCGGAGGAGCGTTTGCTCAAAAATGAGCCGGACGTGCTGGCGTTGTTTGCGACCAATCCGTTTGTGAGCGCGCCGCCGCGTGAGGTGCGCACCGTGATTTATCAATACTGGTTCACGGACATGCGCACGAAACGCGAGACGGGAAATTGGTGGAGACGCGAGGAATTGCGGCAGTATGCGCCGGCGCTCGAGCGCGAAGCAGACGGCAAGATTGTGGTGCTGGATCTGGCAGAACACGAGATTGACGAGCCTTGATGTATGCTGCTGCTCAGAAAATCACGCGGCAGAGGGCAAGCATGTTTTGCCTCGCGCGCGCAAATCCGTTAGCCTGTGCGAGACCGTATGACACCTAGCCAACGCCATTCCGACGAACCCAGAGAAGCGACGATTGCCGACGATGTGACTCCGGAGCTGGTGCTCGCGCACCTGGGGACACTTTCGCAGCCTGCGAGCATCCGGCACATCGCGCATGGAATGGGATTGAAGCACCGCGGACGGCGGTATTTGCCGCGGGTCCTGCAAAAACTAAAGAAGCACGGCGAAGTCGACGAGACGCAGGGCGGAAGATTCCGGCTGGCGGGAACGAAGCACGCGAAGAAGGAAGCGGCCGGGCAGGCTGCGGCGGCAAAACGTGTGAGCGCTGCAAATTCAGCCGCGGCCGCAGCGACTGCGTCAGCCGAACCAGAGACGCCGCATGCGGACCCTGTTTCCAACGTGCATGACGCGGCTACGAGCGCGTCGCGCGCCGCGTCAGCGGCGAGGTCAAATGTCGCATCGGGACGCGGACGCGATCCGAATTTGGTATCGGGGAGAATTGTCGCGCATCGCGACGGGTATGCATTTCTGGTAGCGGATTCGCCGCTGCCGCGCGTGGAGGGTGATTTATTTATCGGGCGCGATGGGTTGGGAGATGCGATGCACGGCGATCGCGTGCTGGCGCGCATCGAGCGCAGGCGGGCGGACGGGCGGGCGGAAGGGCGCGTGGTGCAGATTGTGGCGCGCGAACACCCGACGATCGTGGGGTTGTTCCGCTACGGGCCGCACGGAAATGTGGTGCTGCCTTACGACGTGCGCATTTTGCATGAAGTGGTGATTCCGCCGGGCGCGGAACTGACGCCGCAGCTGCGGGAAAAAATTGGCGAGGCCGAGAGTGGCGGCGCTGGGGTCGGAAACGTCCGAACTCGATATCCCGAGCTGGACGGCGCGGTGGTGAACGTGGAGCTCACGCGATTTCCGAAAGGCGGATTGGCTCCGACGGGACGCGTGATTGAAATTCTGGGGCGGCCGGGCGAAATCGGCGTGGATGTTGAAATTATTATTCGCAAACATCATCTGCCGAACATTTTTCCGGACGAGGTGCAACAGGAAGCGCGCGCGACGCAGGCACAGGTGGCGGAGCGGGGTCTTGCGGGGCGGCGGGATTTCCGACATTTGCCGATTGTGACCATTGACGGCGAAACGGCGCGTGATTTTGATGATGCGGTACATGTGTCGGCGCTGCCGAACGGCCACTATGAGTTGCAGGTGCATATTGCGGATGTCGCGCACTACGTCGCGCGCGGATCGGGACTGGATCGCGAGGCCCAGCTGCGCGGAACGTCCGTTTATTTTCCCAATCGCGCGGTGCCCATGCTGCCGGAGGAACTTTCGAACGGGATTTGTTCCCTGAATCCGAAAGTGGACCGGCTGGTGATGAGCGTGGTGCTGGAGCTGGACGGCGCGGCGAAATTGCTGCGGGCGGAATTTTTTCAGGGAGTGATTCGTTCGGCGGAGCGGATGACGTACACGAACGTGAACAAAGTGATTGAAGGCGATACGGAAATGACGCAGCGCTATGCGCCGCTGGTAAGCGAGTTCCAGAAGATGAAGGAGCTGGCGTTGCTGCTGAAC
>DATNLN010000119.1:0-14960 GCA_035602855.1 Candidatus Acidiferrales bacterium
CGGATCTCCAAACAGCACTTCCGCCGTAGCCTCGACGACGCGCGTTTTGCCCGCGCCCGTCGGCCCCAAAAACAGCAAATTTCCCACCGGCCGCCCCGGCGAATTCAATCCGGCACGAAACACCTGGTACAAGTCCACTACTGCTTGCACCGCCTCGTCCTGCCCCACGATCTTCCGCCGCAGCCCGGCTTCAAAGTCCCGAGATTCCACGCTGCGTTGCGTTGGGTCTAGTTGTAGTGCCTGCGCGCCCACGGTTTTGCTCCCTACCGGAACTTTCTGCCGCTTTCCGGATTGCGCGGTTCCGTGCGCTCGAATTGGTCCAGCTTCACGTCGAGCGTTGACCGCAACAACCGTAATTGCGTGACCAGTTCACGGCTTGAATTGGCTCGGTCTGCCAAAAGCAGCATTGGCGGTGACAGATCGGCCAGGTCCAGGTTAAGGTTTCGTAACGAATGCATCAGGTTCTGCACGTACGGCGACCGAATATCAAACAGCTCGATCCGGCCATTCACCTGCTCCCGCAACTGCGACCAGTCCAGATCAAGGAAGGGGTGATTGCGCGATACCTTGCGAACCACGTCATCCGTTATGCGCGGCCGTTCCCCCAACCGCGCTAGATGCAACTGTTGCACCTTGCCCTGCCGGCGCACGTTGTGCACCAGAAAGTAGGTGTTGCCTTTGCGTCGAACAAAAGCCACAACACCTCCTTTTCGCGCGGGACAAGCTGTGAACTACTTTGCACGACTAGACAGTTAGATGCTGCTACGTAGTGTATGGGTGGTCCACTACGAGAGCAATAGTACGAAAGGTTGGAGTTGTCTATACTGTATCGTATCCGTCATTACTGGCTGCAGCGTTCTCAGCGCCGGCACCCGCTCGTTTCCAGCCCGGGGCTTCCATCCTTTGACACCATCGCTATAGGATTTCATCCCTTCCACGGCTCAGCGCAGCGCCTCTCGCGGCGCGCAAATCCGCTGCCCACGTTGATGCCGCAGCAATACCCCAGTTCGATTAAACTGTAAGCAGAGGTGGCAAATGTCGTGGGATCCAGTCTATCGGCTCGTGAAACAAATCCCGCGCGGCCGGGTTACTACTTATGGCGAGCTTGCTAAATCCCTGCGTCTGCGCGGCGGAGCTCGCGTGGTCGGTTACGCCATGGCTGCCACTCCGCGCGGCCGCGGCATTCCCTGGCATCGCGTGATCGGCGCCGGCGGCAAAGTAACCATGCCTGAGCCGCACGCCAGCCTGCAGCGCCGTCTGCTCTCGACCGAAGGCGTGCCCTTTGAAGGCGCCAGAATTGACATGAAACTCTACGCCTGGTCCCCGAAATCCGGCGCTAAATCCCACGCTAAATCTCGCAAACCAAAACGCAAGCCTACCCGGCGGGTCGCGCCGAAATCACGAGTGTGATATAGAAGATAGCTCCACAATCAGTGAGGAAATTGTTCGTGCCGGAACCGATCATCGCCGTCGAAGGCCTATTCAAAACCTACGTCTCGAGCGGCGTCGCCGTCGAAGCCGTCCGCGGGCTCAGCTTTTCCGTCCAGGAGGGTGAGGTTTTCGGCCTGCTCGGCCCCAACGGCGCTGGAAAGACCACCACCGTCGAAATCCTGGAAGGCATGCGCACGCCCGACCGCGGCACCGCTCGCGTCTGCGGCCTCGATCCCGAAAAAGCCGGCTCCGAGTTCAAACAGAAAATCGGTGCCGTACTTCAATCCACTTCCCTGCCCGATAAACTGCGCGTTAAAGAGGCTCTCGATCTATTCGCGAATTTCTACAGCAACCGCGCCGACACCGAATCGCTGCTAAAACGCTTTCAGTTGGAAGAAAAGCACGACGCCTTCTACAGCCAGCTTTCCGGCGGCCAAAAACAGCGCCTCGCCCTGGCCATGGCGCTGGTGAATAACCCGCAGGTCGTCTTTCTCGACGAGCCCACGGCAGGCCTTGACCCGCAAGTCCGCCGCGAAATCTACGACATTATCGAAGAATTGCGCAAAGACAAAAAAACCGTGCTTATCACCACCCATTACATCGAAGAAGCCGAGCGCCTCTGCGATCGCGTCGCGATCGTCGATTACGGCCGCATCATCAAGACCGGCACGCCGCGCGAACTGAAACATTCCTCCGCCGGGACCACGCGCATTGAAGTCCGCATCGCCCGTCCTCTCACCAACGGCGTTCTCAGCACGCTGGAAGGCGTCGCCGATTGCCGCGACTTCGACGGTACCTATGTCCTGCATTCCACGCTGCCTCCGCGCACCATCGTCGCGCTCGTAAAGCAGCTCGAAGCCGAAAACAACGAACTGCAAAGCCTGGAAATGTTCTCGCCCTCGCTCGAAGACGTCTTCATCGAGCTGACCGGCCGCAGGCTGAGGGACTAAACAAGAAATGGCCTCGAATCCCATCACCAATACCTGGACGCTCACAAAAATCCGCGTGCGCCTTGCCATGCGCAATCGCACTTTCCTTTTTTTCAGCTTGATCATGCCGCTGGGCTTTCTGTTTTTCTTTGTGCTGGTTTTCAGCAAGGGTTCCACCGGATGGATCGGCTACATCCTCGGCGCCGTGCTCACGCTCACGGTGATGGGCAGCTTCTGGGGACTCAGCGTCCAGTTGGTGATGTTTCGCGAAGCAGGAATCCTGCGCCGTTTCCGACTCGCGCCCCTCGGTGCTGGACCGATGCTTGCTTCCAGCATCCTGGCGAACTATTTGCTAGTCGTGCCTTCAGTGATCATCGAAATTCTCGCCTGCAAATGGGCGCTGCACATGCCGGGTTGGGGAAATCTCTGGGCCGTGTTTCTGCTCATCACCGTCGGCTCCGCGGCTTTCTCCGCATTCGGCCTGATCGTCGCCAGCGTCACCAACACCATGCAGGAAACCCAGGTCATCAACCAGCTCATCTGGACCGGCTTCCTGTTCCTGTCAGGCGCCAGCGTACCGCTCGCCATCTTCCCGCACTGGATTCAACGCGCCGCTCTGTTCATGCCCGCCACCTACCTTGCGAACGGCCTGGAAGCCGCGACTACCAACTCCTCCACAGTCACCGAAGTCCTCACCGATTTCGCCGCACTCACTCTGGGCCTGTTCGTCGCCTTCGAAATCTCGCGCCGCCTCTTCCGCTGGGAGCCGGAAGCTAAATTCCCTAATAGCGCTAAGCTCTGGGCTCTCGCCGCCCTGATTCCCTTTGTGGCTTTCGGCATCTATGAAAATGTCGCAGGCAACCGCCTCGAACGCATCCAACACAACTTTCGAGCGCTCTCAACACGCGAGGCGCCTCCCCCGCCATCCGACGTGCATTGAATCCCGAACATTCTGGCGTTTCGGTCACCGTAATTTAAATCCTCGCCTGTCCATGCGTCATCCAATTGCGCATGATTCTGGCACGTCGCTACGCTCAATCGGGCGCAGTGCCTGAAGGGGGCGGTCCAACGCTGGATTTCAGCGCCTCGCGATAGTAAAACAGTTCTAGCACTCAGGCCGAACGCCACTGCCGGCCGCAACAAATTTAGCAGTCAAGAATCTAGCAGCCCACCGGAGGCTCACATGCAACGCAGCGCCACAGCAATCTGGAACGGCACACTGAAGGACGGCCAAGGCAGCATCAGCACTCCCAGCGGCACTCTGAACAATGCGCCCTACTCCTTCCTCACCCGCTTTGAAAACGCTAAAGGTACAAATCCTGAAGAACTCATCGGCGCGGCCCACGCCGGCTGCTTCGCCATGGCCCTTTCCGCGCAACTCAGCACCCTGAATTTCACTCCCGAAAGCATCAAAGTCACCGCTACCGTATCGCTCGAAAAACTCGATGCCGGCTGGACCATCTCCAAAATCCATCTGGATCTCGCCGCGCGCATCCCCGGAATCTCGCAGTCCGCATTCGAATCCGCAGCCGCCAGCGCCAAAGCCAATTGCCCGGTCTCGCGCCTGTTCAAAGCCGATATCACGCTCACATCCGTTCTGGAGCAAGCTGCATGATCGTTCCGGTCGTCATCGGCCTCGGCATCATCGCGGTTATTCTCCTCGAAGCGTTCGAAACCATCATTCTGCCGCGCCGCGTCACGCGCCGCTTCCGCCTGACGCGCGCGTTTTATGTTTCTCTATGGGTGCCCACCAAAGCCGTCGCGCGCTTGATTGACTCCACAAAAAAACGCGAATCATTCCTCAGCTTTTTCGGTCCGCTTTCCCTGTTGATTCTGTTCGCGCTCTGGGCCGCCAGTTTGATTATCGGATTCGGTTTCTTGTATTACGGCAACACTCCGCATGACCCCACCCGCCCTTCGCTTGAAACCTGTTTCTATCTGAGCGGCACCACTTTCTTCACCCTGGGCCTTGGCGACGTCACTCCCCACACTCCCTCCGAGCGCGTTCTCGCCATCTTTGAAAGCGGCCTGGGCTTCGGATTTCTCGCGCTGATCATCAGCTATCTGCCGGTCATCTATCAGGCCTTCTCCAAACGCGAAGTCACGATCGTTCTGCTCGATGCCCGTGCCGGCTCGCCGCCCACCGCTTCTGAACTGCTTCTCCGCCACGCCGGGCCGCATGGGCTGGACGCGCTGCTGATCCTTTTCCGTGATTGGGAGCACTGGTCCGCCGAGCTGCTGGAAAGTCACATCTCCTATCCCGTCGTCAGTTATTTCCGCTCTCAGCACACCAACGAATCCTGGCTCGCCGCTCTGGCGGCAATTCTTGATTCCACCGCGCTTCTGATCGCCACCTCCGATAATCCTTGCTCGCGGCAAGCGCGGCTCACCTTCGCCATGTGCCGCCACACCGTCGCCGATCTCGCGCAAGTTTTCTTCGCCAAGCCGCGCGCTGCGGGCACAGACCGCCTGACTGCCGAACAATATGCCCGCTTGCACGCCAGTCTGGCGCAAGCCGGCTTTGAGCTGCGCAACGATGACGCCTCCAACAGGAAGCTCAAAGAGCTGCGCGACATGTACGAACCGTATTTGCACGGGCTCGCCAACTATCTTTGCGTCGAGCTGCCGCCCTGGATTCTAGACAGCCAAATCACCGAAAATTGGAAGACTAGCGCATGGGGCCGCATCTCCGGCCATTCCGGCCGCGGCCACGCCGTTCAGGACATCGAGGAACATTTTTAACCGTCGTCTGAAAACCCGGGAAGGCCAGACTTCGGCTCCGCCGTCTCGCAGCGGCTACACAATTTGCGGCAAAAGCAGCGAGAGATCTGCTTTTTGCGGAACTGGCTGCTGGTCATGTGTCCGAGAGCCATGCGGCCGGCGGCTTTGCCGCTCTCGGCGACTTGAATCGCTCAGGCCAGCGCAATCATTTTTCGTCGGAGGAACATCTCATGACCGAACGCATCGCAAATCTGGAACGCATGATCCGCGGTGAGGTCCCTGCTCCTGCTATCGCCCAACTGATCGGCTTCCGGCTCGTCGCCGTGAAGCGCGGCGAAGCCGTCTTCGATTTTGAATCCAGCGCGAAGCACGCCAACCCCATGGGCACCCTCCACGGCGGCGTCCTCTGCGATGTCGCCGACGCCGCCATGGGAGTTTCCTTCGCCTCCACTCTCGAAGACGGCGAATCCTTCACCACTCTCGAGCTGAAAATCAATTTCTTGCGTCCCGTCTGGAGTGAAAAATTGCGCGCCGTCGGAAAAGTCGTCAAGCGCGGCAGCACCGTCGGCCTGGTCGAATGTGACATTACCAACGCTGCTGGCGTTCTGGTCGCGCGCTCCTCATCCACCTGCATGGTCCTGCGTGGCGCACAAGCCAGCGGGCGCTGACCTTCCCGCTGCGAAGCCACCAGCGGCGGCTCCGCGCTTCTGCAGCTCGCGAGTCTGTCTGATTTAGGGACGCGCATCCCAGCGACGAACAGTTCACGCAGCGCCACACCAGCGCGCGCACCCCAAGCGCAACAAATTCTCATCCCCCTGCTAACACAAAAATAACTTCTCACGTCTTACTCCACGATCCGTATCGGTCTGTTCCCGTCACGCTAACGAGGAGCCAAAATGGCCTCATTCCTTCGGGACGTCCGTTTCGCTTGGCGCATGCTCGCCAAGAATCCCGGCTTCACCGTGGTCGCGATTCTCACGCTCGCTCTCGGCATCGGCGCAAACGTCGCTACGTTCAGCATCGTGTATGCCATCCTGCTTCGTCCGCTACCCTTCCCGCAGCAGGAAAAACTCGTGCGCGTTTTCGACGACCTGCGCGGTTCCAACGTGCAAAACGTCGGCATGTCCGTCCCGGAATTGTGGGATTTCCAGCAGCGCTCCGGGGTGTTCGAAGATATCTCGGCGGTCTGGCCCATCAACGCGGATCTCAGCGGTGGCGATCGCCCCGAGCGCATCGAGGCTCTCGCCACCAGCCCTAACTATTTCACGCTACTCGGCGCACAGCCGCGCATCGGACGCGTGTACACCCAGGCGGAGACCGTTCCTGGATTCCTCGACGCAGTAGTCCTCAGCGATGGCTTCTGGCGCCGCGAATTCGGCGCCGACCCCAACATCCTGGGCAAGAAAGTTCGCCTCGACAACGATCCCTACACCGTCGTCGCCGTCATGCCTCCGGACTTCCGCCACCCCGGACGAACTCTGGAAACAGACGTGGACGCCTGGATCGCGGCCGGCTACGACGCCAATCCGTTTCCGCATCCGGCCCTGCGCTCCATCCGCATGCTTCCCGGCGCGATTGCGCGCCTGAAAGCCGGCCTCAGCGTCGGCGCAGCGCAAGCGCGGCTGGAAACCTATTCCGCACAGCTAAGCGCGCAATATCCCACCGATTATCCGCCCGCCGCGCGCTGGACGCCGCACCTGGTCTCCGTGCAGGAAGATCTGGTCGGCAAAGTCCGCACCGAATTATTCGTCCTGTTCGGCGCCGTGGCCTGCGTACTCCTGATTGCCTGCGTGAATCTGGCGAATCTGCTGCTCTCCCGCTCCGCCGGACGGCAGCGCGAAATTGCCGTACGCCTCGCTCTGGGCGCTGGGCGCAACCGCCTGCTGCTGCAAATGCTCACCGAAAGCATGCTGCTATCCATCATCGCCGGCGCCATCGCGCTGCTCACCGTGGTCTCAATGAAAGCCTCGCTGTTGCGACTCGCTCCGGCAAATCTTCCGCGCTTGAGCGAAGTCAATCTCAGCGGCGGCGTTCTGCTCTTTGCCGTGGTCGTGTCCATCTCCACCGGAATATTGTTCGGCCTGGTGCCCGCGCTGCAGGCTTCAAACGCCAATCAGGTTTCCAATCTGCGCGAAGGCAGCCGCGGTTCAGGTTCCAGCCGCAGCCACACACGGATTTCGCGCGCCCTGGTCGTTTCTGAAATTGCTCTCTCGCTGATCTTGCTGGTCGGCGCAGGCCTCTTGCTGCGCAGCTTCTGGCGCATGTTGGAAGTTCGCCCCGGCTTCAATCCGCACGGCGTCGTCACCGCGCAAATCTGGATGCCCGTTCCCAACGATCCCAGCACCGATCCCTATCGTCCGCCCGAAAAACGCGCCGCATTTCTGCGCGAAGCCGTGCGCCGCGTCAGCGCTATTTCCGGCGTCGAAGGCGTCGCCATCGGCGGCAGCAACAGTTTGCCCATGGGTTCGGCCCGCAACGGTTTCCCCTTCGTCATCGAAGGACGCCCCGCAGACTCCGAGCGCTCCCCGGTGGCTGAATTCGCCGGTATTAGTCCCAACTACTTTGAAATTCTCGGCACTCCCGTGATTCAAGGCCGCGTCTTTCTCGATTCCGACGAACCCAAATCCCAGCCGGTCGCGATCATTGACCAGACCCTCGCCAACCGCTATTGGCCCGGCGATAATCCGCTTGGCAAGCACATTCAGTTATTCCAAGCGAACCCACAAAATCCGTGGATTACGATCGTCGGTGTAGTCGGCGACATGAAATCCGACGGCTTCGACGCTCCCACCGCGCCGCACATTTATCTCCCCGCGTTCCAAGGGCCGCCCTACGCTTCGGTCCTCTTTCTGCGCACGCACACCAGTCCCGGCGCGCTCGGCGACCAAATTCGCGCCGCGGTCCAGTCCATTGACTCCAATCTTCCGCTGTTCGGCATCCGCACCATGGATGAAGTGATTTCCCGCTCGATGGCCGAGCGCCGCTTCGCGCTGGAAATACTTGCCATTTTCGCAGGAGTCGCGCTACTGCTCGCCGCCATCGGCATTTACGGCGTAATGTCCTATACCTTCAGCCGCAGAATCCACGAAATCGGAATCCGTGTAGCATTAGGCGCCCAGCGCATTGACATTTTGCGCATGGCCTTGGGTGAAGGAATGCGCCTGGTAATGCTAGGCCTGATCGCCGGGCTGATCGGCGCCGCCGCACTAACCCGCTTCCTCCGTTCCCTGCTCTTCAACGTGACCTCAACGGATCCGCTGGTGTTCGCCTCAATCGCAGCCTTGCTGGCGGCAGTGGCCTTGCTCGCCTGCTACATCCCAGCCCGCCGTGCGACCCGGGTAGACCCACTCGTAGCCCTACGCGAAGAGTGATTGCGCATTTCCGCCGCAGTTTCATTTTTGCGATTGTTTTTTTATTTTCCTGACGGTGCGCCGAGCATCGTCATCCTCCAGGCCGGCGCCTTTGCCTCCAGCGGGTCGACGTATTTCTCCCGTTTCGTCTGTGTCCTCCGTTTTTAGCTTGTGCCCTGTGTCAACGCCTTGACTCACTCTCGCCCGTCCAATTTGGAGCATGCCACCAAGACACAAGCAATCCACGACAGATTGACACCGTCCCGCCCCTGCTCTACTCTGCCCCAGTAACCATTTTTTGGAAATTTTTCGCCCGCGGAGCTACCCAATGCCCATACCGAAGACAGAAAAGATCTGGCACGACGGCAAATTCATCAGCTGGGATGACGCCAAAATTCACGTCCTCTCCCACGTCGTCAGCTACGGCTCAGCCGTCTTCGAAGGCATCCGCTGCTACGAAACCCAGCAAGGGCCCGGCATCTTCCGCCTCAAAGAACACATGCAGCGCCTGCTGAATTCCGCCTACATCTATCGCATGGAGGTTCGCCACACCCTCGAAGATCTCTGCAACGCCAATCTCGAACTCCTACGCGTGAATAAAATCGGCGCCTGTTACATTCGCCCGGTCGTTCTGCGCGGTTATGGCGAAGCCGGAGTGGATCCCGTCGGCTGCCCTGTCGAGGTCTACATGGCCTGTTATCCCTGGGGAAAATATCTAGGCGAAGAAGGCCTGCGCAACGGCGTGGACGTCTGCGTCAGCTCCTGGAATCGCCCCGCACCCAACACCCTGCCGCAAATGGCCAAGTGCGCCGCCAATTATATGAACTCCCAACTCATCCGCATGGAAGCACGCGCCAATGGCTACGTCGAAGGCATCGCCCTCGACACCAACGGCTATGTCAGCGAAGGCTCCGGCGAAAATATCTTCGTAGTCTCCGGCGACACAGTAATCACTCCGCCGCTTTCAAATTCCGCGCTACCCGGAATCACGCGCCACTCCATCATGACGATCTGCAAGGATCTGGGCGTTCCGGTAGTCGAGCAAATAATCCCCCGCGAAATGCTCTACATCGCAAACGAAGTTTTCTTCTGCGGCACTGCCGTAGAAGTGACTCCGATCCGCTCCATCGACCGCGTAAAAATCGGCATCGGGTCCCGCGGCCCCATCACCAAACGCATCCAAGACGAATTCTTCGCCCTGGCCGAAGGCAAAAAACCCGACCGCCACAACTGGCTAACCCCAGTGGGCGTCCCCGCCGCCGCGCTCCGCTAAGCTTCTGCCGTGCCGCCCGGGGCGGCTTGGCACGTCGCTCGCAGCGCTAGCACTGGCGAGCGCCCGGCATCTCGCCCACCTTTTGACCTATCTCCGTTAATTCAGTAGAATCGCGCGCGGCGCAATCCACTTCAGCTCAAACGCATCGCGCCGCGAAAATCCTGGGAGCGCCGCTTGTACAGCCTCACCCAAAAATTGCTTGCAGAATTCTTCGGCACCTTCGCCGTAATCTTCTTCGCCGCAGGCGCCCTCTGCGCCGACCAATATCTCCGCTCCTCCGGCCAAGGCAGCATCACCATCCTCGGTCTTGCCCTCGCCTACGGCCTCACCGTCGCCATCATGGTCACCTCTATCGGACACATCTCCGGCGGCCACCTCAATCCCGCCGTCACCGTAGGCTTCTGGGTCAGCCGCCGCCTCAGCACCGCGCAAACTATCCTCTACAGCGCGGCGCAACTTCTCGGCGCCGTCGCCGCCGCATACGCTCTGGTCATCATCATCCCCGATTCCAGCTGGCGCCCCGAAGCCCTTGGCTCGATCACTCCCACCCTTGCGCCCGATTTCACCCGCTTGCACGGCATGCTCCTCGAAGGCGTCATGACCTTCTTCCTCGTCTTCGTTTTCTTCGCCACGAGCGTCGACGCCAAAGGCGCCTTCAACAAAGTAGCCGGCCTAGCCATCGGCCTAGCCGTCACCGTGGACTCCCTCTGCGGCCTCCCCTTCACCGGGGCCGCCGTCAACCCGGCCCGCGCCTTCGGGCCAGCCCTTGTCACGCGCAATCACTGGACCAACCACGGCGTCTACTGGGTCGGCCCGCTACTAGGCGGCGTTCTGGCCGGCGTAATCTATGACCGCATCTTCCTCCCCGACCAACCGCCAATCTAGCGCGAGCCCCCACCTGTCCCAAAGTTCAGGTTGTCCATTTCGCACCATTTCCAACCTGCTCTCCTTGCCGCCTCCGCAATCCATGCTAGTTTGACTACACGCTCCTCCCTCGGAGCCCAGGACGACAAATGGCCATCAATATTGACGATCTGCTGCGCCGCGCTGTCGAAAGCCGCGCCTCCGACTTGCACCTGAAAGTCGGCAACCACCCCTATCTTCGCGTGGATGGCATCCTGAACCCGCTCAGCGACGTGCCGCGCATCACACCGGAAGAAATGCTCTCCATGGCCTTCAGCATGATGACCAATCGCCAGAAGCAAAAGTTCAAAGAAACCGCTGAACTCGACATGGCTTACGGCGTCGCCGGCCTCGGACGCTTTCGCGTCAACGTCTTCCAGCAACGCGGCAACGTCGGCATGGTCCTGCGCGTCATCCCCACAAAAATTCGCACCATCGAAGAACTCGAACTCCCGCGCATTCTCTCCACCGTTTGCGAAGAGCAGCGCGGCTTGATCCTCACCACCGGCACCACCGGTTCCGGCAAATCCACCACGCTGGCGGCCATGATCGACCGCATCAATTCGCTGCGCTCCGAGCACATCATCACCATTGAAGACCCGATCGAATATCTGCACCGCGATAAAAAGGGTTTCATCAATCAACGCGAAGTGGAAGTGGACACCGCGTCCTTCTCCACCGCGTTGCGCGCCGCACTTCGTCAAGACCCGGACGTCGTCCTCGTCGGCGAAATGCGCGACCTGGAAACCATCTCCACCGCAATCCTGGCCGCCGAAACCGGCCACTTGGTTCTGTCCACCCTGCACACTCTCGACGCGACGGAAACCATTCAGCGCATCATCGCTGTCTTTCCGCCGCCCGAGCAAAAACAAATTCGTCTGCAACTCGCCGGCACGTTGAAAGCCGTCATCAGCCAGCGCCTGGTGCGCAAAGCCGACGGCTCCGGCCGCGTCCCGGCCGTCGAAGTCATGATCTCTACCGGATACATTCGCGATTGCATCATCAATCCCGACAAGACGCGCATGATCCGCGACGCCATCGCCGCCGGCGTCAGCCAATACGGCATGCAAACGTTCGATCAATCGCTCTTCGATCTCTACTCGCGCAACCTGATCACCTTCGAAGAAGCCATTCTGCGCGCGAGCAATCCGGACGATTTCCGGCTGCGCGTCCAAGGCGTCCGCTCCAGCGCCGACTCCGCCCGCGAAGATATGGAACGCGCCATGTCCGAATTCGACAGCACCAACAGCTCGCGCCGATAAGAATCGTCAACGATTCTCGCCCCCTTGGTTGACCGACAACGGTAACGCGGAATTCTTTTTCGGTGACGTGCGGCGTAAGCCGCCGCAGATCACCCAAGCAGACATTAATCTGGTTACTCAGAGGTCAGACATACCTGTCGGAGACTCCAATGCGGTGCATACTCCCAACGTAGCTTCCGGACCGTAACGCCCCCAAAGTTTCCTAGCATCATTTTGCTGTTGTTTTTAGCCGTTTTCATCCGCATTCAGCCCTTGTCGTTGGCTCTCTGCTCTATTTCCTCAACATCCGTTCCCTGGTCCAACACCTATACTTCCTCCACCTCCTGCTCTATGCTCAACTGATGCGTTCGCGTCAACCTTCCCGCAAACTGCTCACCGAAACGCAGCTCTACATGTCCGCGCAACGCGCTCTGATGCGCCGCCCGCACTCCGTCTCCGAAATGAAAAAACATCTTGAGCGGCGCGCGGAAAATAAGGACCTGATCCTTGCCGTGATCGCGCGCCTCCGCGAACTTAATTACCTCGACGACGCCAAGTTCGCCCTGAACTATGCCGCGCAACACGCCAAGCTGCGCCGCCAGGGCCGTTTCCGCATCGCCCGCGAACTCCGCGCCCGCGGCGTCCCCGACCGACATATCGAATCCGCCCTGGATGCCGTCTTCGCAGAGACGGACGAAGCGAGCCTGGTCCGCGCGCGCCTCACCCGTCGCCTAGCCCATCTCCGCGGCCCTCTCGACCAAAAAAAGATCGCCTCCCTCTATCGCAACCTTCTCGGCGCGGGGTTCTCCTCCGAGGTAATTCGCGCCGAACTAAAGGGTGTCACCTACGGCAACCTCCCTGAACTCCCCGACAACAACGCCTCCGACTCCGAACTCTCCGAGCAATAGCGCAGCTCCCAAGAAAACCCCGCGTCAGCCCGAACCGAGCTCCGCGCCTTTTACTTGGCCGCGCAAAAAAATCACCGCGCCGAAAAGATTATTCCCGCCGTCCTCCGTCTAAGCACCACAGCAACCCACGGGGATGTTCATGACGCTAAATATCACTGCAGACTCCCGAAAATTGGAGCTTGGCCAAAAGGCGCAATCCGTAATCGGGTGCAACCATCTCGACTCCGGACACTGCGCCACCAGCTTTGCCGATTTCGGACAGTGTGCTGCTCCGCGGGACGCACGACTAAACTCGCAGCATCTGCTTTCAGAGGAGATCTACTAATGAAAAAACTCTTGATGTCTACAGCGGCTCTGGCCCTGCTCTTCAGTGCCAGCGCGTCCCGCACGTTCGCGCTGTCCGGCCCGGGCCCGCAAAGCGGGGCCGCTTCCTCCGCGCAATCCACGCAGTCGAAGGACAAGACTCCGCCCAGCTACGACATGAAGCCGCAATCCCTGCAGGACTTCGACATCATGCACAAGAAATTCGTGGACCTCGCGACTGCCATCCCCGCTGAAAAATACAGTTGGCGCCCCGCCGAAGGTGTTCGCTCCATCGGCGAAGTCTTCATGCACATCGCCAGCGCGAATTACAACATTCCAAATTTGGTGGGCGCGCCGCTCCCGGCGGGCTTCGATCCCAAAACTTTCCAAAACTCGCTCACCGACAAGGCCCAGATCATTGAAGCGCTCAATAAATCCTTCGACAGCGCCCACAACGCCATCGACGTGATGACCAACGCCGATTTCAATAAGCCACTGCCCAAGCTCGGCCCCGACGCCAACTACGGCGACGTGGTCTACATTCTGGTAACCCACGCGCACGAACACCTCGGCCAATCCATCGCCTACGCGCGCATCAACGGCATAGTTCCGCCATGGACCGCAGAAGCCGAAGCAGCAGCCAAGGCCAAAAAACAAGCCACTCCAGAAAACTAGCGCGAGGCTCCAGCCCGTCGCTGCGTTCGTTCCGTAGCACGTAGCAGCACAAACGAACGTACAGAAAGAAGCGCGTAGGGGCGGCTTTCAGAGCCGCTCCTGCTCCGAAGCTCACTTAACGGTAAACCACGCCTCAGGTTTTCCCCTGCGCCTCTGACGATGCAACCAGCGTCGTCATCCTCGAGGCCTGCGCCTTTGCCTCATGCCGGCCGAACGATCTCTCTTTCTTTCTCTGTGTTCTCTAGGGTCAGCTGTGCTTGCCTCATTCGGCCTCGCGCGGCGTTGCGACCGCTGGGACCCTCTGCGATAATGAACCCTTTCGACAGAGGGCATCCTTGACTGACAAGCAGTGGACTGGCAACGAAGTCCGCAAAACATTTCTGAAATTTTTCGAAGAGCGCGGCCACCGCGTCGTGCGCAGTTCCTCGCTCGTGCCTACGAACGATCCCACGCTGCTTTTCACCAACGCTGGAATGAACCAGTTCAAGGACGTTTTCCTCGGCCTGGAAAAGCGCGATTACAACCGCGCCAGCACCTGCCAGAAATGCGTACGCGCCGGCGGCAAACACAACGACCTGGAAAACGTGGGCTTCACCAACCGACATCACACGTTTTTCGAAATGCTCGGAAATTTTTCCTTCGGCGATTATTTCAAAAAAGACGCCATCGCCTTCGCCATGGAGCTGATCACTTCGCCCGATTGGTACAGCATTCCACCGGAAAAACTCTACTTCACCGTTTTCGGCGGCGCGGAAGTCTCGCCCGGGAAAATGCTCGCCCCCGATGATGAAGCCGCCGCTCTCTGGACCAAGATCGGCGCGCCCACCGGCCGCGTAATCGAAATCCCAGGCCTGAAGGATAATTTCTGGGCCATGGGCGACACCGGCCCCTGCGGCCCCTGCAGCGAAATTTTCTACGACATGGGCCGCGCGGCCTCCGATCAAGGCCACACCGATTGCGTGTTCCCGTGCGACTGCGGACGCTACGTCGAAATCTGGAACCTCGTGTTCATGCAGTTCAATCGCGACGCTTCCGGCAACCTAAATCCGCTGCCGAAGCCGTCCGTGGATACGGGCATGGGCCTGGAACGCACTACCGCAGTCCTCGAACACGTAATTTCCAATTACGACACGGATCTTTTCACCCCGCTGACGAAGCGCGCCGCCGAACTTTGTGGGGTCGATTTTTACGGCGAGAAGGCGGTTGAACAAGGAACCGGAGGCGCT
>DATNLN010000053.1:0-54379 GCA_035602855.1 Candidatus Acidiferrales bacterium
CACCGTGGTGGTGGTGACCCACGAATTGAATTTGGCCGCGGAATTTTCCGACCGTATTGCCTTGCTGCACAGAGGTAAGTGCCTGCGCATCGGAGCACCCGCGGAAGTGTATCAGCAGGATGTGCTGGAAGAAGTGTTCGAAGCGCCGCTCGAAGTAGAGATGCGCTCGAGCGGGCGTCCGCGCGTGATTCTGCGCGGCAGCCACTAGCGAATTCCTAGTCCGTAGCGGCGCATGTGGAATTTTCACGGCGCCGTACACAATCACCAGAGACTCCGCGCACGGGAAGACGGTGAAAAACCGTCGCCGCCGCGCGACTGTAAGGCGGAATTTTTTCAGCGCGCACCACTGTCTGAAGCAAAGAATCGCAGCAAGCCGCGATTCCGAGTGAAGGATGGGAAGGCCGCGCTGCTGCCGGGATCTCATCGTCGTTTCGAGTGAGTGAATCCCGACATGCCGCCAAGCCAGGAGACCGGCGGAGTCTCAATCCGGATACGCAAGCGTCGGAGGAGGCGCGTGCGTCGTTTGGACAACCTTCAACTCCCGCGCGAGAGGGAGAGGGGGAAAAATGAGACTACGCTCCGCGGTATTGCATTTCACTTCCTTATTTTTGCTGTTGGCCTGCAGCGCCTACGCACAAACTCCTAATACTTCCGCAGGCGTTTCCGCGCACGATCCGCAGGACGCCGTGATTTCCGGCACAGTTTTCGATCCGGCCGGCCAAGCCGTGCCCGGAGCCCGCGTCACTCTTCTCTACGCGATGGCCCAACTGGAAACGCGCGACACAAATGCGCACGGCCAATACAGCTTCGCGGGATTGCGCGCGGGAAAATACCAAATCCTAGCCACGATTCCCGGATTCGATCAATTGCCGGTGGATATTGACTTGGCGGCCGGTGAAAAACGCCCTAGCGATCTGCATTTGAAATTGACTGCGCAACGAGATCTCGTGGTTGTGTCAGCCGCGCCGGGCGGCGCGCTAACTTCGCAAATTGCGTCCTCGGTGAGTGTTGTCTCCGCGGATGAGATTGACGACCGCGGCGCGCAAGTCGCGCTGGACGTATTGCGCGGACTGCCGGGAACGGAAATCAACCAGTCGGGAGGCCGCGGCACGGTTACGAGCGCCTTCATCCGCGGCGGAGATTCGGACTACAACCTGGTAATGATCGATGGAATTGAACTGAACGATTTCGGCGGCGGGTTCGATCTATCGCCACTGCCGGCGGAAGGAGTGGAGCAAATCGAGGTGATACGCGGTCCGGAGAGCGCGCTTTACGGATCCAATGCCGTGGCCGGAGTGATTAACCTTGAGACGATTCACGGAGATGGCCCGCCGCATTTTTCTTTTTTGGGCGAAGCCGGCAGCTTGTACACCTGGCGTTTGGCCGCCAGCGGAGCGGGATTGAACAAGGGATTCAGCTGGGCGTACAGCCTGTCGCGTTTACAAACCAGGGGACAAATTCAGAACGACGGTTATCGCGATCAGAGCTCCACGGTGAGCCTGGGCTATTCGCGCTCGCCGCGCCGCAAATTCAATGTGAATTTCCTTGGCTACAACGGGGTGGTGGGGCTCCCGGGCCCCTGGGGCTCGGACCCGGACGGTTTATTTCCGGGGCGCGATCCGGCCACTCATCAGAACCAGAATCTTTTCGGCTACCAGGCGCAGGAAGTTGAACAGTTCTCTTCGCGCTTCCAGCAAGTCAGTACAGTGAGTGTTTCCACCGATCGCATCACTTTCTTTTCGCCTACGGAAGGAAACTCGTTCACCGACAATCTGCGCGTGGTGGCCAATACCAGGAGCGAGATCGCAATTTCCTCCCGCGATACGCTCGTGGCGGGTTTCGAATACGACCGCGACGAGTACAAGAATCTGTTTGTTGAAGGGACGAATGACTTGCCGTTTCTGCTGGGGCGCAATAGTTATGCGTTCTTCGCGGAGAACCGCTGGACTCCCTCCGCTCGCTGGTTCATCAACCTGGGAGTGCGTGTGGACGACATTCAGACCGATTCCGTTCCGGTCAATGTAGACGAAGGTCAGCCCGGGATTCCCGCCAATACCCTCGCCAAGGTGACCCCGCGGATTTCCGCCGCGTACGTGGCACGGCAGGGAGACGGCGACGGTTTTTTCGGCGGCACACGCCTGCATGCCAGTTTTGGAACCGGCTTCCGCGCGCCGGATGGATTCGAACTGGCGTTCACGAACAATCCCGCGCTGAAGCCCGAGGAAAGCATCAGCTATGATGCGGGCATTGAGCAACACATGGCGCACGACCGCGCGATCCTGGACGTCACTTATTTCTATAACAAATTCAAGGATCAAATCGTGTCCACGGGCGACTTGCCCACCAATTTCGATTCGGAGAACATCGGAAAGTCGCGAGCCTACGGCCTGGAAACGACCATTCGCATCCATCCGGTTCAGTCCTTCGAGTTTTCAGGTTCGTACACGTGGATGAATACGGCGATTCTGGCGCTGGACGGCTTTACCGAGCCCATCGATCCCTTCTCCGTCGGAGAACCACTGCTTCGCCGGCCGCGCAACGCCGCTGGATTCAATGCTACCTGGACGAAGAAGCGATTGATGCTCAACCTGAACGGGACGATTCGCGGCGCGGTGCTGGACGTCGAGCCGAACGATGGAACCTTCGCTTGCGAGCTGATGCTTCCGTGCCTGTTCCGAAATCACGGATATGAATTGTTGAACGCGGGCTTCGCCTACCGGTTACCCAAGGGCGTCGAAATCTATGGCCGGCTCAATAACTTCCTGAACCAAAGATACGAGGAGGCTTTTGGCTTTCCGTCCTTGCGCTTGAATTTCATGGCTGGATTCAAGGTGGACCTGCCGCCGGGCGGCCGCCACGGGGAATAAATGGCAAACTAGGCGAATTCGACTGGCCAGGCCCGTCGTTTTCGCGCCACGCGCCTGGCCGTGCGCGCCTCGTTCCCGCCGGCGGCTGGCGTGTTTCTCAACATTCGCCGATGCGGATGCTATAATTCTGGGTTCGCGGTGCCCCGAACGCCGCGCTATGCGCCGCACAACATGACCCGAGATATCCAGGAAGCAAATCGCGTGCCACCCCAGACCATGGCCAAATACGAAGCTGTGGTCGGCCTGGAAGTGCACGCGCAACTGAAGACGCGCACGAAAGCGTTCTGCGGCTGCTCGACGCGCTTTGGCGACGCGCCGAATTCCAATACATGTCCGGTGTGTTTGGGGCTGCCGGGAGCGCTGCCGGTGCTGAATCGCAGAGCGCGCGAACTTGCGATTCGCGCGGCGCTGGCCCTGGAATGCCAGGTTCAGGAGCGTTCCGTCTTCGCGCGCAAGAATTATTTCTATCCGGACCTGCCGAAAGGCTATCAAATTTCGCAATACGAGCTGCCGCTGGCTCTGGCGGGCTCGCTCCAGATCGAAGCCGAGGGCGCAGCCAAGCGCATTGGAATCACGCGCGTGCACATGGAGGAGGACGCGGCGAAAAATCTGCACGAAGGCTTCGCCGACTCCGACCGCTGGAGCTACATTGACTACAACCGCTGCGGCACGCCCTTGATAGAAATTGTTTCCGAGCCTGATATTCGCACACCCGCTGAAGCGTATTCATATTTGACGACGTTGAAGCAGGTGCTGGAGTACACGGACGTGAGCGATTGCAACATGGAAGAAGGTTCGCTGCGCTGCGACGCCAACGTCAGCGTGCGTCTACGCGGCGCGCCGAAGTTCGGAACCAAGGTGGAAGCCAAGAACCTGAATTCGTTCCGCTATCTGGCGCACGCGCTGGAGTACGAGATTGAACGCCAAATCGGCGTGATCGAGGCGGGCGGCACGGTGACGCAAGAAACGCGGCTGTGGAACGTCGCCCGAGGACGCACCGAGGCGATGCGCTCGAAGGAGTTCGCGCACGACTATCGCTATTTTCCGGATCCGGATTTGCTGCCGCTGACGGCTTCGGGAGCCCTGGTGCAGCAGATTCGGGCTGCAATGCCGGAATTGCCGGACGCGAAGCGCGCCCGTTTCGTCAGCGAATATGGAATTGCGGACTACGACGCTGGCGTGCTGACGGCCACGCGCGCTCTGGCTGATTATTTCGAAGCAACGGCGCGCGCGGGCGCTCCGCCGCGTGCTGCGGCGAGCTGGATTTCGGTGGAACTGCTGCGGCGTCTAAAGGATGCCGGCAAGCAGATCGAAGATTGTCCGGTGGCGCCGGCCGCGCTGGCGGAATTGCTGGCGATCGTCGAGCGCGGTGAAATCACGGCGGCCAGCGGCAAGAAAGTGTTCGCAGCCATGTTCGATACCGGAAAAGAAGCCGCGCAAATTATCGCGGCTGAAGGCATGGCGCAAATTTCCGATACGAGCGCGATTGAAAAGATTGCGCGCGTGGTGATTGCGAAGAGCCCGGATAATTTGGCGAAGTACCGTGCGGGAAGCGAAGGCGTTTTCAAATTTTTTGTGGGACAGGTGATGAAGGAAACGCGTGGGCAGGCCAACCCGCAAATCGTGAACGAAATTCTGAAGCGCGTGCTGGCGGAGGCGTAGAGGCCGCGGGGCATGCGCGTGGCGAAGCACCGGGTGGAAGCGCGGAAGGAGAAACATCGTGCTGAAAGAAGGCGATCAGGCACCGCATTTTGAAGTGCTGGCGGACGACGGGCGCAAGGTAACGCTCGCCGACTATCGCGGCAAACATCTGGTTTTGTATTTTTATCCCAAGGCCAATACGCCGGGATGCATTCACGAAGCGAACGGCTTCCGCAACATGATCGCCGATTTCCAGGCGCAAAACGCGGAGATTGCGGGAGTGAGCGCGGACGACGTCGAGGCGCAGGCGAAATTCAGCAAGAAGCTGAGTTTGAATTTCCCGCTGTTGGCCGACACGGAATTCGAAATGATCGAAGCGTACGGCGCGCGGCGCATGAAGAGTTTTCTGGGCAAGACGTTTATGGGAATCGTACGCACCACTTTCTGGATCGGCCCGGACGGCAAGATCGTGAAGATCTGGAATGGCGTAGTCCCCCGAGGGCATGCGGCCGAAGTGTTGACGGCCCTGCGCGGCGAGGAGGCGAACGGCAGCCGCGACGACGCCGAATCGGCAAGCGCGCCCACGAGCAAATCGTAAGCGATAGTCTGCCGCGCGCAGCGGCGGAAGTATAGTTCACAGCGGGCGCGGAGAACGCAGATGCTCAAGGTTGGCGACCAGGCTCCGGACTTTCAGGTGAAGGACGACAGCGGCGCGCGCGTCTCGCTGCGGGATTATCGCGGCAAGAACCTGATCCTGTATTTTTATCCGAAAGCGAATACTCCCGGTTGAATCAACGAAGCGTCCGAGTTCCGTGACGCCCTGAAGCAATTCGTGGAACTGAACAGTGCCATCGTTGGCTGCAGCGGCGATTCCGTGGAAGCGCAGAAAAAATTCAAAGTGAAGCACAAGCTTACTTTTCCGCTGCTGGCCGACACGGAATTCGCTGTGATCGAACCGTACGGCGCGCGGCGCATGAAAACGTTCCTGGGAAAATCGTTTTTGGGGATTGTGCGCATGACCTACTGGATCGGTGCAGACGGAAAAATCCGCGCTATCTGGGACAAGGTGACGCCCAAAGGGCACGCTACGGAAGTATTGACGGCACTACGAGCGGAATAATTTTGCTGGTACGCCGCAGCCCGAGACGCGCCGGCGCAGAAGTTAGCCGGCGTGCAAGACTTTGTAGTTCGCGAGGATGCAACCTCCGTCGAGCAGTCGATTCTCCGTGAGTATCAGTTTCACTCGATTTCCGGTATTGCGGAAGGCAGGGATGCCTGAGCCAAGCAGGATGGGATGAATGTTCAGGCCGATTCGATCCACCAGGCAGGCGGCCAACAGCGATTGTGCCAGTTCCCCACCGCCCACCAGGCAGATGTCTCTCCCCGGCATTTGCTTGAGATTCTTGACGAACTCGACCGCATCGTCCGTCACCAATTCGATTCCCGGCTCGGCAATGCTCTTGAGCGTGCGCGAGAACACATAAGTTCGCTTGGCCGGCTCCTTGCGTTCGCCGCTCTTGGCTTTCCCTGATTTCTCTGCGGCCGTCACCGCATAGGTCTTCCGCCCCATTAGGATCGTGTCAACGTCCTTCCAGGAGTCTGTCATCACCTGCTGCACGTCCTTGCTGAAGTGCAGCCAATCGAGCGAGCCATCCACGCCAGCCAGAAATCCGTCCAAGCTGACGGCTCCGCCATAGGTCACGGTGCGCATCGCTTTGCTCCTTCCCAGCCCTCGCGCTACAAGTCTCGGTGACTAAATAACCGACACGATGGAGTTTCATCAGGATTTTTCTCATTGTCTGGCAATCGCAACCGGAGGAGGCTGGCATGCTGCCCGCCGCGTGGATTTCGCTAGAGCGTGACGCAAAAGGAATCGCCGTCCGGCTCGATCAGCGCGTTATCGATCAGGCGCGTTTCGCTCACTTTAGCGGCGAGCAACACGTAGCATGTGCCGCGCAGGCTCGCGACGGGCTCGAGCGATTCGTTATCTACGATTTCGGCGTAATCGAGCGCGACGCGCGGTTCGGTTGCAAGCGCGCGGCGCAGAGCGTCCAGCAAGCGGCCGGTATCGCGCTCGCCTTTGGCGATTTCGTCACGCACTGCTGCGAGCGAGCGAGAGAGAGTAGCGGCGGCGCGGCGGTCTTCACCGCTCAGATATACGTTGCGCGAAGAAAGCGCCAGGCCATCTGCTTCGCGCACGATGGGGCAGACCACTACGTCGGTGTCGAGATTCAGATCTGCGGACATCTGGCGGATCAGGCGCGCCTGCTGCGCATCTTTGCGGCCGAAATAAGCAAAGCGCGGCTGCACGATTTCGAAAAGTTTCAGCACCACCGTGGTAACGCCGCGAAAATGACCGGGGCGCGAACGTCCTTCAAGCCGGTCGCTTAAGCCTTCCACGACTACCGCGCTGCGAAAACCCGGCGGGTACATTTCCTGCGCCGAGGGCGCGAAAAGATAATCCACACCCAGTGCTTCCAGCGCCGCGCGGTCCGCTTCCAGCGTGCGCGGATATTTATTTAGATCTTCCGCGGGGCCGAATTGCTTAGGATTGACGAAGAGCGATACGACCACCGGCGCGCATTCGCGTTGCGCAGCGCCAATCAGCGAAAAATGACCCTCGTGGAGCGCGCCCATCGTGGGCACCAGGCCGAGTACGCGTTCGTGCACGCGATTTTCGCGCGCGATTTGCTTCATCCATTCGATGGTGTGGATAGTTTCCATAGCAGCAGGTGGACGCGCGTACTCAAACGAACTGCGGACGAGATTATCGCGGGCTGCAGCAGCGGCAGCGAACGCGCGTCATGAGTTGACGGCGGACGGCGCGGCGCGCTCGCGATAAAACGTAATCAGGTCCGTGCCGGTGGCTTTCGCGCCCAATTGACGGAGCAAAGTGGTCACCTGTCCGCGGTGGTAGGTGCCGTGGTTCAGCAAGTGTTGCAGCATCTGCCACAGCGGCGCCGCTTGCGGCACTCCGGCCGTCGTCTTGTGCTGAACCACGCGCTGCACCTCTTCCTGCGTGAGCGAGGCGATGTAATCCAGCAGGTCGCGAGCGATTTCCGCCCAGCGAGCGCGCACGGAATCCACATTTGGAAAATCCGCAGCAGGCGCGAAAGAAGTCGGCGAGCGGCCGTGCCAGCGTTCCAGCCACAGCCATTCCACCAGCATCAGATGCACCAGCGTGTCGCGCACGGAGCGAAAGCTGGAACCCATGTCGCGCGTGAATTGCTCCGAACTGAGCGCCGCGCAGGCGTCGAGCGTGCGACGATTGGCCCAGGAGTTGTAATCGTACAGCGGGCGAAAATCTTCCGCGTTCATTGGAAGCGCTCCTGATGATTTGAATTGGCGCCGAGTGCCGCTCCGCCTGCGTCAGGTTCGCTGGCGCGTCAGCAGCTGCTCGCGCACCTGCGCCGGCGAGTGAAACGATTCCGCATCGGACGGAAAATCACCGCGGCGGACATCGTCGCAATAGCTGGTGACCGCGCGAGAAATTTCCGCAGCCAGATTCAGGTACTGCCGCGCGAACTTCGGCTTGTGCCCCGGCGTGAGGCCCACCAGGTCGTGGAACACCAGCACCTGGCCGTCGCATTCGGGTCCGGCGCCGATGCCGATCGTGGGAATGTGTAGCTTTTCAGTAATGCGCGCGGCGAGATCGCGTGGCACGGATTCCAGAACCACGGAGAACGCTCCGGCGGCTTCCACCGCGCGCGCATCGCGTTCGAGCTGGCGCACCGCGTCGGCCGTCTTGCCCTGCACGTGAAATCCGCCCAGCGCATGAATCGATTGCGGCGTGAGCCCCACATGGCCCATCACCGGAATTTCGGATTCGACCAGACGCGCGATTAATTCAATGCGCCGCTCGCCGCCTTCCACCTTCACCGCTTCGGCGCCGCCTTCCTTCACCAGCCGCACGGCATTGCGCACGGATTCATCGAGCGAAACGTGAAAGCTGCCGTACGACATATCCGCGACAAGCAATGCGCGCCGGGTGCCGCGCCGCACCGCGCGCGTGTGATGCACCATTTCGTCCAGCGTCACCGGCAGCGTGTTCTCATAACCCAGGACCACCATGCCGAGCGAGTCGCCGACGAGGATGATATCCACGCCGGCTTCATCGAGCACCAGCGCGGTGGAATAGTCATAAGCCGTGATGCAGGTAATTTTTTGCTTGGTTTCGAAATGGCCTGCGAGGGAACGCGTCTTGCGGGAAAGTATGTCGGGCACGGTAACTTTACCGTTGCCCGCACGCGGCGCAACACTCATTGGAACCTCCGGTGCCGCTCCTGGAAATCAGGATGCAGCCCTTTACGACCTTTTATGCTAGCAGAAGCACAGCGGTTTCCGCAAAACTATTGTGCCGCAGGGCAGGGCACGGCACTAAGGTGAGCAAACTGGTCCTGGCGGCGCACAGACACGAACGCGGAAAAGGATGGTTGGAACTGCGGCTGCGCCACTCTCCGCAGAAAGCGGCGCAGCCCTAGGGCAATCATTCACGCCTGCAAACTAGTGATCGTGGTCGTGCGCGTCCCAGTCGTGCTCCGTGTGCCACTTATGCGCATCTTCGTCCCACCACTTGTGGTCGGCATTCCAGCAGCGCTCGCGTTGCGCCGCCAGTTCGTCGCGCCAGTGAGCGGCTTCCTTGCTGTCCGGGCCCTTGTGCGCGATGGCATCGTGCAGGTTATGGTCAATTTTCGCGGTTTTGCTCTGGCAGTCGTCCGCACGGACAGGCGTGGACGAAAATGCCAGAAAACCGGCCAGTGCCGCCATTGCCGTCGCCAGCTTAGCGGTGCTCCCGAACTTCAAACGATTTTGCATGAGCGCTGCTTCCTCCTATTGGATTGAATCCATTGATTTGGACCACGAATTCATTTGCGGGCATGGAGCACTTTTGTCCGTGCCTATACGATTCGAGAAAAAACAGTACGACGCGGAAAGGAATCTTCCCATCGGGTATTCGCCTTAGGGGATTGACGGTAGAGGAAAGTGCAGGACGCAGCGGGGCCTTCGACGTTTCCATTTCGTGCTTGCTGCTTCACGCCTCGCGTTTCACGCTGGATGCCGCTGGCACGGGCAAGGCAGGGTGCTGCTCGACGCCGCGCCATCCGACCGGCCTACCCTGCACCGCTTCCTTGAGCGCGCGGAACAGAACCACATACATCATTTGCCGGTAGTAAAAACGCTGCAGGATGAGCGGCGCGAGCAGAGTCCAGTCCTCGTGCCGTTCCAGCGCGAAGGCCACGACGCAGGTAAATAGGTCGATCAACATGAACAGCGCGAAAAAGATCAGGGAGCGCTCGACGTCCTGCAGCGTCCACAATTGCGGCAGCTGCGCGATGCGCAATTGCGCCAGGCCCCATAGAGCGATCGAAAGCAGGAACAGCAGATCAATCAGCGGCGAGACCAGCGGCAAAATAATCTGAAACATCACAATATTGGGGATGGCGATCCAGCCCAGCGTGCCGTAGCGCGGCTTGCCCACCGCGTCGCGATGTTTCCAGACGGCCTGCATGGTACCAAACGTCCAGCGAAAACGCTGGCGAATAAGCGCCTCGACGGTTTCCGGGACCTCGGTGCGGCCGATGGCGTCTTCGTCGTAGAGAATCTTCCAACCGTTGCGGCGGATGGTCAGCGTGAGGTCGGTGTCCTCAGCAACCGTATCTCCGGAAAATCCATGGTTCGCGCGCAGCAGCTCGGTGCGCCACGCGCCCACCGCGCCGGGCACCACCGGAATACAATTCAGCAGATCGAACGCGCGCTTTTCCAGGTTCTGGCTGGTGATGTATTCCAGCGCCTGCCAACGAGTGAGCCAGCGATTGCGGTTCATCACTTTCACGTTGCCGGCGACGGCGCCCACCTTGGGGTCCGCGAAATGGCGCACCAGTCGCGGAATCGCTTCCGGGTCCACGATGGTATCGCCATCAATCGAAATAATTATTTCGCCGGTGGCTTCGGCCAAGCCATGATTCAGCGCTGCGGGCTTGCCGCGATTGGGCTGGCTGATCAGGCGCACGCGGGGTTCACGCGAGAAATTTGCGTTCACCAGCTCGGCGGTGCGATCCGTGGAACCGTCGTTTACCACCAGAATTTCGAGCTTTGGATAATCGCAAGCGAGCGCCGATTGCACTGTATTGACGATCGCCGCTTCCTCATTGTATGCAGGAATTAGGACAGTGACGTCGGGTTTGTACTCCGGATGATCCGCGGGCGCGGGCCGCAATTTTTCGATCAGCGCCAGCAAACCAATAATCAACGCGCGGCTGCTGACCAGCAGAATCCCCGCTATGAAAATGAATGCAATTCCCGTGCGGAACCAGCGGAACACTTCAAAAATGAAAGCGTCGGCGCGCACCAGCAACCATTCCTGGTGCGAAAGCGGCGGCATCACCTGCGCGCGCGTCTGCCCCAGCAGGTCGGAGACAGAAACGAATTCGTAGCCTTGCGCGCGCAGCCCGTCGATGATTTGCGGCAGCGCCGCCGCAGTGTTGGCGCGGTTCCCGCCGCCATCGTGCATGAGGATAATGTTGCCGTGGCCAAGCGTGGCATCGTGCAGCACGCGTTGCACGATCACGGCCGTCGCTGGCGGCGCTCCGCCGTTCGGCTCGCCCCAATCGTGCGGGTCAATCTGCGCGCCAACGATGATGTAACCCATTGCCTGCGGAATCGGCAGCATCTGAATTTCGCTGGCGGTTTCCGGCTGATGGTCGATGCCGTACGGCGGACGGAAAAGCAGGGTTTTCACTCCCAGATTGCTTTCGATCAGCAGCTCCGTCAGATTCAATTCGATCTGCAGTTGCGATTTTGAAATGGTCTCGAAGTCCGGATGCGTGAAAGTGTGATTGCCGATTTCATTGCCCTGCTGGTAGGCGCGCTTCACCAGTTGCGGGTCCTGGTTCGCGGATTCGCCGATGGCGAAAAATGTCGCGGATGCATGTTTCTGCTGGAGAATGTCGAGAATTTTCGGCGTCCACTGCGGGTCCGGACCGTCGTCGAACGTCAGCGCCACTTTATGCGGCGCCGCGCCCATCTGCTCGATGCGCCAGGAAAGCGGATAACTCTGGTAGGACTCGTCATCGAACACGTCGCTGACGGCATCGTAATCGAAAGTGCGGCGGCCGCTCTGCGGCGTCGCAGTGATGCGCCAGATATCGCCCGCGCCTTCCAAAATCAAATCGTAGCCTGGCGGAACTTCCTCGAGTTTGGCGCGGATCGCGTCGGTGGAATGCGTGGCGTCCCAGACGGACCAGATCGAGGGATCCTCCATGCCCAGGCGCCACAGGGCTGTGCCGCGCACGCCCGCGCGCTCGGCAGCGCGCAATTCGTTGTAAGCGGTGACGCCGTCGAGCATCCAGACGCTGTGCACCTGGTTCTGCTCGTCTTCGTAGGAGTAGTGCGGGTTCAGCGAGTCGGGATCGAAAGTCACGTCTGATTCCGATTCGACCGCGGTGATAATTCCCTGCTGGAAAGTCATCGCCTGCGCGATGGGGTGCGGAACTTTTTTGGATTTCGCCGGCCAATCGTAGCCGTAGTTCGCGATGCCCATCACGATTTTTTCCGCGGGCACGATCTTCACGATGTTGTCGATGTTGCGTTCGAACCAGTCCTGCGGCGCGATGGGCCCTGCGTCCGATGTCGGATAGTGCAAGTCGTAATTCATCAGAATGACAGCGTCGGCCTGCGCCGCCAGATATTTGTAGTCATAGCTCCAATCCGCGGCAGGCAGCGCGACCATCAGCTTCAAGTTCGTGGCGTGCATGGCCACAGCCAGATCATGAATAAAGCGCGCGAAGTCGGGCTGGCTGCTTTGCGGCACCAACTCGAAATCCACCACGATGCCGGATTGGTGCTGCGCGCTGGCAAAATCCGCAAGCGACTTCGATAAGCGTTCGCGGGCCGCCGGATTCGCGAGCATTTCCGCCATTTCTTTGGTGACCCAGGTTTTCCCGTCGTAGTTGTTGACCATGGACATGATCGGTAGCTCGATCGGGCCGGTCTGCATCCACGACAAGAGCTTGGGGTCCTGCTCGATATCCAGACGGCCGTCCGCCGAAGAGGCGTGCAGCGCTTCGGGGATCAGCAAATCAATATCGTGGTAATGCAGCTTCAACGAAGCCAGGCTGGTGGGATCGTCGGCCACGTAAAACGCGGCGCGCAGCGGATCGTAATTCTGTGGCAGCTTGCCGAGCGCGGCGACTTTGCGTTTGCGGCCTCGCGTCACAGGCTTGGGCCTAAGTTTCGCGGGCAGGGCGTGAATATTCCAGTGCGTGGCCGCGGAAAGAATGTCCGGCAATTCCGGCTTGCGAAAAACGTTGACCACGAAAACGACCAGGATGAGCGTGAAAAGCCCGCCTGTAATTTCCAGCACGCGGCGCGTGCGGCGCCAGCGGCGGCGTTCTTGATCGTAGAAAATTGGCTTGCGTTCAGGCATTCAGACAATCCAAGCTAGCTGTCCCTTGAGACGGTGTCAATGACTCCCACCAATAAGATGCGCGCAAACCTAGCCGCGGCGGTATGTGCTGGACTGGCACTGCGGGTGTATCTGGTACTGAAATTTCCGGTCACGGATACAGGCGACGCTCCATTTTACATCGAGTTGGCGTGGAATTGGCTGAAGAACCGGGTATACGGGTTTGCGGTGCATGGGCAACTGACGCCCGTGGACATGCGCGTTCCGGGATATCCGGCGTTTCTGGCAGCGGTGTTCGCGGTGGCGGGGCAATCGCCGCGCGCTGCGATGCTGGCGCAGGTCGGGGTGGACCTGGCCACGTGCTTCGTGATCGCATTGATTGCGGCGCGGCTGGCGCCCGAAAGTTCGAGGCGGCGCGTGGCGCTGGCGGGTTTGTGGCTCGCGGCGCTGTGCCCGTTCACGGCGAATTACACGGCCGTAGTGCTTACTGAGACGTTAGTGATCTTTCTGACGGCGCTCGGGATTCTGGTGTTGTTGCAGACGGATGCTGCCGGCGCTTCCGTAGCGCCGGCTACGGCGTTTCTCGCCAATCCGTGGCTGCTCGCTGGAATCATCGTGGGATTTGGCACGCTGGTGCGGCCGGAAACTCCGTTGGTACTGTTTGCGGCTGGATTGGTGCTGCTGGCGAAATGGTGGCGGCCGGGGGATTGGATGAAGCTGGTGCGCGCGGTGCTGCTGATGGCACTGGGCCTGCTGATTCCGCTTGTCCCCTGGGCCGCGCGCAATTGGCGCACGCTGCACGACGTGCAATTCCTTGCGCCCCGCTATAGCGAATTGCCGGGCGAATACACTCCGCTGGGATTTACGGCTTGGACGAACACCTGGATGTGGCGTTTTCGCGATGTGTACCTGACGCAGTGGAAAGTGAACGAGGAAGAGATCGTGATTGGCGAGCTTCCGGCCTACGCCTTCGATTCGCAGGACGAAAAAGAGCGCGTGGCGGACTTGCTCGATGAATATAACGAAGCGCTGACGATTGATCCGCCGCTGGACCAGGAATTCCGCGAGATCGGGCGCGAGCGCACCGAGCGGCATCCGCTGCGCACCTACGTGCAAGTTCCGCTGCTGCGCACCTTGACGTTGTGGTTCACGCCGCGTGTCGAGTTGCTGCCTTCCTCGGGGCACTTGTGGCCGCTGCGCGAAGAGTGGCAGGACGACCGGCCGGATTTTCTGATTACGCTGGGGCTGAGCGTGGTGAACATCATTTATCTTGCGCTGGCGCTGGCCGGTGCGTGGCTGGCGCGGCGGCGGCCCGGTTGGGCGCTGCTGATTTTGTTCTGCGTCGTGCGCACGCTATTTTTCGTGAAATTTGTGGAGACGCCCGAACCGCGCTACGTGCTGGAGTGTTTTCCCGCGGTTATCGCACTCGCCGCGCAAGTTTTTACGTCTCGAGGTTCTGCGCAGGCGCTTTCGCAATGAGAACCTAGGAACCGCCGACCATTGGTTCGGTGTCTAATAGGTGCCAGAGGCTGCTTGCTACACCATGCGACGGATACCATTCCGATACATTTTTCCGATTGCGAGTTTTGCCGTCGCTGCGCTGCTGTTACTTGTCCCGAGCTGGCTTGCTGCACGCGATAGAGACACAAGTGAAGATGGCGTCGGATGGGGAGAAGTGGATTTTGTCTCGCCGCCACTGGCTGCGGAAATCGTGGGAGCAATGTATTTGCCCGCCACCGTGGCCGCGGCTCCTGTGCTCCTTGCGGGGTCACATCTCGCTGACGCCTATCCGATTTATGGCAGACAGATTGCAAACGTCGGCACGGTGATTTTCGTGCTCGCCGGCTTTCTGCAATGGTACTGCATCGGCTGGTTGCTGGAAGGACAGATGGGATATCGCTTGGCACCTACGCCATTCAGCAAGAGGAAGCGGGCCGTGAACTCGATCGCGATTGGAATCGCAGCGTCTCTGGCAGCTCTCGGCGCATTCATCGCCTTTCAACCCGGCGGGATGAAAATGGGGCTAACCAGTGTTTTGTGGGCCTCCGCCATTGTAATCGTGTTGATTCGCCGCAGACGCGCACAAAGCGACCCGTCGCCGAAAACGACCCAGCTGTCGCTGCGCTAGCTTTCTTCGACCGGCTCGGGATGAATTGTCAGGCGGAAAATTTGGGGGAAGCGTTCTTTCACGCGGTCTTCCAGCGCGGCCGTGATGTCGTGGACTTCGGTGATCGGCAGACTTCCGTCCATGGCGCAGTGGCAGGAAACCAAAATCTTATGATCCACACTGCGCACGTGCACTTCATGGCAGTCTGTGAGCTCGTGATACTCCGACTGCAGTGAATTCAGAAATTCCTGCACGGTGCGCGAAAGTTCCTTCATCTCCTCGCCGCCGCCTATTTTAACGCCCAGCGGCTCGATGTGAATGTTCACCAGCGCGCGCGGATCGGTTTCCTTCAGTATGTCTTCCTCCAGTTCGGAGGCGCGGCGATGCGCTTCGCGCAGGCTGGCACCTTCGTCCACTTCCAGATGTAACTCAATAAAAAGCCGGTGGTCGAACTGGTGCGCGGAAAGTTCGTGGACGGCGAGGCCGCGACGCTGGGCGATGGCGCGGATGGTTTCGAAGAGATTTTCGTCGGTCTTGGCGCGCGGCTCGACATGCACCACCACGTCCGCCGGCACAATCTGCGCGATGCGTTTTTCCACAGCGTTGCTGGCGGCGTGCGCTTGTTCCAGGCTAGCGGTACGCGGCACGCTGATGGTCACGTCCACGAAATAGCGCTGTCCAGCGCGCCGCACGCGCACACGTTCGGACTGCAGCACGCCTTCGGTCTTGTCCACGGCGGTTTCGATGCGTTCGCGCAGCCCGTGTGGAGCGACGTCCAGCAGCGCGTCGGCGGTGCGTTTGCCCAGCTGCGAACCGATCCAGATAATCACCCCTGCGACCCCCAGCGCCGCGACGGCGTCCAGCATATCCAGCCAGGCAATCCCGTAACGCGCGCCGAGCCACGCGCCGGTAATGCCCAGAATGACAACGAAGGTGCTCCACACGTCGGTGGAAAAATGCAGCGCGTCTGCTTCCAACGCTTCGCTGGGATATTTCTTCGCAACGCGGTTCAAGCCACGCGCGCGGACGAAATCAATGCCCATGCACAACACCAGGATTAAGATTGCCTGCAAGCTGGGACGCATGTGCGCGCTGTGGAAGAGCAGACGTTGAAAAGCTTCCCAGATGATGTACACAGCGGTGAACAGCAGCAGCGCAGTCTCGACGAACGCGGAAAAACTTTCCACCTTGCCGTGGCCGTACAGGTGGTCCGCGTCGGCGGGCTTATCCGCGACACGCACGGAAAGAAACGTGATCACCGCGGCCACCAGGTCCAGGATGGAATGCAACGCTTCCGACAAAACCCCCAGGCTACCCGTGCGCACCACCAGAAATATCTTCAGCGAGACCAGTAGAACGGCCGAGCCCACCGAGGCCAGCGCCGCCAGATTTTTCTCACGGGTAGCGCGTTCGAGCGCGTCAGAAGCCATCGGGGGATTATACGCTGTGGCCCTGATTTGGCCGCGCATCGAACCATGCCTTTCTGCAGATCACGATGCGGCGATTTGCGCAGAGCTAGGATCGCTGTTGCGAGACGTTGTGTTGGCTCAAGTGATTTTGCAACGTGCGCTCGGACTGGGCGTTGATGCGCTAACGCAGTGCGGTAACGCTGCGTAGCATCAGAAGCCCTCGAATTTTATTCGTGGGTTGTGTCACGCCTATAGACCTATGGCTTCATCTCGATTTCTGGCTCACACCTGGGAAGCCTCGCCACCCCCCGATCAGTAGTTAGCGCTTACGCGTGCGGGTTTGGTGAAGCAAGATTTCGAGCCGACGAAAGCGTAGTAGGTTATGAATAAATAACAGAGCAGCGGAACGATCATGGCGGTGGCCATGCTGTGCGTCGCCTCGAAAATCCGTCCCATGACCGGTGTGAAGATAGCGCCACCGATAACGGCCATCACGATCAGCGACCCGCCGATCTTGGTGTTAGGTCCCAACCCCTTGAGTCCCAGCGCAAAAATCGTGGGAAACATGAGCGACATGAAAAAACTCGTCAGGAAGATCGCCCACAGCCCGACCCATCCCGGTAGAAGCACTCCGATCGCCACCAAGGCGATGTTGATGAGGCTATAGAATCCCATCAGCTTGCTGGGCTCGATGAACTTCATCAGATAGGTCGCCAAGAATCGGCCTACGGTGAAGACGACCAACGTGCCTGTCAGGAAGTACCCCGCGTCTTTCTCAGGAAGGTGCGTGTAGTCCTGCACGTAGGTGATGAAGTAGCTCCAGGTGCCCACCTGAGCTCCGATGTAAAAAAACTGTGCCAGTACGCCCTGCACAAAGTGCGGGTACTTGAGCAGCCCGCGAAAGCTTCCCTTGGGAGCGTCACCGGCCGAGATGGACTCCTCAGCGATCTTGGGAAACTTTGTGCGCATGATCACCACGGCAAAGAAAAAAACAATGCAGCCGAGCACCAGGTAAGGCGTGACCACGCGCAGTGTTTCGTGCTGCAGGTAGGCTTGATATTCCCCGCCAGTTTTCAGCTCAGCAACCTGCTCCGGATTCAATTCGACCCCCGAGAAGATGAAGATCGTGCCCACGACGACTCCGGCGATGCAGCCCAAAGGATTGAAAGCTTGCGCCAGATTCAGGCGCTGCTCCGATGTTCTGGGATCTCCCAAGACCGAGATGAAGGGGTTCGCGCCGGTTTCCAGAAAAGACAAGCCACCGGCGATGACGAACAGCGCAAACAAAAAGAATCCATAACGCTGCACGACGGCAGCAGGCCAGAAAAGCAGCGCGCCCGCGCCGAAGAGCAGCAACCCGATCACCAGACCAGTCTTGTAGCCGTATTTGCGCATGACCAGCGCGGCCGGCAAGGCCAACAGAAAATAGCCCAGATAAAAAGCCGATTGAATGAGCCCAGCTTGGAAACGGTTCATCTCAAAAGATTTCATGAACTGCTTGATGAGCACGTCGTTCAAGTTGCTCGGGATGCCCCATAGCAGAAATAACGTCGTCACCAGAACAAAGGGCAGCGTGTTGCCTGGCGAAAACAGTCTGGGCTTGCCGAGCGATTGTTTTTCAGGATCAGGCAGAGCGGCCAACCTGAGTCCCCTTGGCGAGCGCCTCCGTGATTCCCAGCTGCGAACGCCCCAGTTCGGTCAAATCTGCAACTGTTCCGCGCCCGACAAAATCGACTTCAAAATCATCCGGCGCGAAGTCCGGTGGAGTTTTTCCCGCGAGAAACGCCTGCGCTTGCTGCGGCAGGTAAGCCGAATTTTTGGCGCAACCGGGCGCCGAAGCGATATACATCACGTTGCTGTAGCCCGATCCACGATGTTCGTTTTCCACTGCGTGCACCACGTCGCAATGCCAGAAAACGGCATCGCCGGGTTGCATCAATGGAATTGAGGAAAGCGCTTCGATCAACAAACTGTGAAACTGCGGATTCACGGAGAGCGCGCGGCCCGGCTGGGCTCCGCACAGATCGTCTTCGCCGACATCGTCCTGCAGCGCGCGCAGCAAGATGTACACCATCGACTCGGCGATCGGAATCAGTTGCAACGTGCCGTCTCCCTTTCCTTGGCGAGTCAACGCAGTCCATCCCTGAAACGTCCGGAACATCGAGCAAACAGCAGGCGACGGAACCTCACGAACCTCGGGGCGGAAAGCGGCATCGAACGCGTCGTACTGTTGCACGTCGCCGGAAAAGACGCGGCGATACACTCTGCGAAAATTTTCATCAAGCCAACGCTCCACCGAGCCTCCATCAACGTGCGGGGATAGGCCCAACGATGCGGAGCCGGGTGGCCGGCGCCGAATACGATCGGCGTAGGCGGGCACCTCGTTCGGATTGAAATGTCGCCGTCCTTCACTTTCCGCTTTCCACAGGTTATTCATAAAGACGCGGACGCGAGTGAGTGATTCGGCTTGGCGAGCCCGCACCTGGGGGCGCGACCAATAGATTCCGTAAATCTGCGGTTTCGCCGACGCCAAGGTTCCGAAGTATTTGTCTTCCGCTGCATGGGCTAGCTTGGCGTCGAGATCGTTTTCTTCAACATACTCAGTGACTTCCTCGTTCCATGCATTTGCCTGCGACGGAGCGAACGTCTCGCGGATGACGCACGCCCCGCGCTGCTTGATCTTCGCGATCATCTCAGCGGGTACGCTGCCGCCTTCAATATCAGAATAGTGCACGATCGGGACAACTGCTTGGCCCGACTCTCGTTCCTTGACGATCGCGGCGACGCGGCGACGCATCTCGGACTCGACCTTCTGAAAAGCCGCGGCATAGTCCGGGAGCGCTGCGCGCAGGGATTTTTTTGTGTCGCGCACAAGCTTCGGCAGGTCTGCGATTTCGAGTTTCATGAAATTTTGCTCCTGGTAGAACTCGATCTGGCGGCGAGGGCTCGACCCAGACACCGCGACGCCGAATCTAGCAAAGCCCGGAATTGTCGCTTGATGCAGAACGGCCAACTACTGATACTATTCGGCCAGCATCCATTGGACGCTATTGGACGACGCTATGAAGCCTCAGTTTGAATCGGTTACGTTTGCGAAAGGCTGCTCGGTGCGCGTCTATCACAGACGCGTGGCGGAGATCCCCTTCGAGTGGCACCACCATCCGGAATACGAGCTTACATTGACGTTGAACAGCAAAGGTTGGCGGTTCATCGGTGATCACATCGGAAAATACCGCTCACCGGATCTGGTGCTCGTGCCTTCCGACATGCCGCACACCTGGGCCTCGACCGCGACCCTCGATCAAAACGAACCGCATACCGCGATCGTTATTTGGTTTTCGGGGCAGTGGGCGCTGCGGCTCGCACAAGTATGTCCGGAATATGCGGCCGTGCGGCGCTTGCTGCGAGACGCTTCGACAGGCCTGGAATTTCCGCGGGCGACCGCCAAACGCGTTCTGGGCCGTCTCGAGCAGATCCTCTCAGAATCCCCGCAGTCCCGCCTTCACGCTACGCTCGATCTGCTGGTGACGCTCGCCGACGTGAACGCCGTCCATCTCTCGAAAACCGCGATGACCGTTCCGTCCGCCGCGGACAGCGAGCCTGCGCAATTTACGCGCGTGCTGCAACATCTTCACCGGCAGTTCCAAGAGCCGATACGGATTGACGCGCTCTGCAGTGTCGGGAATATGTCCGCGAGATCGTTACACCGCCTTTTTGTAAAACACACGGGCGACAGCGTCAGCGAATACCTCTGCAAGCTTCGAATTGGGCGCGCCTGTATGCGTTTGGCCGAAACCGACATGCCGGTCAGCATGATCGCGTACGAAGTCGGTCTCTCGAACCTCGCCAACTTCAACAGGCAGTTCCGCCGTATTCGGCAGATGACCCCGAGCGCCTACCGCCGTTACTTCAGGCACCACGCACCGCTGCCGGAAAAGACGAGCCGCGCCGAACTGCAGATCCGTCCCAGGTCACTGGAGAGCCTGCCCACTGCAACAAGGCACTCCGATTGCCGTGACCGGCATCCCATCCTGCAGAACCACACATCGGAATGATTAATTTCCGGTGCCTGCAGCGGTAACCGCACATCAGGATGATGCGACCCGCCGGGCACTGCGATGCTACTGGTTCGGTGTGTTACGCGACGACCTCGAAAATGAGTTCGAGCTCGATCGGGGTGCCGAGCGGGAGATTGGCGACGCCATAGACCATGCGGCTGGGGTTCTTTTCTTTTCCGAAGACGTCTTGCAGCAACTGCGAAGCGCCGTCGGCGACTTTCGGCTGCTCGCGGAAATTTCCCGCAGTGGCCACCGAAACGCCGAGGCGCACGACCCGCGTCACTTTGTCGAGCGATCCCAAATACTTACGCGCGACAGCCAGGCCGTTGAGCGCCGCCAGATGAGCGGCTTGGCGTCCCGCTTGCACGTCCAGCTCCGCTCCCACGCGCCCAATAAATTTTGCCGCGCGGCCTTCCGTGGGAAGCATCCCGGTGAGAAAAAGCAGATTGCCAGTTTGCACCGCCTCTGCATAAACGCCGAATGGCTCAGGCGGTACGGGGAGCGTGATGCCAAGTTCATTCAGCCGTTGCTCGGCACCGGCCGGACGTGAACCTCTGCGCGTTGCCGTTTGCTTTTTGGATTTCTTCGTCATTGCGCCCTCTCCCTGGATTGGAATCTGTGTTGTGACGTTTACTTCGGCACGGCTGCGGTGGCGTTCAGGATGATGTGCAACGGGGCGACTTGCGCAGGCTTGGCGTAGCGATTCACCAGGAATCGCTGGCCGTCTCTGGTTACGTCGTAGGAGAACTGATCGGTGGAAGAAACCTGCGCGCGCAGCTGCGTGCGGAACAGTGGCGTGGGATTGCCGGCTGCGAAAGTTCCCGCGCTGCTGACCGGCACCGCTGTCAACGTGCTCCCTGCTCCGATATAGAAAATCTCCTTGCCGTCGCCGCGCCAGCGCGGTTCGGTGCCGCCGCCACGGGACACCTGCCACTTCCCCGCGGCGGTGGGAAAAGTAGTCACATAGATTTCCCAGTCTCCCGATTCATTCGACGCATAGGCCACCCACTTGCCATCCGGAGAAATCATGCCGTTGGACTCGCTGGCCTGGGAGGTAAGAAACGGCGTCATTTTATTGCCCGATGCGGAAAGCAGCACCAGCTGGGATCCTCCCGCGCCGGGCTGCAAAGTGCAGAGGAGTTCCTGGTCATCGAGTGACCAGGAGTTGGGATTGAGATCGTCGGTTGCGCGAGTACTTTCTCTGAGAGAGATAATTGCTTTGGCGGGCTGCAAACCTAATGCCTGTTTGACAAAGACATTTGTATCGTTCGATTGCAAAGAGCGGTAGGCGATCAAGGAACCGTCGCGCGACCAAACACCTCCGACATCTTCAGCGGAATCGAACGTAAAGCGCGAATTGGTGCCACGCTGGATGTCATGCAACCAAATATTGACGTTGTTCGCCTTGGTGTCCGCGAGGTCCATGGCCAGCCGGCTATCGTCGGGAGACAACGCGGGATTGGAAAGAACCCCGATTTCGCCCACGGTGCCCAGTTCTTTGCCGGCGCGGTCATACCAGGTGAAGACCGAGAGCGCGGCTCCCACATTCGGGTTGTACACGATGGTTCCGTTCTCCGCCACGGAAAACGCGCCCCAGAAAATGGACGGCTGGTAGCCGACCTCATCGGCGACGACCAGGGAATCGGCAGCCACCGTGCCCTTCGAGGTGTCCAGCAGAGTCGCGCGCAGCGATTTTTTGTCGTCCAGGTAAAACAAGTAACCGTTCGCGTAGCCCGGGTTCGAGCGGCCCAAAGGCGCCACTATCTTTGAGTCGCCCGCGAGTGAACCCAGGTAGATCCCCTTGTAGGTGTCCTCGGTATTCGAGAAAGTCAGAGTCATGAACAGAAAATGTTCGCCGTCGCGCAAAAAGACGGGCCAGCGGTGCGAAACAATTTTCGTGCCGTCGAATATCTTTTCAGTGAGCGCAGTGAGATTGCTGCCATCCGCATTGATTTTCCACAACCACCCGGCCGCCTGCGGTGAGAAGACAATCACGCCGCGGCTTCCCCAGGCGCCACCGCGGCCGCTGGTGGCGGTGGCCAGGACTTGCGGAGTTCCGCCCGAAAGCCCAACTTTTTTCAGTTTGCCATCGGCAAAAAATCCTACATAAGCATCATCCGGCGACCAGAACGGATAACTGGCGTCTTCGGTGCCCGGCAGCACAGATGTTCCAGAAGAACCGACCCGCTGCACGCTCACTTTATTGGCACCAGAAACCGGATCCGGTGAGACGAACGCCAGCATTCGCCCATCGGCCGAAAGCGCCATATGGCTCATTTCTTCCCGCAGGGGGATGGAGAATTCCAGACGCTCTGCCGGAGCAGCCTGAGGCCTGAAGTAGTAAGCGAGCGCACCCGCGACCAGAAGCGTGCACACCGCGGTAGCCAGGACGATGCTCGTGATATTGCGCCGTGCTGGGGATCCTCCGACCGCCGGCCCTGTTTGCGTCAACTGCGATTGCGAAATCCCGCTCGATTCGCGAATCCAATCGAGTTGCAACTTCAGGTCGTGTGCGCTTTGCGGTCGTTCGTCTGGGTCTTTCAGCACGCACGCTTTCACGATGTGCTCGAGCGCCGGCGGCGTCAGCGGCTGCAATTCGCGCATGGGCCGCGGCTCTTCTTTCAAGATTGCCGCGATCAAGCTGGCATGGCTGTTGGCTTCGAAAGCCTTGCGGCCGGTGGCCATCTCATAAAGGATGGCGCCAAAGGAAAAAATATCGCTGCGCGCGTCGGCTGGCTTGCCTTCCAGTTGTTCCGGCGACATGTATTGCATGGTGCCGAGAATCGTTCCTTGCACGGTAAGCGGTCGGCTCATGGTCGGGGAAGCGCCGGGATCGCCTTGCAAAATTTCCTCGTCCTTCGCCAAACCGAAATCGAGCAGTTTCGCGCCGGTCTTCGTCAGCATTACGTTCGCGGGTTTCAGGTCGCGATGGACAATTCCCTGCCGGTGGGCTTTGTCGAGAGCGTCGGCAATTTGCGAGGCGAAGCGCAACAGCTCGGAGGTTGTGAGCGGCCCCTTGGCAATTCGCGCTGCCAGCGTCTCGCCCTCGAGATATTCCATCACCAGATACTCGATGCCGTCCTGATGGCCGACGTCGTAGAGCACGCAGATGTGCGGATGGCTGAGGCTGGAAACGGCGCGCGCCTCACGCTCAAATCGCTGGCGAACTTCGGGCGTGTCCGCTAAGCCTTGCGTGAGAATTTTGATGGCGACGGTGCGGTCCAGGCGCGTGTCGCGCGCTCGATACACTTCTCCCATGCCGCCAGCGCCGAGGAGCGATTCAATTTGGTACGGACCGAGTTTCGTGCCGGAGGTGAGAGCCATTTGTCCGCGCAAGTATACTCCGGCCAACCAGTTTGTGGCGGCAGCTACTGTTGCGGACGGGTTGTCAGCGGCACAAACTTGTGAACTGGAACGGCTGACGGCGCCAGACACAAGGCGGGCGACAGATCGAGCGACGGTCGGGCGTGCGGAAGCAAGCCAACGAAGCCGAGCCGGCGGGATGCCGGCGCTACAGGAGCGCTCACTTCAGGGGCGGAGCTGGGACCAGCGGCAGGCGGCGGGGTTCGCCGTGGAAGCCGCGGAATTCGATTTCGTCGAGCAGCAGCGACGGAGTGACTACGGTGCTGGGGATGCCGCCGTTGGCTGAGCCGAAGGCGCCCAGCGCGGTTCCCGCGAATCCGCCCTGGGTATTCTGCATGTAGGGGAATACAGCTTCATCATCGCCAATGCCCAGAATGTTGCGAATGGCGCGCAGTTGCAGGCCTTCGATGTGTCCGCCTCGAACCATTTCTTCACGGCCGTCGGAAACGTACACGCGATACACCACCAGTGGAATACGTTCGCCGCTGGCCACGCCGCCGGCAATGCCTCCAAGAAAGTCGCTGAAATCTTCCTGGCGAATCGAGGAGAGCGCGGGATTATCCATGCGCTTCACTTCCAGGCACCATTCGTGGCCGTCGTCGCGGCAAGCATCGAGAAATTTCTTTTTCAGGTCGGCGGAGTTCAGCCCGCCAGTGGCCTGCAGGAACAGATTGCTGGCGAGCGGCAGGGGATCGGAAAGCGTCGCCGAGCGCCCGTGGCCATTGGAAGTAGAAAAATCGGGGCCGGGACGCCGCGACATCAACAAATTTTTCAACGAGCCATTTTCAACAATTTGCACACGCTGCGCTTTGACGCCTTCGTCATCAATTTCGTAATTTCCCAGCAGCGGCCGGCCGTTGAATTCTTTCAGCGTGGGATCGTCCACCAGCGACACGTTCACAGGAAGCACGCGCGAATTCACGCGGCCGGACCATTCGCTGCGCCCGCCCATGCGCTCCATGATTTCGTCGAAAGCCGGCATCGTCGAAAGCGGCGGACGCGCGCCGGACAGCGAAGACGCCAGAGCCTGCGCGAGCAGCGAGGCGGCGGCAGGGGAATCGAAAAGCACCGGGCCGGTGAAGTCCTGCATCAGCGGGCTTTGCCGCATGGTCATCAATTCTGTGCCGGTCTGCGCGAGCGAAGCGCCCACGGCGGCGGGATCGGGCAGTTCCGCGGGCTTGGCGACGTAGACGGCGTAATAATCGTGCAGAGACATGCCGTCGTCCGCGGTGGTGTCTAGAGCCGCTTCGATGGCTGCCAGGCTGCGCGAACTGCGAATGGTAGTGCCTTCGCTGTTCATCAGATAGTAGGTGACGTAAATCATGTAGTAGTTCACGCGCGCGCCGCTGAGTTGCGGGAAATTCGTCAGCGCCGCCGACGCTGCGCGCGATTCTTCTTCCCAGTTCCGCGACGTCCAGTCGGGCTCGGCGTGCGCATCAAGTTTGACCAGCGGCGCGGCCTGCGAAAAATCGTCGATTTCAGGCGGCTTGGTGAGGCTGCGCAGGAAAGATTGCTTCAGCGACATTTGCGTGACGGCTTGCTTGTAAGCCTGGTCGGTGGCGAGCCACAAATCCTGGCGCAGCGAATTGTAATCGCGATCGATACCCACTTCGCCGGTGGAACCGAGGAAGCCCTGGAAGCCGTCTTCGCTGATGAAGTTCGAGCTGTCCAAATGATAATCGCCCACGCGCACGTCGACGCTCATGAAGCGATTGCGCGTGGTGGACGTGGAAATCAGGGCACCGAAAGTGGAAGTGACGGCGCGCACGTCCAGATCCATCAAACGGTATTCCAGGTAGAAGGGTTTTTCCACGCCGGGTAACTGCAGACGCGTACGCGCGCGTTCCATTTCGTCGTGCATGGCGTGCAGCGTTTTGTCGCTTTCGGACTCCGGCACGGCCGCCTGCAACGGCGCGGCGGACCCAGGCTCAGACCTGGGCGCCGCCAACGACACGGGCACGGCGGGCGCGATATTTTTCGTGTTTGTGGTAGCGGCGGCGGAAAACGGCAGCGCGCAGGCCGCGAGCAATGCAATTGTTGCGAAGGTCCTCACTGGGCTTGCCCCTTTGCTTGCGGATCATGTGCCGGCGGCGGCAGGATCGGCGGCTTGTCGGTGGAAGTTTCTTTCTTCTGCACTTCCATTTCAGAAATCAAGATCGCGGGCGCGACGGCGGAAACCGGCACGGAACCCGACTCCGCGCCGCAGTAGCCGTTGAAAATATCCGGCGTGTCTCCGGTGGCGACGATTTTCGTCAACGATACGAGCGGCGTGCCGACGATATCCACGCCGCGCACCAGTTGGTCGGGCCGACCATCGGGAAAAACTTTGTAAACCACCAGCGGCAAAACTTGAAACGCCTGCGGCTGCTGCCGGCCGGTGAAGGTGAAGCCGCCCGCAATGTCGTCGATCAGCAGACCGAAGGGTTTGCCCTGCTGCTTCACGAGGGCGATGAGCTGCTGGCGAAGTTCGTCGTTCGTCACGGTGTGCGAACTGGAAACGATCAGATTTCCCTGCCGAGCCACGGGGACGTAACCCAACTGGCGGCGGCCGTGTCCATTCGATTGCGGAATCGTGACCAGCGGCGAACGCGACATCAGAAAAGTTTTCAGCACGCCGTGATCCACCAGCTGCACGTCTTCGGCCGGAACGCCTTCGTCGTCAAACGCATAATTCCCCAGCAGCATTTGGCCGCCGAGCGCCGCTTCCGTGGGGTCGTCCTTGATGGAAATGAAAGACGGCAAAATCTGCTCGCCGACTTTGCTGGTGAACGTCTGGCCCTCGTTGATGTCCTTCTGGCGGAATCCTTCCGCGCGGTGACCGAAAACTTCGTGGAAGAAAACGGCGGCGGCGCGTCCCGTAAGCAGCGCGGGGCCGGCGTAAGGATCCACCAGCGGAGCCTTATCGAGCGCTTCCGTCTCCTGGATCATGATTTGAATGCGATCGAAGACGATTTTGTCGGACGGAGCGTCCTTGGGATCCAGCCAATCGAAATTGGCGTAGCGGTTGATGTCCATGCCGTCGGGCGCTTTGCTTTGCACGTAGAGTTCGAGCCGGTAATGGACCTGGCCGAAAGCAAGCTTGGTGCCTTCGGTATTCACTTGATATTGATTCATGCCCAGCGCAGTGAAAGTGGCGATGGAATTCAGCACTTCGGGCGATTTGCTGAACGCCGCGGTATATTTCCGCATGCGCTCTTCCCAAGGCTTGCGGTCCACTTTAATTTCCGCGCGCGTGCCGATGGAAGTGTGCGGCGCTTCGCGCGAAAAATCCGGCGCGCTGCCTTCGGCGGTTTGCACTTGCACTTCCTGGCTGGTTTTTACTTTGATGAGCGCCTGCGTGGCCGCGCGGTATTGCCGGTCGGTCTCGCGCCAGATTTCACGGCGCAGCACCGGAATGTCGTCGTCCACGGTAACGGTCATGCCGGGGCTGGTCCAGCTGGGCTGGCGGTCGGCGAGCTTGTGCGTGTCGTCCAGTTGATAGGTGCCGACGCGTGTCTGCACCTCCAGCCAACGCGCGCGCGTCTCTCCGCTGCTGAGCAGGGCCCCGTTGGAACCGGACACTTCGGAATATTCGCGGTCCGCGACGGTGTAACTGATGAAGTAGTCCGCCGGATCGCCCTTGGACATGGCGGCCATGGAGCGGTCGAGCTCGTCCTGCATGGCCGTGAGTACCGCGGGCGTGGGCGCCTGCGTCGGTTTCGCGGCGGCCAGTGCGGCCAAGGCGGCGGCTAGAATCGTGAGAATCGTGATGCCTGTAACGAGGACTCGTGGTCTATGTGTGGTTTTCATCGTTGCGCAAAGTCTAACAGTTTAAGATAGGATGCCTTTGAATCCAAAGTGAAAAGCCTGGTGCAGCTGGAGCCCGGGGTAGCGGTGCAGCATCTGCAAGTAAGGTTGTGATAGGTTCGTCGGTAATAGAGCTGCATTCGGCAGAAGGAGATTTAGATGCGTGCGATGGTGGTAAAGAGGTACGGGCCTCCGGAAGTTTTTGAATCGCGCGAAGTCCCGGACCCGCAGCCCAAGCCCGGCGAGGTGGTGGTTCGCGTGAAGGCCGTGGGCGTGAATTTTGCCGACCTGCTGCAACGCATGGGCATTTATCCTGGCACGCCGAAGCCGCCGTTTGTGCCGGGATTCGAAGTTTCCGGAGTGGTGGAAAAAGTGGCCGAGGGAGGCAAGGCCAGCGACGGCGAGCCTTTGCATGTCGGCGATGCCGTAACGGCGCTCCCCCAATTCAACGCCTACGCCGAGTGGGTGGCCGTGCCGGCGGGGCGCGTGTATCGCCTGCCGGCGGGCATGCCCTTCGATGACGCGGCCGCAATCCCCGTGAACTACCTCACCGCGTATCATTCGATGTTCGCGATGGGCAATCTGCAGTCCGGCGACCGCATCCTGATTCACGGCGCGGCGGGCGGCGTGGGCATCGCGGCGGTGCAACTGGCGCGGGCGCGCGGCTTGGAAATTTACGGCACGGCCGGCCCCACGAAACAGGAATACTTGCGCAAGATCGGCGTGGACCACGCGATCGATTATGAGAAAAACAATTTTGTGGACGTGGTGCAGAAATTCGCGCCCGATGGAATTGAAATGGTGATGGACGCGATCGGCGGAAAATCTTTCGCCGACAGCTACAAATGCCTGGGGCCGACCGGCCGCCTGGTGGTGTACGGCTTTTCCGCAGCTGCAGGCGCGGACGGAAAGAAAAATGCGGTTCGTGGGCTGCGGGCTTTGCTGCAGACGCCGCGATTTCATCCGCTGAAGCTGATGGCGCGGAATATTTCGATTATCGGCGTGAATCTGGGACGCATGCCCGCGCGCGGTTCGCTGCTGCGCGGAGAGCTTGACGAAATTTTCAAGATGTACACCGCCGGAAAAGTGAAGCCGGTGATCGGCAAGACGTTTCCGCTGGGCGATGCCGCGTCCGCGCACAAATACATTCATGCGCGGAAGAATATCGGCAAGGTGATTTTGACGGTGAAGTGAGCGGTGCTGCATCATTTCGGCGCGGGCGCGGGCGCGGGAGCAGGCGCTGGGGTTGGAACCGGAGCAGGCGCTGCGGCTGGCGCTGACGCTGCTGGCTTCGCAAATAGCGCTTCATCCACTGCAGGATTTATCTGTACCGCCTGCACGGTGGATTCGAACAATTGTACGCCGTCGCGATAGGTGTCCGTGGTGAATGCGAACTGGCGGCCTTCCACGTCGCGGTAGTCGCTCCAATGCTGCTCGTTGTCGCTTGCGCCATGGTCCGAGGCGGACTGATAGCGCGCCGCGGCTAGCAAATGAGTGGTCGGATCGAAATAAAGTTTTATTGCGCCGAACGCGCCAGCGATCGCGACGCCCAGCACCTTCTTGCCGGCGATTTCCTCTTCGCCGATCGCTTGCCCCGCGATGTTTCCGGCGAGCGCCTGCTGATAGAGTCCCCAACCGCCGCCAAACAGGGTGATGCCGCGCTTGAATTCGGAGATCATGCCCGTGGTGTCGCGAATCCCGTCTGGAAATTTCAGCCAGGATGAAGTCCCGTCGCACACTTGCACGATCGTCGTCGGGCCCAAGCTCACTTCGCCGTACGAACGGTTCGGGTAGGACACTTGCCAAGTTACAGCGAGTTGCCGGTCGCCCTGTGGATTGTGTAGAGTCCCGTTCTCGCTGAAACCCAAGGTCGCGACGGACCGCAGCGCATCTCCCCCGGCAGCCTGCGCGGCGGCCAGCAAGACCTGCTTGCCCTGCTCGAGCGATTCCGGCGTGGCTGCAGGAGCCGCAACGGAAGCGGCGGTTTGCCTAGGCGCGCGCAGCGTCGGCGAAAGCACGTCCACTTGACCGAAGGGAATTTCGGTGATCTCCGCGTCGGCAAATTCTTTTTTCAGCGCGTCGCGAAATGCGCTGACGTTGCCGACCAGCACGATATCCAGGTCGCCGGTGGTGAAATATTTTCGCGCCGTGGCTTGCACTTGTTGCAGCGAAGTGGCGCGGATTTTTTCGGGATAGGTCTGATTGTAATCTGCGGGCAGGTCGAACGCGGCTACGGTAAGCACGCGGTCGGCAACTTGCTCGGCGGTTTCCGATTCGATCGGATAGACGCCCGCCAAATAATCGCGCGCGAAATCCAATTCCTTCTGCGAAATTTTCCCTTGCGACATTCCGATCAGCAGATCCATCACCAGCTTGGTCGCGTCCACGGTGGCTTCGGTGCGCGTGTATGTCTCCACCGCGAGCGACCCGGTGAAGCGATGCGGAGTAAAAGCGGACGAAGCTCCGTAGGTAAGTCCCTTCTTGATGCGCACTTCGGTATTCAAGCGGCTGTTGTAGCTGCCGCCGAAAATATGATTGGTCACGTCCAGAGGCAGAAAATCCGGATCGGCGCGGCGAATGGCGATTCTACCGACACGGATCTGCGTTTGCACGGCGTCGGGCTTGTCAATCAGCCAGACACGGCTGGCCGTCGCGGCGGCAGGCGCTTGCGGCGGGGCGGCGGCGGTTGCGTCAACTTTCGGCCAACCCCCGAAATATTTTTCCGCGATGGCGAAGGCGTCTTCCGGCGTGATGTCTCCTGCGAAACCGAGCAACGCTTGATTCGGCGCGTAGTTCGCGTCGTGAAATTTCACGAAATCTTCGCGCTGCAACTTCTTCACCGTGGCCGGCGTTCCCTGTTCCGGCATCCCGTAAGGTGATGAGCCGTACAACGTGCGCGCAAACGCCAGCGTCGCTAGATAATTCGGGTCGGAGTACTGCACTTCCAGATCGGAAAGCAGTTGCTGGCGCTGGCGGTCAAGTTCTTCTGTGCGAAATGCCGGGTGCAGCACAACATCGGACAGTAGATCCATTCCCACGCTCAAGTCTTTTTTCACCACGTCGAGCGTCACAGTCGTCGCGTCGCGTCCGGCCTTGGCATCCAAGGTCCCGCCCACAAAATCAATCGCCTCGGCAATTTCCTTGGCCGAACGCTTGGCGGTTCCCTGCGTCAGCAGGCCAGCCGTCATTCCCGCGACGCCCGGCATCCCCGCCGGGTCCTGAATGCTACCGGCGGAAAGAATCACCAGGCGCGCAGCGACGGCCGGTTCGCGATGATCGGTGACGACGAAAACGCGCAAGCCGTTGGGCAGAGTCTTCACCGCTGCCTTAGGAAATTCAAATGGCCGCGGCGCGCCCGGCGCAGGCATTTCCGGCGCGAGTTTTACGCCCGGAGGCACGATGCCGGAAGCTTTCTGCGGTCCCTGTGACGAAGAGGGTTCCGTTTCGCTGCGCGACACCGGCGGCGCCCCTGCTTGCGGCCGCGCGATCGCATTAGGCGAGAACAGCGCTGCGCCCGCCGCCAATAGGCTGGCTGCAATCAGAGAAAGTGACCGGCTGATAACCCGCTTCATCGTTACTCCTGAAATTGTCTTTCGCATAGCGCTTGGCGTCATGGTTGACCGGGCGCGCCGGGCGCCGCCGGCGTGACGATCAGCACCGTCGCATGCGCGGATTGAAAATAATCTTTCGCCACGCGCTGTACGTCCGCGGCAGAAGCAGTGAGGTAGTGATCCAGCTCCGTATTCGCAAGGCCGGGATCTTTTCCGATGACCGCAGCAGACGCCAGCGCCACCGCCTTTTGTTCATCCGTATCGCGGCCCAGCACATACCCGGCAATCTCCTGATTCTTGGCTTTTTCCAGTTCGCCCGCTTCCACCGGCGCGGTTTTCAATCCGTCCAGCACGCCCACCAAAGATTTTTCGCCCTCTTCCGCAGTGTGCCCCTGATTCATGATGGCGTAGGCCCAGAAAAGATTGGGATCCTCGGAGAAAGCGCCAAACCCGGCAGCCTGCACCGCGATCTGTTCCTTGTACACGAGCGTCTGGTACAAGCGGCTGCTCTCGCCTCCCGCCAAAATATTCGAAGCCAGGTCCAGAGGATAGGCATCCGGAGAATAGCGCGCGGGAATTTTGTAACCGATCACCACGGCAGGAAGCGGCGTATTGGAATAAGACTTCTTCGCCACGCGCTCGGCAGTCTGCGGCGGCTCCGGATTATGCAATCGCGGAATCGGTTTCGCCGAAGCGGGAATGCCGTCGAAATATTTGTTGGTCCACGCCAGCGCCTGGGCCGAATCAAAATCCCCAACAATCACCAGCGTCGCGTTATTCGGCTTGTAGAAAGTGTTGAAAAAATCGCGCACGTCCTGAATCGTCGCCTTGTCCAGATCTGCCATGCTGCCGATGGGCGTGTGATGGTAACCGTGCACGGTGAACGCGGCAGCCCGCAAATCTTCCTGCAGATATCCGTAAGGCTGGTTCTCGATGCGCACGCGGCGTTCTTCCTTCACCACTTCGCGCTCGGATTTAAAATTTTCGTCGCTGACGTTGAGGCTGCCCATGCGGTCGGCCTCGAGCCACAACACGCGTTCCAGATAATTGCTGGGGAACGTCTCGAAAAAATTCGTGGTGTCGTCGCCCGTCTCGGCGTTGTCGAACCCCCCCACGGCTTCGATGATGCGGGAATGCTCCTCGGCGGGCACGTGCGCCGAGCCCTTGAACATCAAGTGCTCGAAAAGGTGCGCGAAGCCGGTGCGGCCGGCCCGCTCGTCTTTCCCGCCCACGTGATACCAGACCTGCAGATTGATGATGGGCACTTCGTGATCTTCCAGCAAGATCAGTTGCAAGCCATTGGGCAGAGTGTGCGTCGTGTAGTTCAGCTTTGGCGGGCGGACCTGCGGGGTGTTTTCCTGCGTTGCATTTTCCTGTGCAACGAGGGGCGCGCTCGACAGCGTGGCGCAGATTGCCAGCGCGGAGAGCGATCGAACGCTCACACGGAAAACGTGCCGAATCTTCATTCTCGATTGCTCCCCTTGAGGGAATTTACCGCGAACCCTGGCTGGCCGGCAGCGAAAGGCTAGTATCAACGACCCCGCGCACGGGAGTCAAACCCGCGGTCTAGCCATTTCGCGTTGACCCGGTGGTTTAGCGTCGACCCTGATGTTTCCCATTCCATCGTGTGGCGCTTGCTGTCATTCAGGCGGCCTGAAGGGTCCCGGGCATCTCGAGGCGTCCACTCGCACTTCTTCGCGCACCCCAGTTAGACGCGCGTCGTGGCGAAAGGGTGTCATCTATGAAGCGGAAGTCACAAGTGATATCGGGCGCTTGTAGTGACAAAAAGATTACATGAGGTTGCGGCCGACTTTGCGTCCAGGTAAGCTGATTTTCGCGTAAATAATCGAGGCGCCCCGAGGTGCCCGAGGTGAATGATGAGAAGCTTGGCCGGTCTTCTAGTCGTCGCACTCTTCGCAGGACTGTTATACAAGTATTATTTTGCGAGCCTGCGAGTTGCGGGAAGTGCGACTCCCGCGCAAGTCATCGACATCGTCGGCGTGAAAAATGATTTGCTGGGCATCGCGACGGCCGAGCGGGCGTATTCGGCCGAACACGGCACCTATGCTTCCCTGGATGAGCTCATTTCCAGCGAAGCACTGATCATGAAGAGCACCAGCCACAATGGATACACCTATTCGGTAGAAACCGGGGACCAGACATTTCGCGCCATCGCGCACTGCCCCGCGGCGACCACTCCAGGCTGCACCGACCTTGAGGTAGACGAATCCATGGAAGTGCGAGCGGCGCCATAAAGCGCGCCCCCGATTCCCGCCGGCAGTCTCCCCCCTCCTGAATTCTTCACGCGGAACATCTGCGCGGCGCCATGCGTATCTTTAGTGGAAGCTGAAAACAGACATTGAATGCGAGCGAGGAAAAATAAAATGGAGCCTATCGGTCTGGTCGCCGTTGTGTTTGCATTCTCGGTTCCGCTGGCCGCGATTTACACCTGGTATCGCGTGCGAAAATTGCGCACGGAGGAACGCCTGGCCGCCATCGCCAAGGGTGTTTCCGTGCCGATGGCCGATGAACTACCGCCGCACGCGCGTTCGCGCAAGGCAGCCATCCTGCTCACCGCCGGGGGCCTGGGATACCTGATCACGTTCCTGCTGCTGGCGCGTTACGAATCGGACGCAGCGCAAGCGGCAGTGTTCGGCGTGATTCCCATTTGCGTCGGTATCGGTTATTGGATTGACGCCGTGCTGGTGCGGCGCGAAATGCATCCTCCGGTGTAAGTAAGCGCCGGTGGATCGCATGCAACCGAGGCAGGGCGGGACGATTGGGGGGACGCGCACCCAAGCTTTACCGGCGCACGCCGGCGCGCAACATCGCGCGTCAATTCGCGCTACGGCGTCCGCTTTTGGTCCGCGACCGTCACGCCCGCCTCGGCGTAATCCGTCGGCGGCAAATCCACGAACGTCACTTGAATATTTTCACGCTTGGCGCGCCCGTCTTCGATCAACGCCAGCGTGATGCGCTCCGCCAATATGCGTTTCTGCTCCGCAGTGCGACCGGCAACCCAGGTCACCTGTACATAAGGCATCGCAAGCCTCCTCACAATTCGCAGACATTCTACTTGGATATCAGGGGAAGCGAAAACGCAGAGGTTTTGTAGCGGCGGCCCGGCACGGCAGCGATCGGCCCGCAGCCGCGGGACCGCTGCTAAGGCCGAACCCGGTTTGCTGCCTTATGCGGCGGGCGGTGATGGCGACGGCAACTTCGTTCCGCACGCCGGGCAATTCGCCCAGCCCAATTCCACGCCGCGGCCGCAATTCGGGCAGGTGGGCAGCAGCGAAGTTCCGCAGTGCGGGCAGAACGTGTATCCCGACTTCAGAACCTGCGAACAGCCGGGGCAAGGCTTCATCAGCGGATCGCGCAAGATGAAATAGAGAATGATCCCGATCGCGTTGGGAATAAAAATCGCCAGCAGAGTCCACATCACGTAGCGCATGCCGCGGCGCTTCGCATCGGAGTACACGTAGCCGATCAGCAGCAGCCAGATCGCCGGCACGATTCCCACACCCACAATCATCAGAAGCTTTGCCGCTCCCGGAGTGTGCGCGAGACCTGGATCGTGTGAAAACATCACGAACAGAGTGAAAGCTGAGGACAGCCCGAGTAAGACGAATGCCACGATAATCCGCAACGCGCGCGGAATCACTCTCAATTCCTGTTTGAATCGGCTCATGCCAATCTCCTTTCGCGCCGCTGCTGCAAGGAAAGCAGCACTGCCGCCGCGCCACCTGCCAGCCATACGATCGTCGTAAACGCGCCGAACACAATCCAGGTGTGGTTGAATCTTGGGTCCAGCATTCCCAGCACGCCGCCGGTGAACAAACGCACCAGCGGCCAGCTCAGCAGCGTCAAAATCCACGCGAACACCAGCAGGCCGATAATCACGGTTCGATTCCAGCGGTGCTCGATTTCCTCAGTCAGCCGAATCTGCGCTAGCGCCCGCGCGCGCTCCACCACGATCGAGCGCGGCTGCGGCGTCGGCAAACGGCGCAGGCCACCCGCCAGCAGCTTCCATTTTTCCAGCTCCACGCCGCACGAATCGCAAGTCCGCAGATGATCCAGCAGTTGCGTTTCTTCGCCGGGCTCCAGCACGCACGCGGCAGCCAGCGGCAGCAACGCCCGGATTTTGTCGTGATCGTTCATTGCCAGCTCTCTCCGGGATAATTTGCTTCCAAAATTACGCGCAGGCGTTCCAGCGCGCGGCGCAAACGCGTCTTCACCGTGGAAAGCGGCGCGCCCAGCACTTCGGCGATTTCTTCGATCTTCATTTCTTCCTCGAAACGCAGAGTCAGCACTTCGCGCTGCACCACCGGGAGCATTTCCAGTACCACGCCCAGCCGCTGCGAACGTTCGCGCTGCAGGATTCCTTCAATCGCCGGCCGTTCCCGCGATGGCAAACGCGTCGCCGCGGTTTCTCCTTGTGCGGCGTCGCCGATCGGTTCGTCCAGGCTTTCCGGACGCAGGCGGCGCAAATGGTCAATCGCCAGATTGCGCGCCAGCGTAAAAAGCCAAGCCTCAAAACTGCGCCGCGGATCATACTGCTGAATTTTTTCGGCCACGCGCAGCCAGGTTTGCTGGAACAAATCTTCGGCCTCGGCCGGTTGGCGCACCATGCGCAGCAGATAACGATAGAGGCGATTCTGGTAGCGCGTCAGAAGCGTCGAAAGCGCATCGAGATCGCCGCGCCGAAGTTGCGCTACGTCGCTATCCAGAGCCACCCGCCCCTCCCAGTAGCTTGTTGCTGCGCCGTCGCGGCCCGTACCCGTTATGCCGCGTATCATCGCACCGTAGACCGTCGCGCTGCCCGTCATATTCATACTACGGATGAGCGGGCGAAAAAGACTCAGAGCTCGGCGGAGACCCGGCAAGCCTTGTGCTATAAATGATTTATGACGATTCAAAGAGGGCTCTCGGCGCGTTGAGTGCTGCGCCGGCCGGTAGGGGTGTCCATTTCGAGATTTCACCCGACTCCGCGTTCGTGGATGAAGATGTGCGCGTGTGCTTGAACGGCCTAGCTGCGGCGTCGCTGATTTCCATTGATGCTGCGACCGAAGATGGCAATGGGCGCCGCTGGAATTCGCAGGCTCGTTTTCGCGCGGATTCATCTGGCGTCGCGGATGTTTCGCTGCAGGAGTCTCTCGCCGGCAGCTATCGCGGCGTTGCGCCGATGGGACTTTTCTGGTCCATGGAATCTGCTTGCGCGAGCGCCGACGGCAATTCCAGCTTCGCCAGGAGCAGCAGTTCACCGGATCGCGTGGATTTCAAAGCTGTACGGGAAGGCCGCGTACTCGCTCGCGCCTCCCTGGTGCGAAATTTTCTCGCGCCGGGAACGGTGACGCGCGATTGGAAGATCCCAAACGAAGCCGAGGGTGCAAACACAGGCGCGGGCACTGGCGCTACCGCTGGCGAAATAACCGTCGGGCGATTGTTCATTCCTGCAGGTCGCGGACCGCATCCGGTGGTAATTGTTCTGAGCGGCTCCGGCGGAGGCTTCGACCTGGATAAAGCCGCCGTTCTTTCGCGCCACGGCTTCGCCACTCTCGCGCTGGCATATTTCGGCATCGCGCCGCTGCCCACCTGGCTGCATCGCATCCCGCTAGAATATTTCCAGACCGCGCTCAGCTGGCTGCACGCGCAGCCGGAAATTAACCCGCAACGCACGGGAATTCTGGCTGTCTCGCGCGGCGCGGAATTGGCGTTGCTGCTGGGGGCGGCGTTGCCGCAGCAGATTCGCGCGATCGTCGCATACGCCCCCAGCAGCGTTGCGTGGGCTGCCAGCGGCCGCGGCAAAGCCAGCGGTGAGCTAATTCCCTGCTGGATGTGGCGCGGAAAACCCGTGCCATTCGCGCCCCTGCCGCTGCGTGGATTTATGTGGCGCTCGGCCTTTCCGGTGCTGGCGCTGCGGCGTCCGGTCATGTTTCGCAATCTGTTTCGCGCCGGACTGCGCAATCGCGATGCAGTCGAGCGCGCCGCGATCCCCGTGGAAAATATTCGCGGCCCACTGCTGCTGATTTCCGGCGGCGATGACCACCTGTGGCCCGCCGCGGAAATGAGCGAAGCGATCGTTGCGCGCCTCAAGCGCCACGGCAGCAGCCACGCTTCCGAACATCTGCATTTCCCGCACGCCGGCCACATGCTGCGCTATCCCCACCTTCCGGTCACCGCCCGCCACTCGCGTAACAAACATCTCCGCGGTGCGCGATTTTCTTTCGGCGGCACTCCCAGCGCCGACGCTGCAGCCCAATCGCAAGCCTGGCGCCGCGCGATCACCTTCTTGCGCGCCCATCTGTAGTTCGCAAGCGGCTCTGGCCGTTCACTTCGTCCTCCAAGCTGCCGCGCTCTGTGCGCGCGCCAGTTCCGGGCAGCAATCAACAGTGTGCTAAAATAGCCGCATAGTGCTGAAGGTCCTACAGAATCTGCTCGACCTGCAGAGCGTCGACACGCGCCTGCAAATTGTGCGGGCGCGCCTGGCGGCGCTGCCCAAAAAATCCGCGGAAGTAGACAGCCGCGTCGCCGCCGCTAAAGCAGAACTGGACAAGAGTAAAGCCGCGCAGCTCGCCACCGTAAAAGACCGCAAGAAATACGAGTTGGACGTGGAGCAGTGGAAAGACCGGGTGCGCAAATACAAAGATCAAACCTCCCAGGTGAAAACCAACGAAGCGTACAAAGCGCTGCAGCACGAAGTGCAAAACGCCGAGGACGAAATCTCCAAAGCCGAAGACCGCCTGCTCGAGCAAATGGTGGCCGGCGAAGAATATGACCGCAAAATCAAAACCGCCGAAAAATCCCTGAAGGAAGTGGAAGAAGCCGCTCGCGGCGAGCGCGCTGAAATCGAAAAGGAAAAGGCCGCCGCGGAAAAAGAATTAGCCGAAGGCAATACCGAACGCGCGCGCGCCTCGTCCGAAATTCCCGAAGACATGATGGACCACTACGATCGCATCATGAAGAAACACGATAACGTCGCCCTCGCCGAAGTACGCGACGAAAAGTGCAGCGCCTGCGGCATGCGCATTCGCCCGCACGTGTTTCAGGAGATGCGCCGCTCCAGCAGCCACGAAATGTTTCACTGCGAGACCTGCACGCGCATCCTCTACTACCTGGAACCCGCCGCTTCGGCGGCCGCCGCTGGACCTGCCGGTGATCCATCCGGGTCCACGCCCTCCCCCAGTGAAAATTAATTCGACATTGACCACGCCCCTCCAGCACGACGCGCGCAACGGGCCCGTGAAAAATCTCCCGCGATGCATGGCGCGCCCGTGACTCCCATCAGAAAAGTCCCTCCGCCCGGCAGCGCGCGCTTATTCGCTGACTCACACGCGCCGACGCCTCCCGCCGGCGTGTACGTCGCGAATATCGACGGCGCCTCCCGCGGCAATCCCGGCCCCGCATCCTATGCCGTGGTGCTACGTGACCCCGAAGGAAAAATCGCCCTCGAGCTAGCGAAAAATATCGGGCGCGAAACCAACAACGTCGCCGAATATTTCGCGCTGCTCGCCGCGCTCGATTACGCGGCCAGCCACAATATTGCCGCCCTGCGCGTGCGCAGCGACTCCGAACTCCTGGTGCGCCAGATGCAAGGCCGCTACAAGGTGAAGAGCGCAGACCTGAAGCCGCTGCACGAACGCGCCACGAAAATCAGCCGCCAGTTGCAATATTTCGCGATCGAGCACGTTCGCCGTGAACTGAATCGCGACGCCGATGCGCTCGCGAACGTGGCGCTTGATTCCGCAGGCGTCCCGAAATTCGAAGACCGCCCATCGCGCCTGGGAAACGAAATCGCCTCCGCGCCCACGCGCCCCAAACAACAAGTGCCAGCGCCGCGCACCAATCCGGCACACACACTGCGCGCCCGGTTCATCCAAGGCGTCTTTGTTCCCACCGATCCGGTGGACCTGACGGAAGGCAGCGAAGTCACGATTGACATCCGTATCTCAGTGAAACGATAAGCTTTACCTGTCGCAAAACGGGAATTCCCGCACCTGGAACTGTACCCATCCCTGGTACTGACGCTCTATTGTTCCGCATCCCCGCAACCCGTAGCCTCGCTACTGCCAGGGGTAACCAGTGAATTCAGTGCTCGACAAGCTTCCCACCATTCTCGTTCTTTTCGTTCTGGTGGGGATTTTTCTATCGCTCCGCAAGCATGCGCCTTCGGCGCGAATTCGCCTCTGGACATACGCCTGGGCGCTGATTTTCCTGCACTTCTTCATCCAGGCTTTCGAAACGCACACCGGCACGCTCGAAAACATTCTGGAATCAATTGATATTGGCTCGCTGGAACTTTCCGGTGTGGTGTTTGTCGTTTCCATGACGCTGGCGGTCGAAGACCGCAAGAACCGCCTCAAGATGCTCGCGGTTCTCGCCGTGCCCACCGCGTTTCATGCCGTCGCGGCGGTTTTCGACTGGCACCTGTACGCACTGATGGCCCTGGCGCTGGCAACGATTTTCTTCGGCGGCGCGGCTTTCGCACTGCGCAGCCTTCCGCACACCAAGCCTTACGCCGTCGCCATCGCGCTGCTCCTGGCCATCACCGGAATCTGGACGATCAACGCACAGCTGCACGGGGGCGCCGACCTGGGCATCAATGCCATCCTCACGCTCACCTTCGGCCTTTGCGGCGTGCTGTACTGGAAGCGTTTTCCGCGGCGTTCTCCGGGCGTGATCACCGTCACTGGTGGATTCCTCGCCTGGGGCGCCGTGTTCCCTGCCGGCGCGCTGTTCGCATCCTATGCACCGAAGCTGCAGCTCAATCCGGAACTCTGGAACGTGCCGAAATTTTTCGTGGCATTTGGAATGATTCTCGCGCTGATCGAAGATAAGTCCGGCGTGATCGAACGCGCCAACGAACGCGAGCGCGCCGCCAACAGACTGCTGCTGCAGCTTTCGCAAATCACTTCGCGCCTGCTCGCCGGCAGCGACCCGGCCGACTTGTGCGGAGAAATTACCGCCGCAGTAACCGGAGCCACCAGCTTCTCGCGCGCCGCGCTGTTCCTCGCGCGCGACGATCGTTCCCTGCGCCTGGGCGGCTGCACGGGATTTTCAGCAGCGGAAAAATTGCGCTTCGAAGAACGCAGCAAAGCCTGGACCATCGAGAAAGTGAAGGACCTCTGCAAGCAAGGCGCCCAGCTGGGCAATAATTCTTTCCGCATTCAATCGGCGGAAGAGGGCATCGGTTTCCACACCGCCGCGACGTCGCAGCACGAAGTGCTCATCCCGCTGATTTCCTGGCGCGGCTCGCACCTGGGCTGCCTGTGCTTGAGCGCCGCGCAAACCGGCGAAGACAGTGCAAGCAACGAAACCGCCGAAATCATGAAGCTGGAAGTTCTGGCATCCGACCTCGCGGTGACCATCGAAAATTCACGCCTGCATCACCAACTGGTGCGTTCCGAGAAATTAGCGGCGCTGGGCCAATTAGTGGCCGGTGTAGCGCACGAATTGAATAATCCGCTCACGGGCATCTTGGGCTATGCGGACCTGCTGAGCGAGGAAGTGGAAGGGCAAAAAGCCGTGAAACGCGTGGAGAAACTCGGCGCCGAAGCGCGCCGCATGAAGCGCATCGTCGACGGCTTGCTGCGCTTTGCGCGCCAGAATAATCCCGCCGCGCGCGCCGCTGACTTCGAAGTCGCGCTGCATGACGTAATCCAGCTGCGCGAATTTCACATCCGCAAACTCGGCATACGCATGGAGCTGCACATCGAACCGCAACTGCCGCGCATCGCCATCGGCGAAGACGAACTGAAGCAGGTGCTGCTGAATATTCTGAATAACGCGATTGACGCCGTGGAAGAAAGCGCGCAGCGCTCCATTGCGATAACCGTCACGCGCCAGGGCGACCGCATATTCATCCGCTTTGATGATTCCGGCCCCGGATTCAGCGACCTGAACCGAGCCTTCGACCCATTCTTCACCACTAAGCCCGTAGGCAAAGGCACCGGCCTCGGCCTCAGCATCTGTTACGGCATAATTCAGGAAGCCGGCGGCGAAATCATCCTGAGCAACAAACAGCCCTTCGGCGCCAGCATCAGCCTGGAATTCCCCGCCACGGTTGCCGAACCCGCCGCAATCCTCAGCGCGTAACGGTTCACAGAAATTTGCAACCGCGAGGCAGGATGAATCCGCTCGTGCCTAAGCGCAGACTGCTTGTGGTTTCAGTGAGTACGAGCGATAGAGGGTGTCGCGTTGCGCGGGGATGTAACCGGCGCCGGAAATAATCCGGCGCAGCTCCGCTTCATTGGTGCGGTTGCGTACGCCGGCGGCGTACACCACGTTTTCTTCAATCAAGATGCTGCCCACATCGTCCGCGCCGAATTGCAAACCCACCTGGCAGATTTTAATTCCCGGCGTGAGCCAGCTGGACTGAATGTGATCGATATTGTCGAGGTACAGACGGCTGATCGCCAGCGTCTTCAGATAATCAAACGCGGTGGCCTCGGGAATTTTCTTTCCCAGAGGCGTATTTTCCGGCGCGAAAATCCAGGGAATGAATGCGGTGAACCCGCCCGTATCTTCCTGAATCCGCCGGATGGTTTCCAGGTGATTCACGCGGTGGCGATATTCTTCGCCGCAGCCGAACATCATCGTAGCCGTAGTGCGCATGCCCAGTGCGTGCGCATCGCGGTGCATGCTTACCCATTCGTCCGACCGGCACTTCAAGCGCGAAATTTTCGCGCGAATTTCATCGTCCAGAATTTCCGCCCCGCCGCCAGGGATGGAATCCAGGCCCGCATCGCGCAACCGCGCAATCGTATCGCGCACCGATAGACCGGAAACTTCCGCGATGCAGCCGATTTCCGGCGCGGAAAAACAGTGCAGATGTATTAGCGGGAACTTCTGCTTGATCGAGCGCAGCATGTTTTCGTAAAACTCGATGCGCAGGTCCGGATGTAACCCGCCCTGCATCAGCACGCCCGTGCCGCCCAGCTCGATCATCTCTTCGATTTTCTCGTAAATGGATTCCAGCGGCAGGATGTAGCCGTCCTTGGCGCCCAGCGGGCGGTAGAAAGCGCAGAACGAGCAATATTCCGTGCAGAAATTCGTGTAATTGATGTTGCGGTCAATCTGGTAGGTGGCCACGCGCGGGTCCGTCTTCGCGCGGCGCACTTGGTTCGCGGCCATGCCGATGCCGATCAGGTCATCGGAATTGAAAAGCTCCAGCGCGTCTTCTTGTGTTATCCCCATGTCTTCTGCACGGACTCGGCGCGACGTGCCCAGGTCCGTTTTGCCTTTGTAGCGGCCGCCTTCAGGCGGGCGCAGTTGCCTTTGATTCCCGCCCGGACCAATTATACAGGATCAGCCCCGCGCGCGAATCCGTCACGCTCCGTGGCGAGCCGTGGACGACGACGCAGACGCCGCTCGCGCAGTCGCAAATTCCAGCGCTCGCGCGCGCGCAATCAGTCCCGCGACCGCGGCCTTTTCGTAATAGAGATTCAGGCCAGCGAGATATTCCGGCTCCAGCCCAAAATGAATATTGTCGGCGAGGTAGCGCTCGAGCGCCCGCGGCGGCATGTCCAGCTTGATTGCGGCGGCTTCGGAAATTTCGCGCAGGCGCTCCAGCCCATACGCTTTCGACGCCTGAAAATCCGCCACCACTTCCGGCGTAATCGCCTCACGCCGCCCCGCCCAAATCGCCAGCACGCAGGGCTTGCCGGTCATTTCACTCCACTGGTACGCCACGTCGTAAACAAAAATCGTCTCGAATCCCGGCACCGGCATATCTTCCGGGTCGCCTTTGCAGCAATCGCCGCCGCTCGCAACTTTCTGCGAGAGCGCTTCCATCTTTAGCGCGATGCGCAGCGCCGGATCGCCGATCACCAGCGCCGCGTCGGCATTCTTCAGCATTTCGGAAGGGTCCGGCGCGGTTTCCACGAATTCCGGCTGGATGTTCCAGTGCTCCGCGGCCAAAATCCGCACTAGCGCCTGCGAACTGCGCGAACTGGCGTCGAGCGCAAAGCGTTTGGCACGCTGGATCGGCCTCTTCGATACCACCAGGATGCTGCGCACTTCGCCCTGCGCCGCCACCGCCATTCCCGGCAGCACCACCACGTTTTCCATGCGCTGGTATTCGATCGAAGGGATGATCGCCACATCGGCGGCGCCCGTGCGCAATGCTTCGGCGCACTGCGAGGGCCAGGTAAACGACAAATCGTACTTCCCCGCCAGCGGCCCGTCCGTGAACCCCCAAACCAGCGGCGCCGTATTCAAATATTCCACAATCGAAATGCGAAGTTTGCTCATGCAGCGGCTCGCAACATAGGAACAGTCAATATAACATAAACGCTACGGCGGCTCCGCAATGCCGGCTTTGCGCACGGATGCGCTTCGCTTGATCGCTGGCGATCCCAAGGCGTAGCCTTGCGCGGGCGGGGACGCGCCCGTTCGCTTGCGTGCTTCTCCGCGGCGGTCTAACCGAAACACGGCTCTATTTTCCGCCGCCTGAAAAGCGCACGATTTCGTCTTCCGTGGGGATCTCCATCTCATGTTTCACCGGGCCGCCTGGGAACATGGACAAGCTGTCTACGCCAGCTTTCCCCTGCACCTCGAACGAGACGAACGCGTACGGCAAACCCTCTGACCCCAATTCCGAATTGGCGTTGCAGATTTGAAAGTGCAGATGCGGCTCGGAAGAATTCCCCGTGTTGCCGAGCAGCCCCAGCACCTGCCCGCGCCTCACCTTGTCTCCCACTTTCACGCGCAACGAACCAGGCTGCATATGCGCGTAAAACGCGAACAGCCCGTTGCCGATTTCCATGATCACGTGATTTCCGCCAACCGTCTCCAGCGTGATCGGCACCGCCAGCGATTTCGCTCCCGGCGTATTCTGCGGAATGCCGTCTCCCATCTGCGTCACCACTCCATCCGCCACCGCGTGAATTTCCGCCCCGTAGGCGCGATAATTCTTGTTGTCGCTGGGATCGCCCTTGTACGTCTTGCCATCCGGATACGCCTGTACCCAATCAATCGCGAGGCGCTGCGAAATATACGCGTGCCCATCGATGGGAATCAGCGCGCGGCGATGCAGCGAAGTATTCGACGGCCCATTACCGGCCTCCCAGTCCTCCCCCACCAGTGGCGACGAGATCACCACCACAGGATTTTTCTCAACGCTCGTCGGCGGCGTCACAATCGAAAGCGCCTCCGGGTAGTCGCCGACCTTGGCGCTGATGCGCTCGGCGATCGCCGAAGGAATATCTTCAAGCTTATCGAACGTCACCCACAAAAACACCGCGCCAAATTCTCCCGCCGCGAGTTTGGAAACTTTTTCCGCGTTGGGCAGCCCTGGGTGAATAAACATTCCGTCCAGGTCCGCGCCGGAGAAAGTCGCCAGCGTTTTCTGCGCCGCATCCGCAGAGACCACTTCGATGCGCGTGAACGCATACTCCCACCTGTCCATATTCGCAATCTGCAGCTCGTAGACCAGATGCCACTTCCCATCCGCCTTAAACGCCGACGGCGCAATGGGAATCACGACATTGAATCCCAGCAACAGAGGCTTCGGCGTGTGCTCAGCCTTGGGAACTGCCTGCGCCGACGCGGAAGTTTCGTTCGCCGTCCCGTCTGCAGTTCCGCCCGGAGCCTCGCCAGATTCCGCGCTGCGCATAAAATCAAGTGCCTGGGCCGCTGTGCCCGTCTGCGTCCAACTCCCAGAAATCTCGCGCCCGTTTTTCTTCAGCCTCCCCTCATACACGCCACCCAGGCGCGGTACTTCAAACCGCACCGCATCTCCGCGCAGCGTCACGTTGCTCAACGCCAGAACCGCGTGCTGGTCCACGCTTTCGATCGTCCCACCCAGCTCGCCACTGCCGGATCTGGTAATCGTCAACACCCAACGCAACTGCCCGGTCAGCACTCCGGCCCACACTCCTTCAATTCCATGGGCTGAATCGACAGCCTGGCCTAGCGACGCGCCCGCTAAGGACAAAGAACCGAGCGCGGCGATAAACAGGAAAACGAGCTTCGATGGGATTTTCATGTGCGTCCTTCGATCCAAAACTGAATTGCGAAAAATCTCTCGGCCCCTCGGACGATGCGCAGAGCATCATCATCCCGAGACTTGCGCCATTGCCAGAAGCCGGCCGAAGGATACCTCCTCGCCAGCCCGCTCAATTCGCTAGTGAGGAGTAGCCAGCCGCGGCGGTTTCAAGCGCGCAATCGTGCCGTTTGGCCCCACCGCCCAGACGTAATCGTGTCCGAACACGTTGACCGCGTTCAGATTCAGAGAATCGGTATGTTTCCAGTGCGCGCCGCCATCATCGCTGGCATCTTCTCCATTCGGGCCCACAGCAACCAGAATCCTTTCGTCAAGGCGCGCCACCGCCGAACGAAATCCGCCCGGCTGCTGCTCCGCCAATCTCCAAGTCTTGCCCTGGTCCGCCGAGAAAGCTGCGACGTCGTGCGGATTGCCGACGTCCTTGTAGTCGCCACCCACGATAATCAAAGCCTGATCCTGAACGGCAATGGAAAAAATTCCCGACGAAGCATTGCCGCTCGCAATCGGCGTGCTGCTCACCGTCCACGAGTAGGCCGCATCGCTCGAATGAAATAAACGCGCCGCGGGGCCGCCCGTGACGAAATAGATGTCTCGCTGGTCGAAAACCGCCAGGCAAGTTCCGCTAGCCGCGAACGCGCCTTCGTCGGCGAGAGCAGCGGGCATGTGATCGGTAGGGAGCTGCGTCCAATTCTGCCCGTCCCGGGTGTGCAAGATCACGAACTTTCCATCAATCGGGTCGCCGACAGCAAAACATTCCATCTCCGACACGCAGACCAGTGCATCGAGGAAAAACTCCTTGCGCTTGTCCGCGTACTGCAATGACCAATTTCCTCCGCCGTCGTTGGTCTTGTAGATCCGCGAATTGCCCGCGTCCCCGATGGACATCACGTAAGCCTTGCGCCCATCAAATGCCTGAATGCTGCGAAAATCCAGCGTCTCGCCACCCGGCACGCGCAGCCGCTGCCACGTCTTGCCCACATCCTTCGATTGCAAAATCACGCCATTCGACCCGGAAGCCCAAACCACCGGCGCGGGAGCGGGGCGGGAATCCGTGAACTCCGCGATGCTCACAGCTCGCAGATTCGTATCCATTCCGCTGCTCTGCACGGTCCAGAACGGAGGATCCTTGACGCCGGCAGCAAGGAAAATCGCCGCAGCTACAACAACAAAAAGGGGAATAAGTAATTGCGCCAGAAGGCTTCGCATCTCGCGCATTCTAGCAGCAGTTCGCCCGAACGGCGGGACGATGGGCCCGGGGGAGTCGCTTTTTCCGCAACGAACGCAACTGGCGCGCCTGCAATCGTTTCTTGCGGCGTGCGCGTTAATTCTCCGGCAACACCGGCAGCACCACGCTGCTCACCGTGGCAGGATCGTCCCGCAACTTGATATACAGCAGCGTTCCGTTGGGCCGCGGCACGCTCAGCGTGCCGCCTGCATATCCCACCGGCACCGGTACCGAATTGGTGAACTGTGCGCTCGACGCCACCGAATCAATCAGAAATAAATTTGTCCCGCTCAATTTGCACTGCTGGTCCGGCGCATCCGGGCAACGAATTTCCTTCAGCACAGGCAAGCGGACCACATTCACCAGCGGCTGCCAGTCTCCCTTGGTATTGTCCGCGCTCACTGCGCGAAATTGCAGCGGCCCAAACGCCGAAGGCCCGAAACTTTTCAATGGATCCAGCGTCGCCAGCACGCTCTGCGAATCTTGCAGCACCAGGCTGCCGTCCGCCACCGTCAGCACCGCGTTAAAAGCATTATCCGCGGTAGCGATCTCGATCTTTTCCGTGCGCGGAAATTTTTCCGGCACTTCGCTCTTAACGAAGAACAGCAGGCGCCCCTCCAGAGGCAACTCATCTTGATTTCCCAGCCGTATCGCCGACGGCGCGGGACCGCCTTGCACGCTCTTGTTCAGCAAAGTTACCTTGGGCCGCGGCGCCTCCACAGTGGTCTGCAGGTCCAAGACGCGCCCGTCCTTCAACCCCACATGCGCTACCAGTGTTTCGTCAGGTTCCAGCTTAGCGGCGGGCGCTGCACCCGAAATGGCGAGCCCTAGCTCATCCTTTTGCTGCACGCGTGATAATTTCGCCGGAACGAAATGCACTCCGTTCAATTCGAAACTCGAAACTTCATCCAGCCGCGTTCCGTCCAGCACGCCCTGTTTGTCACCCGCGTTGATGGTGAAGCGATCCAGATGCGCCGCTTCCGAATAAGTAAGCAGTGGCAGCTCGTCCGCCGCGCTCAATCCGAATTGTTTTATCGCCAGCGTCACTTCCCCGGCGCTCTTGTCTTTCAGCGGAACCATCACTTCCAATTCTTCCGGCTTGGTCGCTTTCCAGGTCGCCTTCAAATCGACGCCGTCATGGTCCTTCACCGTCACCTTTTCCACGCACGGCGCGCAATCTGAATTCAGGTGCAACACGTCGTCCCGTCCCACGATCAACGCCTGTGCGTCCGCCGCCAGCACGGTCCACTTCTGGGCGTGCGCCGACCGCAAAAGAAATCGCGGCCCCTCGAAGTCCGCAAATCCCCAGCGCCCGCGCAGCGTTCCCGTAACGTCGGGGCCCATTTTTCCGGCCGCCGCGCCGAAGTCGCGGGCGTCAATCACGAAGCCGCCCCGTCCCGCCTCTGCTTTTGCCGGCAGATCCAGGTGATTCCCCGCCTTGTCTTCCACGTGCAGCGTGAAGTCATGCGCCATGCTCGTCGAAAAAACCAGCGGCGCGCCCTCCGTCGGCAGCACCAGCGGCGATTTCTCCAGACAAAAAACCTGCTTCGGATCCAGGGCCCGCAGCGGCGGCAGTTGCGCCGCTTCCACTGCCGGCAGTCCCACCACGATCACCGACTTCGGATTGCGAAACGATGGCGGATTATTCAGCTTCAGATTCAGTCGGTCGTCTTTGGGCAGCGCCAGCGCCGGGATGTATTGATATTCAGCGGTATGCAGACTGTTCAAAATGCGCGCCATGTCTATCACCGCGCCCACATAGGCGCTGTAATATCCCGTTCCCGCCATCGGCGTCGCGCTGGCTTGCACCATCAGATCCGAAGACGGGCCGGAAGTAAGCGCAGTGACCATGGACTGGCTATGCCCGTCATCCAAAATCAGCTGCTCGCTATTTTGCGTCAGGCACGGCGCCTGCTGCTCGGTGGGCTTGTCGAAACATTGCTGATCCACTTTAATGTTCAGGGTGCGCGCCAGCAACACCGCGCGTTCCTTCATCTCCGCGGGATCGGCGTCCGAAGTTGCCTTCACGTCGTCCAGATACGCTTCCAGACGCGAACGATCCAAGCTGGCCTGGTTCAAATCCTGCGACGCCCTTACAAATGCGCCCGGCCGCCCGCGCACGGCAGCGCGCAAGGTATTGAAGTCGCCGCCCGTCTCCGGCGCCAGAAAAAGCAACGCCTGCTGCGCGTCCTGCGGAACGGTTACCACGGTTCCTTCTTCGCGCGCTTGCTTGTTCCAGGTTTCGACGCGCGTGAACCAGGATTCCGGCGGCGGATTCGTCGACCCGCGCAAAAACGCCACCACCAGCAGGTAATGCACAGATTGCGAATCGGGAAGATCGGGATGAATCCACAAACGGTCGCCCGGCTGCAAATTGGCCGTGCGCGAAATCGGCAACGTCTTGCCCTGGCGCGTCACGCGCATTTCCACGGGCGGCCCGGCCAGATCGAATGCGGCGCCATCGGCGTGCGCGAATCCGGCGCGCACGAACATCCCCAGTAGCAAACACCACAGGCTGAGAAATGCCACGCGCAGGACAGAGCCCGGCTGCAGCTCGTGGGCGCCATTTTTAAGATTCTCGATTTTCTTCTTTATCATCGCGTTCCTGCTCCTCTCTGACTGGAAAATCGTTGACCCTAGTTATGAATTCCCGATATTCAGAATGATGATCGCGCGCACGCTACCGGTGCGTTTCGGGCTGGGATTTCGGAAACTATTCTAACCTCGCACTCCAAGCATGCGGGTAATCAGAACTGCGCGGTAAAGGCTGGGGCAATATGAAAATTTATCGCGGTGCACCGGCGCAAGTCAACGAAACGAAATCCTCCGCCGTACGCAATTCAGCACATCTCAAATCGCTCCCAGCCTAGGGCGTGGCAATCTTGCCGCGGATTACGCTAACGGAAGCAGCGGGCAAATCGAACGAACTATCCTTCCGCGCATCTTCGTCAGAGTGTTTGATAGGCCCGTCCGGATCGGCGAATCCTTTCGTATTCACTACCACCGGGCGCTCCGCCGCGTGCTCATCGTGCGCCATAAACCGCGTCTCGGCCGGCTGCCAGTGATATTGCTCGCGTCCGAAAGTAGAAATTTGCACCGGCCCGATAAACGAACTCGCGCCCTGCGCCGCCTCGTCGCGAAAAGAAATCCGCACCGAGTGCGCATTCTGCTGGTCGCGGTTCACGACCAGCAAGGACCACTGCCCGTCCGGACGCAGCAAGGCATAGGCCGTCACCAGCGCATGACCTGCGCCATCGTCCACATCGCCCTTCGCCGCAAACATGCGATGCTCCGTGCTTCCCGGCTGTACCCACTCCAGATTAATCAGCTGCGCCACAAAAAATTGCGCCAGCGGCTGCTGAATCTTGTAATCCGCATCTACTGTGAACATGGCAAACGTTCCGGGCGAATCATTGCAGCCGTGCTCCATTTGCAGCGGCAAATAATGGAAGTAGTACATCCCGCTGCCGCCCGCATTCAGGAACGAGCCAACATAATCCGCCAGCCACAGCCCCGAGAACAGGTCCATGTACGTCTCGCTCGCCGACGATGAAAGGTTTCCTTCCGTGATAAACATCGGAATATTCGTCGGCACGCCATCTTCCCGCCACACCTGCATGATGTGATTCACCAGCTCCGGCTCGTCATACAAACTGCCCCAGGGAATCCGGCACGGATCATACGGATAATGTTCGAAAGAAAAAAAAGCCAGATCGCCCAGCCGCTGGTGCTGCCTCAGATAATTCACGAAGCGCGCGGTCCAGGAAACATTGCCATTCGCATCCGGCCAAACCTCAATGTCCCGATTTACGCCCTGAAAGGAAGGCCCGCCCAGCTTCAGCGCAGGATTGAAGCGATGCAGCGCCGTCGCCCATTGCACGTAAAGCGCGGCATAATCTTCCGGCAGCATATATTGCCCGTCCGCTTCTTCGCCCATCTCCACATACGAAACGGGATAACCGCGTTTCTGCAGGTAAGCCATCTCCGCGGCCGCGTTGTCCGGAGTGTCGTAAAGCAGCGCCACCGGAATCATGGCCGGCAGTCCGCGCGTCACGCCGCTGGTAAAAAATAAATCGAATCCCACCTGCGCCTGTTTCGTCGAGCGCAAATCGGAAGGCTCGTGCCACGGATCGACCGAAGAGCAGTAGGTCGTGGTCTGCTCCTGATCCGCGGTGTGCCGCACCACATCGTGAAATTTTCCATCCGCCGTGGTTGTCCCGATGTACAGCTCGTAGATTGCATAGCCGACGCAATTCCGCGGATCGCTCGCTCCATGCGAATCGCAGGTGTTCGACGATTCCGTCATCAAAATGCGCAAGAAACGCACCGGCAAGGGAGTCGAGCTCAGCTGCAGGGTAGCCGAACCGCCTTGGCCATTCGTAATCACGCCGCCTGGAAAAGTTTGCCACACGCCGCGGGTGACGGATTTGATCGGATCGTCTCCCGTCCAATATTGCACGACGTAACGCAGCGCGTACGGCTCGGCCCATTGAATCTGAATACTCGAAATCTGCTGCAGTTGCGCCAGGTCCACCACAATCCATTGCGGATGCAGCGCATCGCTTTCAGCGGTAAATTTCTGCGTCAAATAAGGATTGCTTTTCCAGTAGCTGGCGGCGTCTCCATCGGTCAGCCGCGAAAATCCGGAGTTGTCCGTACCATCATTGCGCGTAAATCCGCGATGCGGCAGCGCGTAGCCGTAGGAATAGCGCAGAAATTCCGTGGGATCCGCCGAGCCGGTAAAATATCCTTTGCCGCTCGCATCGCTCCAGGTTCCCTGCGGATTCCAGTGCCACGCCTCCACCGCCAATTCCGTATTCTGGCGAAAACTTACCGGCTGCCAGCCCGAACTGAGCGCGCGGTCCAAGGCAGGCTGCACCAGGTCCTTATCGATAGCCTCCTGCGCAATACGGTCGACGCCCGCTCCCAGCGCTTGATTGGGTGCGAAATGATTCGTCGCGTGCGCCGGCGTGATATCCACCTGAATGGTTTGAGCCGCGCAGGAAAAAGCCGCTAAAGAAAATCCGAGAAGAATTGCCAGCACAGAAATTGTGGTCTTCAAAGCACGCCTCCTGCGCATTTTGCAGCTGGTTCGTGCAGCGCCGAGTCTACAAGAATCACTGCTTCTGCACCTAATCCGGCGCGCGAATTATACGAGGGGCCGTATGAGCATGAATCGCGCCGCTCTCAGGAGGATTCGCATATAGTTTTCTTGACAGGTTCTGCCTCACCACCGCGCGCTCGCCGTAACTTCGATGGCCCCGAAGCCATTTTCAACGCCTCGCTCACCCATCTGCAGTCCCACCGTTTGCCGGCGGCCGTCGCGCAAGGAATCCATACCCGCCAGCCCATGAACGCCGCCAAAGAACTGACCCAGGCCCAAGCCGCTTGAATCCGCCTGCTGACCTGGGACGAGCCGCAGTATCCGCACGCCTTCGCAAGATTTACGGTCCCCGACCATCCCGTAAGTTCTTTGAAACATTGACCTTCTGAATTGTCACCTGATTTCCATCGTTTCCATCGTCGGCTCGCGTCGTTCGACCCCCTACGGGAATCAAATGGCGGAGAAGCTGGCAAGGGAACTCGCCGATCGAGGCCTGGTAATCGCGAGCGGTCGGGCGCGCGGCACCGATTGCGACGTTCGCTTGTCATAAGCTGGGAAGATGGGATCGAAGAGCTACCATCACCCATCCGCGCCGAGCTTTTGCCGGTCGAAACGGCCTCGAGCGAGGAAATCGCGCTCCTGGTCGAGAAAGATTTGGCCCGAGCCGAGGGCACTTTGTACCATCGGCTTGGCGTGGACGAATCGCGCGATGTGGACGACCTGGTCGAACTTTCGGGTCTGACGTCTTCCGAGCTTCCGGCCGCGCTATTTGATCTGGAGTTCAAAGACGTGGTACGTCAGTTGCCAGGGAAGCAATTCCTCAAAGTCCTGTCGTAACCAGCCGGTACAATTGCAGCTAGGATGGAACGTCGCCCCGAAGTAGAGAACCGCGGCGCATAAAAACGCTTGTATATAATGATAAGAAGTCCGCAAGATAGCCTGAAGCATCCAATCTGGTCGTGAGGGAATAACCGATAGCATGGCAAGATCACTGGTAATCGTCGAATCGCCTGCCAAGGCGAAAACTATCAACAAATATCTGGGCCGGAATTACCTGGTCAAGGCTTCCTACGGCCACGTGATGGACCTACCCAAGAAAACCATCGGTATTCTGCTGCCCGGGCAGGAGAACGGCAAAAAGAAGAAGAAGCGCAGGGCCAAGGCTGGCACCCCTGAAAAGAAGGTCGTCAAGCCCGTAGTCGTCACGGCCCAGAACATCTTCGAGCCAACCTACGAAGTAATCCCCGGCAAGATTAAGGTCATCCACGATCTGCAGAAGGCCGCCCGTGGAGCCGATGCCATATACCTGGCGGGCGACCCGGATCGCGAAGGTGAAGCCATCTGCGCGCACCTGGCGGAAATCCTGGGCAAGCCGAAAAAGTACGCCGATCTGGTGGTGCACGAAGAAAAACAGGGCGAGGAGAAGGCTCCCAAGCCCGCCGCGAAGAAGGAACCTCCCAAGAGCAGCGGCGCGCCGCCGAAAATCTATCGCGTGATGTTCAACGAAATCACGCAGAAAGCCATCAAGGCTGCGTTTGAGCATCCTTCCGAGGTGAATGAAAATCTCGTGGACGCGCAGCAGGCGCGCCGCGTGCTCGATCGCATCGTCGGCTACAAAGTTTCTCCCCTGCTCTGGAACAAAGTCCGCCGCGGCCTTTCCGCCGGACGCGTGCAGACCGTGGCCTTGCGCCTGATCGTCGAGCGCGAGCAGGAAATCCGCGCCTTCCTCCCCAAGGAGTACTGGACCATCCATGCCCTGCTCGATTCCGGCACACCGCCGCTGTTTGAAGCCAAGCTCAGCAAGTTCAAGGGCGAGGACATCGAAGTTCTGAATCAGGAGGCTGCGGACAAAGTCGTCGCCGCCGTGCAGAAGGCCAACTGGCAGGTCGCCTCCGTTGCGCAAAAAGAAAAGCGCCGCAATGCGCCTCCGCCGTTCACCACCTCGAAGCTCCAACAGGCTGCCTACAATCGCTTGCGCTTTACCGCCAAGCGCACCATGTCCCTGGCGCAAAAGCTCTATGAAGGCATCGAGCTGGGCAATGAAGGCTCGGTCGCGCTGATCACTTATATGCGCACCGATTCCGTCCGCGTATCAAATGACGCGCTCGATCAAGTTCGCGCTTTGATTCCAGAACGCTTCGGCGCCAGCTATCTGCCGGAGAAACCGAATTTTTACAAATCGAAGAAGGACGCGCAGGAAGCTCACGAGGCCGTGCGCCCGACCGAGGTGCTGCGCGCGCCCGAGGATGTCCGCCCGTACCTGGAAGACGATCTCTTCAAGCTCTACCAGCTGATCTGGCAGCGTTTCGTCGCCTCGCAAATGCTTCCCGCGATTTTCGATCAGACCACCATCGACATTTCCGCCGGCGATTACACTTTCCGCGCCACCGGCTCCGTGCAGAAATTCGATGGCTACCTGCGCGTTTACCAGACCCCGGTGGCAGGCGCCGATCGCGAAGACGACGAAAAGGACGACGAAGGCGAGGGCCGCACACTGCCGCAAGTCCGCGAAGGCCAGTCCTTGCGCCTCGATCAGATTCGTCCCGACCAGCATTTCACCGAGCCGCCGCCACGCTACAACGACGCCACGCTCGTGAAAGAGCTCGAAGAAAAAGGTATCGGCCGCCCCTCCACCTACGCCGCCATTATTTCCACCATCGTCGAGCGCGAATACGTCACCAAAGATCAGGGCCGCTTTTCGCCCACCATGCTGGGCGAGCGCGTCAGCGTCCTTCTGGTGAAAAGCTTCGAAGATATTTTCGACGTGGGCTTCACCGCGCGCCTGGAAGAAGAGCTCGACGAGATCGAAGAAGGCAAACTTCCCTGGCGCCAGGCCGTGAAGGAATTCTGGGATCCCTTCTT
>DATNLN010000162.1:0-23218 GCA_035602855.1 Candidatus Acidiferrales bacterium
GCGGGAATGATGGCGCGGCCGCGCGCCACTTCATCGCGCACCAGCTCCGGCGTAAGTTTTTCGCGCTTGGCGACGTACTCCATCTCTTCGGTGATCACGCCCATGCGCGCATAATGCATCTGCGAGAAGTTGCGCACGCCGCGATTCATCGCTGCAGCGCGCTTTTCGATCCATGCGTCCCTCATCGCCATAAAGCCCCCATGTACACAAAATTCTGAAACGGCATTCCCGCCGAATGCAGCATTATTGCACTGCGTTGGATGCACGGCAACTTGCCAAGGACGCGTGCGAAGGCGCTCGGTTCAGGGCGCGGCGGCGGTAGCGGCGGCAGCGCCGAGCAATGCTTCGAGCTTCGCGGGATCGGACACTGGCGGGTGGCAGGTGGTTTCGACGCAGACCAGCGCTTGCGCTTTCGCGGCATCAAGATGCGGCAGGGTTTCGCGCAACGCGGGCGCCAGCGAGGCTGCGGCGAGTATTTCGGGTGTGACGCGCAGAACCGCTTTGCCGAAGCGATAAATTTGGTTCGCGGATTTTTCGAGCGCGGCGGCTTGCGGGTCGCCGGCCGCGCCCAAGACTACCACTTGTAAAGGATGGCGCGCGTGCAACAGCGCGGCCAGCCCGTATGTCGCGGCGAATAATCCATATTGCGGGACGAGCCCGACGAAAGCTTCGAGCGTTTTTTCCGCCCACTCGCGATAAAGCTTTTCGCCAGTGAAGGCGTAGAGACGGTCGAGCACGATCGCTGCGACGGAATTTGCGCCGGGCGTCGGCGAATCTTGCAGCGGCTTGCGACGAACGTCCAGGCCGCCCATCGGTGCGGCATTTTTCGCGCGATCGAAAAATCCGCCGCCATCGGGATCGCCGTAGCGTTCCACGGCCAGGCGGACGGCGCGCTCCGCGAGCTCGAAGTAGCGCCGGTCGAGCGTCGCTTCGTACGCATCGAGCAGCGCGGCGGAGGCGAAAATCTGATCGTCGAGCGAGCCTTCCAGGTGCGGTCCGCCGACGCGATGGCGGAAACCCTTGGCGTCATCCCAAGCTTCGGCGAGGATGCGTTGCAGCGTCTTCAGCGCGAATTTGCGGCAATCGTCGCGGCCCAGCACGCGCGCAGCTTCCAGATCAGCGGAGACGAACATCGCGTTCCAGGCGACATAAATCGTCGTGTCTATGGCCGGCGTGGGATCTCGCAGCAGGCGTGCGGCCAGCAGCTTCCCTTTCGCGCGTGCGAGAAGCAGCGAGACATCTTCAGGCGTGGTCTTCAGCGCTTGCGCGATTTCTTCTTGGCTCGCCGCAATCCACAACACATTCTTTGCCGGGTTGTGATGCATTTCTCCGCGCGGACCGACGTCGTAACGCATCTCGATCACGCGGGATTCCTGCGGTGTAAGCGCCGCGCGAACTTCCGCGAGCGTCCAAGTAAAATAATCGCCGTCGTCTTCCAGCGTTTGGTCCGCGTCCTGGCTGCCGTAGAAGCCGCCGCGCTCGCGATCGGAAAGTACGGCGCCAACCCACTCGATGATTCCTTCGGCCGTTTCGCGGAACAGCGGATGGCGCGTGACCTGATAACCATGCAGAAAATTCTTCAGCAGCTCGGAATTGTCGTAAGTCATTTTCTCGAAGTGCGGGACGCACCAGCGCTCGTCCACGGAATAACGGTGGAATCCACCGGCCAGTTGATCGTATACGCCGCCCTCGGCCATACCCGTCAGCGAGCGCTCGACGACGTCCAGCAATCGCGGGTCGCGCGACGATTGATAACGTTCGAGCAGCAGATCAATCGCACTGGCGTGCGGAAATTTCGGCGCGCCCCCGAAACCACCGTGCGCTTCATCGAACAGATGCAGCGCGGATTCCAGGACGGAATCCACCACGCCCGCGTCGAATTCACCGCGCGCCGTGTGAAACACTTCAGCCTTCGCAACAGCTTCTTCCAGCGCTTTCGCGGAACTATCGACTTCCGCGCGGCGCGTCTTGAACGCTTCTGCAATGCCCAGCAGGATGCGCTTGAGTCCCGGCCGGCCCATCGCGTCTTCCGGTGGAAAATACGTACCACCGAAAAATGGCTTTCCGTCGGGCGTGAGGAATGCCGTTAGCGGCCAGCCACCCTGCCCGGAAATCGCGCTGATCGCGGATTGATAGCGCGAATCCACGTCGGGCCGCTCGTCGCGATCCACTTTTACGGGCACGTAAAATTGATTGATCATCGCCGCGATCTCGGGATTTTCGTAACTCTCGCGGTCAATCACGTGGCACCAATGGCACCACACTGCGCCGATATCCAGCAAAATCGGTTTGCCTTCCGCGCGCGCGTGGGCAAAAGCTTCCTCGCCCCATTCGTGCCAGTCGACCGGCTGATGTGCGGCAGAACGCAAGTAAGGGCTAGCGGAATCCTTCAGGCGGTTTTCAGTCGTGTCGGTCACAGCTCGCTCTCCGCACTTTCCACCCTACCACACGCGTCGCGCCGGTACACCTACCGGGAACTCAGGGTAGGTCACTTTGCACGGCGGCTGAGGCGAAGTGCGGCCGATTGAAATGACAGCGCGGTAGAAACCAGCGCTGCTGGCGCGGGATTCAAGGCCATCAGAGGATTACAGCTTGCACAGGGCGGCGGGGGCTGGCGTGGGCTGACAGCTTTGGATGGCCCATATAGAAAACAAAAGTGGGCTGCCATGCGGAATCAGCCGTAATTTCGTTGAGCAGCGCGGCGCGAGAAGCCGGCTTGACCAGCGCTCGCTCATGGTCCACCATTTCCACGGCCTCGTTACAGGGGCGCGCGGCAAGTCCGTGGGCAGTTGCGAACAGATGCGCGCGCTGCCAGATTCGGCCTGCCTGCAAGCATTGCTCCTGCGCATATCGGTCGCGCACGGCGATGAATCCGATCAGCGGGGCGCTGAGCATCAGATTCAAATAGCCATTGTCGGTACTGCGGGACGCGGCCCAGCGAAGCATGCGCACGGACATCATCTTGGCAATCGCAGTAGCTATAGGGGGCAGGCCAAACGCATCAATCGTGAGGCCATCGCGGTATTTCTGGACCGAACTCCATTGCGTGCGGATCCAACGTCCGCTGGCCTGCTGAACATCCGGGTCGGAATAGATTTCCGTATTTGCGGCAGAACTAACTTCGGCAATCTTTTTTCGCTCGGCTTCGGCCGTGAAAAGGAATAGCTTTACATCTGTGGAGTCGCCCGGCAGATGCTGCAGTGCGTCCAGGAAATCAGGCGAGATCGCTTGGTGTGGATCGTAAGGACCACGATTCGTGTGACGCAGCGGGATGGCGTTGTAGAGTTCGTTCTCTTCGCGTTTCCCGGATGCGAGATTCACACGGGCCAACAGCCGTGGTTTGGGTTCCGCGGGAATCGGGCCAAGTTTTCCCGGAAGCAGCTCCGCCGTGGCTGCGTATCCGTTGGCAGGCGCCGCCAGCAGCAGATTCTCCAGCGCGCAGCCCATGCCAATGTGCTCTTCGCGCAAATAAGGATCGAGCGCGCCGACGTTTCTCTGGGTGTCAATGTGCAGCTCGATTGCAGAATCGGTGATCTTGAAAAGCCAAGGCTGCGTGTTATGGGGGCTGGCGGCCAGTATCGCGGCGCGCACCAGCGCGAGTGGATCATTATTTCCGGCACTGCGCCAGTCTTTCCACGGCTCGTAGGCCGGCCCCTCACCGAGGCTGAAAACTCCTTGATCCCAGGCGCGCCAGACGCCCCCGCCCACGATGGCGACGGTTATGATTCCTGTACCTTTTAGGAAGGATCTCCGCCGCACGAAACACCTCCGCAGACGTTTAGCCCCGGGTAGTTCACTGCCGCGATGCACTCGGAATTGGAATTAACGTAAATTCGTTCCGCGCGCGAGCAACGGCGGCCGCTGCGTTACTGAACTGGATTGTTGTAGCCGGCGTCGCGGGGGTCGATCGGTTTGCGTCCGGAAAAACCTTCGTCCTGGCGGTGGTAAAAACGGATGCGATCTTCGCCCAGCTTCCAGCAGAGATAGACTTCCTCGTCGTCAATGCGGGCGGGAAAATCCAGCAGGCCCACTTCCAGATCTTTCACCACGCAGCCGGTTTCCTGAATCTGGTCGAGCGCTGACTGCACCGATTCTTCCAGGCGGTTGCGTTCCAGGCGGGTCTTGGCGGCGCTCTCGTAAGCCACGGCCAGGCCTCCGGAGCGCTGGATGCGTTCGGCGAGCGAATTGATCTGCTCGTCCACGTCCATCATCTTGCGGCGCGATTCCATCGCTTCGATCAGCAGAGGCTCGAGCTGCGAACGCAGCCGTTCCGCCTCCGTCAGCGAGAAATATTTTGACTCCTCATCCGCCATGCTATGTTGCTCCCAAGACTCACGTGCAATCAGCCGCCAATATAGACCATCGTGCGCGAGGGCGGCACAAAATCCGGCTCGTTGATGCGGTGGCTTTTTTCCTTGGTCTGCACCATGGCTACAATCGCGTCGCCGATTTCGCGATCGCCCATGCCGCTGCGCAGCAAACTTTTCACATCGTGATCTTCCTTGCTGAAGAGGCAGGTGCGCAATTTTCCATCGGCTGTGAGGCGGATGCGCGAGCAGTGACCGCAGAAAGGCTGCGTCACCGGCGCGATCAATCCGATTTCGCCGCCGCCGTCCGCGAAGCGGTACTTGCGCGCAGTCTCGCTGCGTTCGTGCACCACGGGGATCAGCGGCCAGCGCGCGGCGATGCGCCGATACACTTCCGCCGCGGGGACCACCATGTCGCGCGTCCAGGCGCGGTCCGCGTCCAGCGGCATGAATTCGATGAAGCGCATGACGATGTCTTTTTCGCGAGCGAATTCGGCGAAGGCTTCCACTTCGTCGTCGTTCAGACTGCGCACCAGCACAGCATTCACTTTCACGGGGCGCAGCGGCGATGCCTGCGCAGCTTCGATTCCCGCCAGCACTTGATCGAACGTCTTGGTGCGCGTCACCTTCTCGAATTTTTCGCGATTCAGCGAATCCAGGCTGATGTTGATGCGGTTCAGGCCGGCCGCCACCAGTTGGTCGCAGCGTTCGGCGAGCAGGTGGCCATTGGTGGTCATTGAAAGGTCCTGCACGCCAATGGCTTTCAGCCGCGCCACAAAATCTTCCACGCCCGGACGCACCAGCGGCTCGCCACCCGTCACCCTCACTTTGCGGATTCCCATCCCCACCAGAATGCGCACCAGCCGCTCGTATTCATCCCACTCCAGCAGCGCGTGCTCCGCCATGTGATTCTCGGGATCCGCCGAACGGCAATACACGCAGCGAAAATTGCAGCGGTCCGTGACCGACACTCTCAGGTCGGTGATCTGGCGTCCGAATTTGTCGGTCAGTGGCATTCTTTGTTTTGATGCAGCCCAGAATAAAATAGCCCAATCCGTTTTCGCAATTGGGCGAAGATGCCAGCGGCTCGGCGCGCTGTCAGACCGCGCTCGCTGGATGCGCTCCTTTCCATGTCCGGGAGGAGCAGGCGTTTCCGCCCGATCCCTGATCTCCTAAAAACACCAGGAGCCTCGCCTCCACGCCTTGAGTTGTCTCTCCGTTAGGCTGAGTGGGTCGGAGGTATCAGAGCCGATGATACGCCTCTGGGTAGGGTGGAGCAATCCATCGGGGCACGCCGGCTAGCCGTACGAACGGCAAAGTTCGTCGCGGCCTAAGCGGCCCGGTGCATTGCCGGAAAGTACCGGCTATGGCCGAGCCTCGCCTTGCGGCGAATATGATAAAGTTGCGGACCGATGCGCATCTTCGTACTGGGAGTGGGCGGCGCCGGCTCCTTGCTTGCTCAATTGCTCGCGCGCCAGGGACACACGGTCTGGTGCGGCGATCGCGACCCGGACCGCGCGCGGAAATTTCTGGGCAAGAAGAGCGTGATTGAAGTGGTGGAAGCGAACGCGCGCAATCTGTGGTCCATTGTGCGGGCGGCTCGCGGCTGCAACCTGCTGGTGAACGCCTCGCCGGCTGTGTTCAACGAAATTATTCTGCGCGCGGCACTGCGTCTGCGCGCGCATTACCTGGATTTGAATTCGCATCTGAATCGCAATCCGTTCAAGCCGGAACAATTCCGATTTCGCAAGCGCTTCGAGGCGAAAAATCGCGCGGCGTTGATCTGCACTGGTGCGGCGCCGGGGCTCACTAATCTTCTCGCCAAGCGCGGCTCCGAATTGCTGGACAGCGTGGAATCCGTGCAGATCCGCCTGTACGAAAGCACCGAGAGCAAGGATCCGGTTTCCACCTGGTCGCCGGAAGTGATGTACGACGAAGCGATTTCCAGCCCGCGCGTCTATCGCCACGGGCGCTTTTCGCTGGCCAAGCGGTTCGCCGACCGCGAAAAATTCCGCTTCCCGTCGCCTATCGGCGAGACCACCGTGTACCTGGCCGCGCAGGATGAAGTCTGCATGTTGCCGTACGTGGTTCCCATGCGCGATATGGACGCAAAAATCGGCGGCAACGATTTCGATCGTTTATTCCGTTGGTACCGGCAGGGACGCCTGAACCGCTCGCAGGGAATCGTGCGCAAACGCTTCCCGAAAACTTTGACGCCCAAAGGTGTGGCAGGAATGATTCGCCGTGGCGTGCTGGAAAATGCGCGCTTTGCCGCGGCTGTGCTGCTGCGCGGAATGAAAGACGATCAACCGCTGCTGCTGCGCTACGACGCGAGCTTCCCTACTTTGTTTCAGATTCGCCAGCGCGGATTGATTTCGACGCCCATCGCCTATGCCACGGCGCACCTCGCCGCCATCTTCATCCGGCATTTTCCGCGCGATATGGCCGGCGTATTCGGCCCGTCGGAGCTGCCCATCGAAACGCGCCGCGCCATCCTCGCGGAAGCGCGCTCCCGCGATTTTCGCGTCGCATTCAAAATGACCCGCTTGAAGAAAATCGAGGACGAGGAATAGCAACTGCGCAGTTTAGTACGGCGTCGCCAGCGGCTTCAGCAGACCGAAATCTGTCAGGCCGTTCACCACGAACTGCACCGCCAGCGCCACCAGCAGCAGGCCCATCAGGCGCATCAGAATGCGTATCCCGGTCTCGCCAAGATATTTCCGCACGCCGTCGGCGCCCGACAGGATCATGAACGATATGAACGACGTAAGCAGAATCGTCGCGTAAATTACGGCGTGCTGCCACAGTGAGTGCGATTCGCCCACCAGCACCATCACCGTGGAAATCGCGCCGGGGCCGGCGAGCATCGGCATTCCCAGCGGAATAATACTTGCGTCCTGTTTTTCTGCGCCTTCCTGCTGCTCTTCGGCCGTCGCTTTCGTGCCGGACTGCTTGGCCTGCAGCATGTCCAGCCCAATCCCCATCAGAATAATTCCGCCGGCGATTTTGAAAGCCGGCAGCGTGATGCCAAACATCTTGAAAATCAGGCTGCCGGCCAGCGCGAACGAGCACAGCACAATCGCGCAAGTAAACGCCGAGCGCCGCGCCACGGCTCGCCGTTCCGATGCCGTAGAATCCACGGTAACCGCCAGAAACAAAGGAATGACGGCAAACGGGTCCACCAGAAAAAACACGGAAGTAATCGCCAGCAGCGCGAATTCAAGAACGACTTTGATGGAGTCAGCCATGGATTTCAGCGCGCAATTATCGCGCCCGAGTCACAGTAACATTCTTGCACAAATCCACGTTGCGGAAAAATCCGCGAGGCATAGCCATTGCAACGCGGGCAGTGTTTTCGCTGCAGGCATCCCGTTGGCGTTGGGTCCCGATGGGCCGATAAATGCGTGCCTTAATATCTATGCTCGCAACAATTGATCCGGGCCGGCCCACCGAGGCCATCACCTGGCGAGCAGGCTGTGATTGCCTACACATTGACTTCCGCCTACGCCGAATTCGCGGAGAAGGACAAGGGCAGCCTCGAGGCAGGCAAGCTGGCCGGCCCGGCCGTGCTTTGACAAAATATTTTCCAAGTATCTGCGGCGGATTTGCCGAAGACAGAATTACTGCTAACCATCGTCGGAGGAAAAATCGTTTTTGATTCTGGAGCGCTCGCACCGTAGCAGGCACTTCCGGTCATTCGTAACGCAACGCCCGTATCGGATCCACGCGCATCGCGCGCCGTGCGGGAATATAGCACGCCGCTAGCGCGACGAACGTCAGCAGCGCCGCCACTGCGATAAATGTGAGCGGATCGTTCGCGCTCACTCCGTAGAGCTGGCTCGCCATTAACCGGGTCAGTCCCAGCGCGGCGGCCAGTCCAATCCCGACGCCCAGCAGCGCCACGCGCATTCCGTGGCCCAGCACCAGAGCAAGCACATCGCCGCGTTGTGCACCGACAGCCATGCGAATGCCGATTTCCTGGGTGCGCTGGCCGGTGACATAGGAAATCACGCCGAATATTCCAACCGCGGACAGCACCAGTGCGAGCGCAGCGAAAATGCCGAGCAGGATCATGGTAAACCGTTGCGCCGCGATCGAATCGGAAACGACTTTTGACATCGGCTGGAACTCGTAGAGTACTTGGCGGCTATCGTATTTCTGCGACGCTGTGCGCAGCGATTCGCTCACGGCCTGCGGCGTTCCGGCGGCGCGCACCACGAATGTGCAGGCGCGGCCGACCAGCGGCAACACTCGATCGGGCAGCTGCGATATCGCGAAATAGATCTGGCCGCGCTGATCGAGAATTCCGGTGGCGCCCAGTCCCGCGTGTTTCACGTGGCCTACCACGCCGACAATTTCGGCGCCTTCGACGTCAATGATTGCGATGTTGAGGCGTTTGCCGATGGGATTTTCACCGGGAAAAGTGGAGCGCACGAAACCATCATCCACTACCACGGCGAACGGCGTCGTCTCGGTGTCCTGCGCGCTGAGGAATCGGCCGCGCCGCAGCGGAATTCCCATGACTTTCAGATAATCGGGAGCCGCGGCGTACCATTGCGCGCGCATCATTTCCTTCGCGGACGATGGTTTCGGCTGTCCGGTAATCCAGAAGCCGACGAGCGAATCGCCGGTAAGCGGCAGCGCGCCGACCAAGGGCGAAGCGGCTGCGACACCCGGAACATCCTCAAATCGCGCGGTGATCTCGCGATAAGTTTCGCGGATCTGCGCGGGCGTGGTGACGCGCGCGGCCGACGGCGACACGCCGAATTCCATCACGTGCTGCGGATCAAAACCAGGATTCACATTTGCAAGCCCCACCAGGCTGCGCACCATCAATCCCGCGCCGGCGAGCAGCACGACCGCCAAAGCCATCTCCACAGCCACGAAAATATTTTGCGTGCGCAAGCGAGTGCCGCTGGAACCGCGTCCTCCATCTTTCAAGCACTCGTGCAAATCGGGCCGCGAAGTTTTCAGCGACGGCACGACTCCGAACGCAATTCCAACGAGAATCGAAATGGCCAAAGTGAAAAAAAGCACGCGGCCGTCGAGTCCGATTTCGTCCGTGCGCGGCAGGGCTTCGGGAATCACTGCGAGCGCCGCCTGCGTAGCCCACGCAGCCAATAGCAGACCCAATGCGCCACCCGCGGACGCGATGAGCAGACTTTCCGTAATTAATTGCCGCATGATTCTCCGCCGAGTCGCGCCCAGGGCCACGCGAATCGCAAATTCCCGCGCGCGTGACGCCGAACGCGCCAGCAACAGGTTCGCGACATTCGCGCAAGCGATCAGCAGCACGAATCCCACAGCGCCCAGCAACATCCACAGCGTCGGGCCGATGTCGCCAATGATGTCGGCCTGCAGTGGATTCACGAAGATGCCGGTGCCTTTGTTTGCATCCGGGTATTCGGCCGCAAGATTGCGCGCCACCGAATCCATGTCCGCGCGCGCCTGCGCTAGCGTCACTCCAGGTTTCATTCTGGCGATTCCCACCGTCCCCAAGCTGGCACGGCGATCGCGGAAAGGCTCTTCGTTGAATTGTCCCAGCGGCGTGAACACGTCGGCAGTGGTGTAGATCGGAGATTTCTGGGGCATCACGCCGACGATGGAGCAATTCCGCCCGTCCACCGTGATCGTCTTGCCCAGAACCTCGCTCGTTGAACCGAATTTGCGATGCCACAGGCCGTCGCCAATCAATGCCACGCAGCCTGCGCCGACTTGGTCTTCTTCGGGACGAAACGATCGGCCCAATGAAGGTTTCACGCCCAGCAAATCGAAAAAGTTCGCGGAAATTTTTACGCCGTCCACGCGTTCGGGTTCGCCCGCGCCGGTGACGATCATGTTGTCCTGCAGATATGCGCCCAGCGAGGAAAAAGCCGTGCTCTGTTTCTGCCAATCGAGAAAATTCAGATAGGGAACGGAGCTGTGCTGACCCGGCGTGCGGTCCCACCACAATTCCACCAGCTGATTTGCCTGCGGGTAGGGCAATGGATTCAGTAGCACGCCGTTGACGACCGAAAACAGGGCCGTGTTTACGCCGATGCCGAGTGCCAGCGTCAAAATCGCGACGGCAGTGAAGCCTGGAGATTTGCGCAGCGTGCGCGCGCCATAACGCACGTCTTGCAGTACGTTCTCCAGCCACGTCCACGCCCATTGCTCGTGCGTCACGTCTTGAATCACGCCTGCATTGCCCAGTTCGCGCTGCGCCGCCGCGCTCGCGTGCGCAGACGATTCGCCGCGTTCCTGGCGATCACGCGCGGCCATCTGCAGATGCGCAGCGATTTCTTCTTTCAGCTCTTTCTTGCGGCGCTCGCGCCCGCCCCACAAAAATTTCATCCCTGGGTTCCCTCGGCGGCGCCGAAGCCGACATCAGCGCCGCCGCTGCTACCATCATTCATAACGCAACGCCACCATCGGATCCACGCGCATCGCGCGCCGCGCGGGCAGGAAGCAAGCCGCGAGCGCCACCAACATCAGCAACACCGCCACCGCGCCGTAGGTCAGCGGATCCGTCGCCTGCACGCCGAACAATAATTTGCTCATCAGCCTGGTCAACATCAGTCCGCCCGCGATCCCAATCGCCACTCCTGCCAGCGCCAACTTCGCGCCCTGCCCTACTACCAGCAGCAACACTTCCTGCCGCCGCGCGCCCAACGCCATGCGAATGCCAATTTCCCGCGTGCGTTGCGCCACGGAATACGAAATCACGCCGTAAATTCCCACCGCGCCCAGCGATAGCGCGAGCGCCGCAAACACCGCAAAGAGCGCGGAAGTCGAGCGCGGCTCAGCCATCGCTTCTCCCACCCAACTCTTCAGCGGGCTGATCTGGCTTACCGGCACATCGTGATTCAGGCTGGCGACGGTGTTCTTCAGTTCGCCGGCGATTTGCGCCTGGTCTCCGGCCATTTCCATCACGAGCGTCATCTCCGCGGGCGGTGCGTCGGCACCACTGCCGCGAATTGCGTGCGGTCCGTATGGCGCATAGATGACTCCGTCAATCCATTCAGCAGAATTCTGCGTGATCGTAAATTCGCGCACATCGCCCACCACTCCCACCACGGTTCGCCACTGCTGCTCCCACTTCGGACGAAAGTGCTCGCCCACTGCATCCTGCCCCGGCCAGAAATGCTCCGCGGTGGTTTTGCTCACGATCACCACGGCCTGCGCGTCCGCTCCGGAATCCGCCTCGGTAAACGCGCGCCCGCGCAGCAGCGGAATATTCATGATCCGCAGATAATCCGGCGTCACAATTTTTTCCCAGAACATCGGGACTTTCGCGCCGTCCGGGACGGGGTGAGCTTCAATCACGCCGGGAAATATTTCCGCGCCGCCGCCCAGAGGCAAACCGTTTACCGCCGCTACATTGTTCACTCCCGGCAACGCGCGCGTGCGATTCAATAATTCGTCGTAGAAAGCCAGGCAGCGGCCCGCAACCGCGCAGAACAATTCATTCGGAGTGATTCGTGCCGTCACCACGCGCTCCGCACGAAATCCCGGACTGGTGCCGGAAAGTATCCACAGACTTTTCACCAGCAATCCCGCCGCAATCACCAGAATCATGGAGATCGCCACTTCGCCCACGACAAGCAATTTGCTCGCGCGATGATTTCCGCCGCTCGCGCTGCGCTGGCCCCCGGATTTCAACGTCGTGGTCATGTCCACTTTCGAGGCGCCCAGCGCTGGAACCAAACCGAAAATCACGCCGGTCAGAATCGCCAGCAGCGCGGTGAACGCCAATACGTGCCCATCCAGCGCGACATCTGCGAGCCGCGGCGTGTCCGGAGGCAGCGTCGCTTTCAGAATCGACAGTCCACCGACCGCAACGCCTATTCCCAACGCTCCGCCCAGCAGCGCGAGCAGCACGCTTTCGGTGATCAGTTGGCGCAGAATCCGCCAGCGGCTTGCTCCCAGCGCCACGCGCACGGCAATTTCTCTTTCTCGCGTCGTGGCGCGCGCCAGCAAGAGGTTTGCGACGTTCGCGCAGGCGATCAACAGCAACAAACTCACGGCGCCGAGCAGAATCAGCAGTTTTCCCCGCGCATCGCCGACGATCGCTTCTTCCAGTGAAACAACGCTCGAGTTCACAAACGAATTGACCGGCATCCGCCACGCGTACGCTGCCAGCACCATCGGCCGCATCGTTTTCAATTCGGCACGCGCCTGTTCCAGCGTCGCGCCCGGACGCAGCCGCCCGATCAGCTGCATATAACTGTCGCCCCAATAATTGCCGCTGTCGCGCGGATCCAGACGCAGTGGAACCCAAAGTTCCGTCTTGGGCGATGGCAAACGAAAATCCGCGGGCATCACTCCCACGATCTCGCGGTCTTCTCCTTCCAGCGTGATCCACCTGCCGACAATATTTGGATCCGCCTGGAACCGCTGCTGCCATAGCGCGCGGCTCAAAATCACCACGCGATCCTTGTCCGGCTGGTCTTCTCCGTCGTGAAAAGTTCTGCCCAACCCGGGTTGCGCGCCAAGCATGGAGAAGAAATCAGCGGACACCGAATTTCCGATCAGCCGCACGGGATCGCCCGTGCCCGTCAGATTGAATTCCTTGTTATCGGAAACTCCCACCAGTTGCATGGTGTGGCTTTGCTGGCGCATCACAACCAGCGGACCCTTCGGATAATATTGGGTGGTTCCCACCAGCTTATCCGGCTGGGCGTACGGCAATGGCCGCAGCAGCACTCCATTCACCAGGCTGAAAATCGCAGTGTTCGCGCCGATGCCGAGCGCGAGCGTGAGCACCGCGATTATCGTGAACCCCGGATTTTTCAGAAGCGTGCGCGCCCCATAGCGCAAGTCTTGCAGCAGATCTTCCAGCCACGTCCATGCCCACTGATCGTGCGTCACGTCGTGAATCATGCTGGCATTGCCTAGTTCACGCTGCGCAGCCGCACCGGCCTGCTCCCGAGATTCGCCACGCGCCTCGCGATCCCGCGCCGCCATCTGCAAATGCCTGGAGATTTCTTCGCTCAGTTCTTTCTTGCGCTGTTCGCCATCGCCCCATGGGAATTTCATGCTTGGCTCTCCTGGCCTGCAGGCCCCAGAATTCCCGCGATCGCCTGCGAAAGCTGCGCCCAGCGCGAGCGCTCCGCCGCCAGCTTCTTCTTCCCCGCCGCGCTCAGCCGGTACACCCGGACGCGCTGATTGTTCTCTGAGACTTTCCACTCGGCCGCAATTAATTTCTGCCGTTCCAGCCGGTGCAGCGCCGGATAGAGCGAGCCCGTATCCACCTGCAGGATGTCGCCGGAGTTGGCGCGAATTGCCAGCGCGATCCCATAGCCGTGCTGCGCTCCCCAGCGCAACGTCTGCAAAATCAGCAAGTCCAGCGTTCCCTGCAGCAGCTCAATGCGGTTCTGATATCGCTGTTTCATGGTTTCCCTGGGGTGTAGCGGGTCTACACCCTGGCTGTAGACCACCTACATCCCTGGCGCGCTGCACGTTTTCTGCCGATCGTTGCGCGAGGAAACTGCTTGCAGCCAAAGCTTTTAGTGGAATTGTGCGGGGCGGGCCACCGATAGCAGCTGCCCGATTCTGGGACGCCCCGTCGCCAAACCGAACGCCCACTCGCCTCACTCTCGGCACAGCTCGCCTGTTGATGTAGAATCCCCGCGGCGAAATCAGCCGACAAGCAGGAGGGATCATGACGTTGCGAAGTCCGTGGCGCGTCGTACTGCAGGGAATCTTGATGTTCGCTCTAACCGCCGGCGCACTTCACGCGCAAGCTTCGTCCTATCGCTTCGCAGTCTCGTTCCCCAGCGCGCAAAGTGCCGAGCCGCTCGACGGCCGCCTGCTGCTGATTCTTTCCACCGATCCCTCCGAGGAACCGCGCCTGCAAATCAGCAACTCGGTGCGCACACAGATGATCTTCGGGCTCGATGTGGACGCGCTCAAGCCCGGCCAATCCGCCGCGCTCGATGACGCCGCGTTCGGATATCCCGTGCGCTACTTGCACGACGTTCCTCCCGGTGACTACTTCGTGCAGGTCGTGCTGCACAAATACGAAACGTTTCACCGCGCTGACGGCCACACGGTGAAACTTCCCATGGACCGTGGCGAAGGCCAGCACTGGCAGCTCGCGCCCGGCAACCTTTATTCCACGCCGCGAAAAATCACGCTGCAGGAGGGCGGCGAGCCCGTTGCCATCGTGCTCGATCAGACCATCCCGCCGATCCCCGATCCGAAAGACACGCCGTATATCCGCCACATCAAGATTCAGAGCGCGCTGCTCACTAAATTCTGGGGCCGACCGATGTTCCTCAGCGCGAACGTCCTGGTCCCGGAAGGATTCGACGGCCACCCCAGCGCGCATTTTCCGCTGATGATTTTCGAAGATCACTTCAATGACGACTTCCACAACCTCCGCACCATTCCGCCCGACCCGGATCTGAAACCCGACTACAGCGAACGCTTCCACATTTCAGGCTACAACCGAATCCAGCAGGAAGAAGGCTATAAGTTCTATCAGCAGTGGATCGCGCCGAATTTTCCGCGCTTCCTGGTTGCGCAGATCAATCACGCCAATCCTTATTACGACGATTCCTACGCCGTGAATTCCGCGAACCTCGGTCCCTACGGCGACGCCATCGAAACCGAACTGATTCCCGCGATCGAAAAAACTTTCCGCGGAATCGGGCAAGGTTGGGCGCGCTTCGTTTACGGCGGTTCCACGGGAGGTTGGGAGTCGCTCGCCGTGCAGATGTTTTATCCGGACCATTACAACGGCGCGTTCGTCGCCTGCCCTGATCCGGTGGACTTTCGCGCCTTCACCAATATCAATTTGTATTCAGACAAAAATATGTTCTTCGTCTCCGGGCCGCACATGCGCGTGGAACAGCCCGGCGAACGCGATTACCTGGGCCGCACGCTTACCAGCACTAGACAGATCAATCAGTACGAACTCGCGCTCGGCTCGCACGGGCGTTCGGGCGAGCAATTCGATATCTGGCAGGCGGTGTACGGCCCGGTGGGCAGCGACGGCTACCCACAAACCATTTTTAACAAGGAAACGGGCGAGATCGATCCTGCGACCGCGGCGTACTGGAAGGAACATTACGACCTGAGCGCGATCCTGCAGAAAAATTGGGTGACGCTAGGGCCAAAACTTGCCGGCAAGATTCATGTCTACGTCGGCAGTGCGGACACTTATTTTCTGAACGACGCGGTCTACTACCTCGAGGACGTTTTGAACGCCGCCACAAATCCTGCCTACGGCGGCGAAGTAAAATACGGAGACCGCGCCGAACATTGCTGGAACGGTGACCCGAGCCTGCCCAATTATCTTTCGCGTCTGCACTACAACACGATGTATGTGCCCAAGATTCTCGAGCGCATCGCGAAAACCGCGCCCCCCGGTGCTGACCTGACGTCGTGGCGCTATTAGGACGTAGCTGGCGAGAGGCGTTCGTTCATTTATTGCGAATTGACAGTGGTGAGCTGCTGATTACAGAAGCAGCCGCAGCCTTCGATGCTTCCGGTGCTGCCGGCTTTTGCGCTTTTGTGGATGAAGACGCTGACGCGGCCGCAGCCGGTGCGGTCTTCCTGGTTTCCCACGCCTTACGAAGCTTCTCGCGTTGCGCGAGCACGTAGGTCTTGGCCTCGTCAAAGCTGCGGTACACGCGCCGCCCCTTGATCATGTTGCACGAACGGCAGCAGGCCACCAAGTTGCGTTCATCCTTCTTGCCTTTGCGCGCGCGCGGAATCACGAAATCCACCGACATCGCCAAGGCATTTTCGAAGCTGGCTGCTCCATCGAGCCCGCAATATTGGCAACGATACTGATCGCGTTCCAAAATGCGCAGGCCCTCTTCCTTGGTAACCGGCCTTTCCACCAAGCGAAGGGTCATCAGGTCTAAAGGCATGAATCACCTCCCGAATCGGAAATCTTTCGGCGAGATGAGAAGCGTGGATTTCCGACGTCGTTGCCCAGACCATACGGCACGCGTGTGCCAGTGTCAAGATTACAAAGCAAGACATGCTCGCAGAGAACTGCGGCGGCCCGTCGCGGGTCTGAAAAGCACGGCGACGGTGTATGCCTTTGCCAGATACTGTTCTTTGGGGTGATTAATTCCTATTTTCGAAAATAATCCGGGATTCCCGCCGCCGTTCGTTCTCCAGCGATCTGCGAGCGATCGGCAGCGGCAGCAGCAGGCTCACTCCCGGTAAGCCGCGCGCGCCCATACCCGGCCCTTGGGTCGAGCGAAACTTCGACGCTAGATGTCCAGTTCGAGGCACCGCACGCTACGGCTGTTTTCAATGCTCGGTCAAATCTGAGGGAGAAGGTTCCGCACAGCCTGGGCGATCGGGTCCGAATGCGTCCGCAGCCGCGTCAATTGTTGACGTAATCTGTCAACGTCGAGTCCGGCGGACTGGCACACGAGCGGAAAATCGGAGCGGTCCTGGAACAAATATTCTTCGGCGATTCGTTTGTAGCGCAGAGGTCCGGAAATCCATTCTTGAATCGTGCTCACGACTACTGCTTGCCACAGTCGCTTTTCTACTTGGGCATCTTGCTCGGTGTTTGCGGTTGTAAAGAGGTTTGTTGGCATTTGGTCCCCCAGGGTCCCGGTGGTGAATTGCAGGTTGCAAATCCCTGCAGAGCATTGCGTCGGCCAAGCGACCAGGCAAAATCAATAACTTGTGGATTTGTGCTGTTTTGGTCAAGAGCAAACGTCCCGGAAACACAGGACTTATTTCTCAGCGCAAAGATTACAGCAAAGACCCGATTGCCTGCAGCACCCGCGCGCTAAACCCCGAGGAATTTCTCCCTGGTGACGGCAAGAATTTCACCATCGCCGCACCCGCGGCAGATCCCTTCGCCGCTAAATTGCTGCCATCGAAACGATGCGTGTATAATGCCCCGCACCCGAGGAGGACTTGCCTCTTGCGTATAAACGATGAAGCTCCCAATTTCACGGCAGAAACTTCGCAGGGCACCATCAACTTCCACGAATGGATGGGCAATGGCTGGGCCATCTTGTTTTCGCATCCCAAGGATTTCACTCCGGTCTGCACCACCGAACTGGGTTACATGGCCGGCCTGCAGCCCGAATTCGCGAAGCGCAACTGTAAGATCATCGGCCTCAGCGTGGACCCGGTCAGCAGTCACGCCAAATGGGCGGCGGACATCGAAGAAACTCAGGGACATAAGGTGAACTACCCGATGATTGGCGACCCGGAACTAAAGATTGCCAAGCTGTACGATATGCTGCCGGCAGATGCCGGCCACAGCAGCGAAGGCCGCACCGCCGCCACCAATGCCACCGTGCGCACCGTCTTCGTGGTCGGTCCCGACAAGAAAATAAAGCTGATGCTGAGTTACCCGATGAGCACTGGCCGCAATTTCGACGAAGTGCTCCGCGTCGTTGACTCGATGCAACTCACGGCCAAGCACAAAGTGGCGACCCCAGTAAACTGGAAGCAGGGCGACGACGTCATCATCCTTCCGGCGGTATCGGAAGAAGAAGCCAAGCAGAAGTATCCCGAAGGCTGGAAAGCCCCGCGGCCCTATCTGCGAATCGTTCGCCAACCGAGCTAGATCACAGAAGCGAGGCAGCGCGCAGTGATCCGCGAGCAGTTCTCATTCTGAAAACTGGCAATATACGCGCGGGCTCACCCTCTCTTGCCTGAATGTTGCGCTGCTGCTACACTATCGCGGCAAGAGCTAGCCCGCTGCTCCTGCCACACCCACTGAAAAAGGTTTATCCATGTCTGGACACTCTAAATGGGCCACGATCAAGCATAAGAAGGCGGCTACGGACGCCAAGCGTGGCAAAATTTTCACCAAAATTATTCGTGAATTAACCATCGCTGCGCGCACCGGCGGCGCCGACCCCATCACCAATCCGCGCCTGCGCACCGCCATACTCTCGGCGAAGAGCGAAAATATGCCCAACGACAACATCGAGCGCGCCATCCAGCGCGGCACCGGCACGCTCGAGGGCGAAACACTCGACGAAGTCACCTTCGAAGGCTACGGCCCCGGCGGCGTCGGCGTGCTGGTGCAGGTCGTCACCAACAATCGCAACCGCATCGTCAGCGAAGTCCGCCACATGTTCTCCAAAAACGGCGGCAACATGGCGGAAAACGGCGCGGTCGGCTGGATGTTCCACCGCAAGGGCGACATCATCGTCCCCAAGGAAGCCGCAGACGAAGAAAAAATGATGGGCATTGTGCTGGACGCCGGCGCGGAAGATCTGCGCGACGACGGCTCGGCCTGGGAAGTCACCACGCCCCCCGAAGCATTTGAAAAAGTCCGCGAGGCATTGCTCGCCGCCGGCGTCACCCCAGCGACCGCGGAAATCGCGTTCGTCCCGCAAAATTACGTGAAGCTCAGCGGCGCCCAAGCCCAGCAAATGATGCGCATGGTCGAAACCCTCGAAGATCACGACGATGTCCAGCACGTTTACGCCAACTTCGACATCGACGAAAAAGAAATGCAAGCCGCCGTCGCCAGCTAGCCGCGAGCTGAAGCCACGATCCTAACGGTGGCCCTCTCGTTCGCCCAATTCTTCGGCGCGTCTTCCGATTTTCTTGAGCACTTCTTCCACCTGGCGGTGCTCCGCGGGCGAGACATGCTCAAATGCGCGTTTGATGAGAGCGGCGTGTTGGCGAAAGATCGGAACGAATACTCGACGCCCCTTCTCCGAAAGCGAAACCGTGCGAACGCGGCGATCGCTCTCACTCTCCACGCGACTGACCAATCCCTTCTTGTACAGTCGATCGACTGCTACGCTCACAGATCCGGGGTTGAGGTCCACCTTCGGGCCAATGGCGTTAACGGGCATCGGCCCTTTGTGCAGTAGAACTTCAAGCACTCGGAAATCCGATTCGCCCAAGCCCTCTTTCAGGATAGGAGTAAGAGCAAAGTGACGGATCGCCCGTAGAACCTTCAACATAACCAGCAAGGTGTGAGCGGCTTCCGGCGTTTTTCCGCGTTCCATAAAAAAATGAATCCCTCGCCAGTATACTCGACATCAGATGTATCGATATCGATAGAAACGATATCGATGTAAATGCATTGTAGGGCGCAAACGCTAAGAAACACTGGCGGAAATAACGCGAAGCCGAGAGGAGACAAGCCCATGTCATACAGCACATCGACCTTGCTGATCCGCAATCTTCGTGATGTTTTCGGTGAAAACAATCCCGCTCGCCGGCGCGCCGCCATCGACGAGATCTACACGGAAGATTGCGTTTTCTACGACCCCAGCAAGGGAGTCTATCGTGGCCGTGACGAAATCGACCGCATCGCGGGCGCGATCAAAGCGACTCACCCGAATTCCGATATCAGCCAACTACGGACCCTGCGGAATCGGGCAATGGCGGGCTGGTCCGCTGGATATCAGGCCGCCAGGGTGAGGCGCCAGCTTATGCCGGGACTGACTTCATCATTGCCCGGGACGGCCGGATTGCCGCCATTTATCTTTTTTTCGACAAGCTACCCTGAACTGGATTTTGCCGCGCTAGGCCCAGCTGTGGACGCTCACTTGAAAACGGGTTGTTGATCCGAGAACGACGAGTTTACTTCGTATCAAATTGAGAAGCGGCAAGTGGCCGCGGAGGGAGAATACGATGAAAGTTCTTGTTACAGGTGCAACCGGCACGGTAGGCAACGAGTTAGTCAAAGCGCTTCTGCAGCGCGGAGCAGACGTACGGGCTTTGACGCGCAAGCAGCCCAAGCCCGGTACGTTTCCTGACGCAGTAGAGATCGCTCTCGGCGACCTGACTGATCCGGTTTCAATAGCGGAAGCAATCAAGGGTGCCGACAAGTTGTTCCTGCTGATTGGCAGTGTCCCAGATGAGCTCACCCAAGCTCTCACCGCATATGGCTTGGCGAAGCAGGCTGGTCTGAAGCACGTGACGTACCTCTCAGTCTTCAAGGCAGATCAGTTTCTCGATGTGCCGCATTTCGCTGCGAAGTTTGCCGTCGAGCAAGCGATTCGCGCAGGCGGGATGCCTTATACGATTTTGCGGCCAGGGTACTTCCACCAGAATGAGCGCCGACTCAGGCCTGTTTTAAACGGACCCGGCGTATATCCGGTTCCCGCGGGGAACCAGGGTCTGGCTGCGGTGGATGTTCGCGACATTGCGGAGGCGGCTGCGACATCGCTGACAGCAGAAGGCCACACAGGAAAGACGTACGACCTGGTTTCGTCAGAACTGTTGACTGGTCCAGCTGCGGCAGCCACATGGTCCAAGCTGCTGGGCAAAAAAATCACTTACGCCGGACACGGAGATTTCGATGGCTTCGAAGCCCAACTGCGGAAAACAGGAATGCCGGGTTGGATAGCCTACGATCTTCGGGTCATGTTTCAAGGTTACGTCGAGCGTGGATTGAGCAACACGGAGGACCAGACTGCGCGCTTTTCGGCCTTGCTTGGGCACCAGCCGAGGACGTACAGCAGCTTCGCCGCAGAACTGACGAAGGAGTGGGCTGCGGCGTAAACCAGATATCTCATGTCAAGGACGCGACGTCGGTTCTTACGCCTGAAAGGTTCTGCCTTTCGGTTTCAAGCCAGAATCGTAAGTGTGCAATATTGAACAGTTTTCCTGCGCCTGGACGTCCATAAGGGATGCTCAGATTATGAGCGTTATGCCCACCTCGCAGTTGACTTGTGTGCCGAATATTCAGCCCGACAAGAATCTGTTGAAGTGGTCGATCGCGCCTGTCCTGTTCTTATTTCACGTTGGCGCAGTGGCGGCGCTCTTTTTCTTCACCTGGAATGCGTTCTTGGTCGCGATCCTTTTGTACTGGGTCACCGGCAGCCTGGGACTCGGCATGTGTTATCACCGGCTGCTCACCCATCGCTCCTACAAGACTCCCAAGTGGTTTGAGTACTTTCTTACGCTTTGCGCGGTGGTGGCTTTGGAAGGCGGCCCTCTTCTCTGGGTAGCCGTCCATCGTAAGCATCACCAGTTCGCGGACAAGGAAGGTGATCCGCACTCTCCGCGCGATGGCAAGTGGTGGGCGCACGCGGGTTGGATCCTGACTGGCAATGCGTTGCGCCAAGACGTTGCAACACTCAAACGCTACGTCCCCGATCTGGCCGGGGACCGCTTTCATGTCTGGCTCACGAAATACCATCTTGCGCCAACGGCGATCCTCGCAGTCATCTTGTTCGCTATCGGTGGATTCCGGCTGGTATTGTGGGGCGTGTTCTTTCGTACCGTCGTGGGACTGCACGCGACCTGGATCGTCAACTCGGCCGGGCACATTTGGGGTTCGCGCCGCTTCCAGACTCGTGATACCTCAACCAACAATTGGTTGGTGGCGCTGGTGAGTTTCGGAGATGGGTGGCACAACAATCATCACGCTCACCCCGTTTCGGCCCGGCACGGGCTCATGTGGTATGAAATAGACTTCAACTGGTACACCATTTGCATCCTCAAGCAGTTCGGACTTGCCTCTCACGTCCATCGAGCCCAACTGCCCCCCGGCAAGTGTTCTGGCAAATCTCTCGCCCCCATCGAGTGATGGACGAATCTCGCCAAACAACGTAGTGTTCTCGCTTCCCGGCAAGCGCTTCAATTCATGCTGGACCTAACGATGGCAACAAGGAGTATGACTGTGAAATCAGGTTCGATTTCCTCACGTTTCGCAAGTTCTGTGAAGGCGCCGATTTTCTATCTCCAGGACTACGCGTTGCTGTCTGCTCACTCCGTGCGGGCCATCTTCACTACCACGCGTTACAAGGCCGATTTAGTCGAACAGATGGATCAAATCGGAGTGGGATCGGTGCCGATTATCATCGTGGCGCTTGCTTGCGTCGGCGGCGTGATCGTGCTGAACGCAGCGTCGCAGTTTATTCGTTTCGGCGAAACCGTTTTGACCGGCGACGCTCTTTCGCTCTCGCTACTCCGCGAGCTTGGGCCGGTGTTCACGGCGCTTCTGGTCGCGGGGCGGAACTCCACGGGGATGGCTTCCCAATTGGGCTCCATGCTCGTGACCGAACAGGTGGACGCGATCCGGGGACTCGGAATTGACCCGATTCGCAAGCTGATGACCCCGCGCGTGCTTGCCGCAGTATTGATTCTGCCTTTGCTCGTGGCGATTGGTGATTGTGCGGGCCTGCTCGGCGGATTCATCGTAGCAACCGTCACGCTGCACATTGATGCACAGCAGTTCTGGACGCGCGCCCTTAAGGCGTTGGCCGTGGGCGACCTCGTTATCGGCTTCTCGAAACCGCTTGTTTTCGGGTTTATCCTCGCCACCGTGGGTTGTTATCAGGGTTTGCGCGTCGAAGGCGGTACCGCAGGAGTGGGCCGCGCTACGATTATGGCGTTTGTCGTGTCCTCGCTCGCCATCCTCGTCGCGGATTTGTTCCTCACCCGACTTCTGCTTTACACATTCCATATGTGACGCACTTTGGTCCCCGTCCGCGCTAGTTCGTGCGGGTCAGAGACTCCTTCGAATTTTCAGAAGTCCAAGGCGATCCAAGGTGACCCAAGGTGATCTACGACGATCCAAGGAAAATTGATCAGCAACTCCCCGTCTGACGAGAGATGCCCAGTTTGCTGTTGCAATATCTGCAGTCCCAAGTTTCCGCGCGCCACAGATCACTCCGCTTTGCGCCTGGTGCGCTTTCCTCCACTCCGCTAGTTTCGTTCGCGCCGCCTTACCCTGAAAAAACACTACACTCCGCATCCCTCGCGCACTACACTTGTGCGGACTCCGATGATCCACCAGGCTCCCAGCAACGCGTCCATGAACTCCGTAAAGAAGACCACCCGCCTCCGCGTGCTGGGCGTTGATCCAGCCGTAGCCGGCGCCACTGGCTATGGTGTAGTCGAATTCATCGGCTCCGCGCCGCACTTGCTGCGTTTCGGCGCGCTGAAACTTCCCGCGCGCGCCACCTTTGCCGCCCGCCTGCGTGAAATTCACGAATTGATCGCCCAACTGGTTGCGGAAT
>DATNLN010000177.1:0-39163 GCA_035602855.1 Candidatus Acidiferrales bacterium
AATCCGCCCAGAAATCCACCATCACCGGCTGGGTCTTGCTGGCTTCCACCACGTCGGCTTCAAAGCTTGCATCATTCACCGCTTGGATGTTTTCTGACATGTTGTCCCTTATTGTCCCTTGTAGCGCCGCACTACGCCCCCCGATAACCTCCAGGAATCGTTTCCAGCGCTATCCTTTAGATGTCCCAGCGACTCGCGGGATTCGTGCCCTCTTAGCTGCTTCATACAGTGTGACATAAGCCGCTGCCGAAGCCTTCCAGGAAAAATCCTTCGCCATGCCGTTCTTCTGCAAAATCTGCCACGCCTTCGTATCACGCTGCAATTTCAGTGCCGCGCGCAGCGAGTCCAGCAGCGCGCGCCCGTCGTAGGCATCGAACTTAAACCCTGTCCCGTGATGCGTCTTGGCGTCATAGTTCTGCACGGTGTCATCCAGCCCGCCCGTCGCCCTCACAACCGGCACCGTACCATAGCGCAAGCTGTATATCTGGTTCAAGCCGCATGGCTCGTAGCGCGACGGCATAAGGAAAATATCCGCCCCCGCCTCAATCTTGTGCGCTAGTGGATTGTCGTACCCGATCTTCACGCCTACCCGCCCCGGATATTTCTCCGCCATATCCTTGAAGAGCTTTTCGTATTCAGGCTGGCCCGTGCCCAGCGCCACCAGCGTCAGATTTTCCTTCATCAAATCGCCCGCAATCCGCGCGATCAGATCGAACCCTTTCTGATCCGCGAAGCGCGACACGATGCCCACCACCGGCCGCTCCAGCCATTCCGGCTTGTCCGCGGGCAGCTTGAACTGCTGCAGCAAATCTTTCTTGTCGGCCTTCTTCGCCTCCAGATTGTGCACTGAATAATTCTGCGCGATGAAGGTGTCCACCTCCGGACTCCAAACCGAATAATCCACGCCGTTTAAAATGCCGATCAGCCGGTCCGCGCGTCCCCGTATCACTCCTTCCAGACCAGTACCAAATTCCGGCGTCTGAATTTCCTGCGCGTAGCGGCGGCTCACCGTCGTTAGGTAATCCGCATACAGCAGCCCGCCCTTCAGAAAATTGACGCGGCCGTAAAATTCCAGGCGGTCCATCGTGAAAAAGGTGTCCGGCAGGCCGATGATGCGCATCACCGTCTGCGAAAAAATTCCCTGGTAACCGATATTGTGAATCGTGAATACCACCGGCAACCCGCGCACCACGGGATCTTCCGAGTGCTGCGTGCGCAGCAGCACCGGCACCAGCGCCGTCTGCCAGTCGTGGCAGTGAATCACGTCCGGCAGCCACACGCGCTTCATGAACTCGATCGCCACACGCGAAAAATCCGTGAAGCGCTCGGCATTGTCCGGATAGTCCGCGCCCTTCTCGCCGTACAGCTGCTCGCGATCGAAAAATCCGCGGTCGTCCACGAAAAAATAACGCACCCCTGCGACCGCCGGGCCTTCACCGATCGCGGGAAAGCGCAACCTGTCGCCCAGCGTCACCGTCACACTGGAAACCAGTATCGAAGTGATTTTATTGCCGCGGTAGCGCGGCAACAGCACCGCCACTTCGTGCCCCATCTCCGCCAGCGCCTTGGGCAACGCGCCCACCACGTCCGCCAAGCCGCCAGTCTTCGAGTAAGGCAAACCTTCCGACGCAATGAACAAAATTTTCATAAGCAGTCAGCAGAAACGCAAACGGTATCGGAACGCCGCAGCTTCGTCAAGCTCGCAGCTGATAAGCCGTCGTGGCAAAGGCACGCCGCCGCAGCCAAGCAATCCTGCCTGTCTCCCTCGTTTGACTTGGTAGCGCCCGCGACGCGCTCTGCTGAGTGTGCGCGTTTGCCTTGCTAATCGCAAAAAAGGCGACAAAAATAGCGCTTGATGCGCATCGCCGTTGTTTATTTTCAGTGAGTTGCATTGGCTTTCGGATTTCGCGATTCAGGACACGGTTTCCTATTTTAGTTTCCATTCGAATGTTGGGTGAAAGCGCGGCGAAAACAGCTGTGCGATAGAACGGACTTGGTCCAGAACCAAGACTCGCTGGCCGAAATCGAGAAAAAACTGCACGGATTGCGACGGACAGGTTCGGTACCGGTTTTTGCCGCGCTGCGGCGCGATTTTAATTTTGGTTGGCTGGGGCTCTGCTTGTGGATCGCACTGCAAGGCGATTCATCCTGAGAGCGCAGCGCGGGAGATCGCAGGGTCAGCGGCCAACTTCAGCTGCGCGCGTTCGTTTTAGTTTTTCTCGCCGCGTTGCTACACTCGCACCGCACACTCATGTCACGCCAACGTCTAGGACAGCACTTCCTGCACGATCTCGGATGGCGCAAACGCATCCTCGCCACTCTGCCGCTTGCCGCCAACCAAACCTGGATCGAAATCGGCCCAGGCCACGGCGAAATGACCCAGCTCCTGGTAGGCGAAGGGCGCCGCATCATCGCCATCGAAACAGACCAAAGACTAGCCGAAGGCCTGCGCGCCGCCCGCGACAACGACACCGCGCAATGGCCCGGATTAGAAATCGTCACCGCCGACGTCCTCGCGACCAACATCGGCGACCTAGCCACCAGTACAATTCACGTCTACGGAAATCTCCCCTACTACATCACCTCGCCGATCCTGCATCACCTGTTCCGCTGGGCCACCCAAATAGCATCCATCCACATCGTCGTTCAATTAGAAGTAGCCGAGCGCATCGCCGCGCATCCCGACGTGCGCGACTACGGCTACCTTTCCGCGGTCTGCCAGTTTTACGCCCAACCCAGAATCGCGCTGCGCCTTCCCCCCGGCGCATTTCGCCCGCCGCCAAAAGTAAAATCCGCACTGCTAAGCATGACTCTGCCGGGCGCACAAGCGAACCTCAACATCGTGGGAACATCCGAAGAAAGGAATTTTCTAGGATTCGTGCAGACCTGCTTCAGCCAAAAACGCAAAACCCTGCGCAACAACCTGCTGGCCATCTCTACCGACAAGAAAATCCACGAAGCGCTTGGCGTAACCGCCCTCCGCCCCGACGCCCGCGCCGAACAACTATCCCTACCCCAATTCGCCGCTCTCTTCGCACAGCTCGCTCGATAGGGCTCTCCGGAACGACGTTCTCCTGACTCGCGTATCGTACTCTCCATCCTGGTTCGCGGACAGCAAGCGAGAAATCAGATGGCGCCGTGGAAAGGGAACGCCCGGGCAAGCTCGGGCGCGGTCCTTCGATCCGGCGCCGCGGGATCGAAGGATGAAGTGCGCTGCAGCGCGCTTCACAAGCAGCGCCGCTACCCCAAAATTTGCGTGCCGGGCGATTTTAGGTCTCTGCGAGAACTGTCTGCAACCGATCGGGAAAATTGCTCATGATCCCATCCACGCCCGCCGCCGCTACCGCCCGCATCACTTCCGGATCATCCGCGGTCCAGGTCGCCACCTGCAAATCCAACCGGTGCGCATCCTCCACCAATTTCGGCGTCACCAGATTTGCCTTCGGACAAAGCTGCCGCACGCCCAGTTCGATGGCTACCTGCGCAAAGTCCGCAGTCGGCTCATCCACCAGCAACCCCATCATCATCGTGGAATCTACCAGACGCAGCGCCGTAAGCGTGGACTGGTCGAACGCAATCACGATCGAGCGTGCAGTGCTCTGCGATTTATGCAGTTCCGCCACCAGAGAGTGGTGCATTCCCCAGGCCGCGTCATATTTCACTTCCAGATAAAAAATCACGTCGTGCTCTTTCCCGAAGTGCAGCACTTCTTCCAGCGTCGGTATGCGCTGCCCCATGAATTCCCGGTCGAACCACATCCCCGCGTCCAACTGGCGCAGTTCCGCCAGCGTGTAGTCGTGGACGTTCCCGCGTCCATTGGTAGTCCGCTCGAGCGTCGAGTCGTGGATTGCGACGAACCGCGCATCCCGCGTGAGATGGAGATCCGTCTCGATGAATCCCGCGCCCAGCTGCACGGCGCGCTCGAACGCCGCCAGCGTATTTTCCGGTGCGTGGCCTGAAGCCCCGCGATGCGCGATTACCCAAGGTTTTCGCATAAGCACGGCTATCCTAGCAGAGAACCCCGACGCCACGGCTCTCTGGTATTCCCGCAAGTGATGGAAGTTGCACCCCAAAGCCACTCGAAAGTTTTAGAAGCCCGTGGCCTCACTTCATCCTGAGAACCTGCCCCCGGCAGGATCCAAGGCCATGGCACAAAGGGAGCAAAACCCGGTGGCTTCGTCCGCTGGAGTACACATTTTTCGGTCGCGATACATACTTTAGAGTACGCAAACCGTTTCCTAAATTGGACAATGTGTTGACCAGCGGGCAAAACTTCGCGATGAAACTGCCGGCATTCTGGCGCGCTAGGCAGTCCGGAACCTGGAAGCCCTAACTATCCCTAATCGCTGTAATTACTTAGGTCGTCCCTCTCGATTCCCTCGCACGGCGCCCCTTTGGAAGTCTGATTGCCCCTTCCTCTTCGCCTTCTCAGCGCGTGGCCCGATCCCTTCAGCATACAGGACGCAGCCGCGATCTCAGCTTCGCGTTAAAAGCCGCCTCCGCAATTGGCTGCACACAATTCGCGCCAGCGCGAATCATAAGGAGCAGATTTCGCATCTATGGCAAGCACCAGAACCGAATTGAGCGCCGATCTCGAGCCCGTTCAAGCAGTCAACACCGCACCCAGCGGCTTTGACCCCGCACGCGACCTTCCTGCTGGCTTCATTGAGTTCTTGTTGCCCTTCCATCGCGCCTTCACGCCGCGCCAGCGGGATCTGATCGGCCGCCGCGCTGCAACGCTCGAGGCGTCTCACACGGGCCAACTCCCGGACTATTTGCCATCTTCCCGCGCCACCTCAGATGCCTGGCAAATCGAACTACCCGCATGGTGCCTGGACCAGCGAAATCAAATGACCGGCCCGGCCGATGACGCCGAGCTGGTCGTGAAAATGCTGAACTCGGGCGCTCCGGGCGTAATGCTCGACCTCGAAGATTCCATGGCCAATTCTTGGCCGCACCTGACCCAAGGCATCACCAATATTCTGGCGGCGCTGCGCGGGAAGCTCAGCTACTTCGATCGCAAGCGCGACCGCACCGTCGCCATCAAACTCAGCAACACTGTGATCTCGCTCCGCCCGCGCGGCTTGCACATCCGCCAAGCTCGCGTCCTCAATGGCGAAATGCTGCCTGCGTCCGTGTTCGACGTTGCGCTGATCGCCTTCCAGGTGAAGCCCGAAGAACTGAATCACCCGCTCACCTTCTACATTCCGAAATCTGAATCCGCCGAGGAAGCGCTGTGGTGGCGCGATCTGTTCCGCTCGATTGCCCGTGCCAAAGGCTGGCCGCAGGACTACATCAAGTGTATGGCCCTGGTGGAATCGCATCCGCTTGGATATCAAATGGAAGAATTCGCCTACAATCTGCGCGACCACCTGCTCGCGCTCAACCTGGGCCGCTGGGATTACATGGCCAGCCTCATCCACTTCAACCTGCACGATCCCAATTGGGTGCTGCCCGATCGCAACACCATCCCGCACGACGTCCCATTCTTCCAAAATTTGCGCACCACCATCCCTGAGATCTGCCACAAACACGGCATGCTCGCCATCGGCGGCATGACCGCGCTCTATCCCAGCCGCGAAGACGCCGAACTGAACGCCCGCGCGCTGGCCATCTTGGAAAAAGATAAAAGGAACGAAGCCACGTCCCTGATGGACGGCGCCTGGACCGGCCATCCCGATCAGAATGAGATCGCCGTGCGCCAGTTCCCTGCTCCCAATCAATTGCAAGCGCGCCCGGCGAACCACGAAACACACCCGGACCTGCGACCTGTTCCCGCAGGCGTCGGCCAACACACCGTGACCGGCACGCGCGCCGCAGTGCGCACCGTAATTCGCTATCGCCAAGGTGTCCTCAGCGGCCGCGGCGCCAGCCTGCTCGACGGCTACATGGAAGACTTGGCGACCGACCGCATCTATCGCCTGATGATCGCGCAGCGGATGCGCCATCGCGACGTCACCCGCGTCGTCGACGAGCAAGGCGACCCCGTCGTGCACGCGCCCGAATTCGTGACGCACCTGTTCGACGAGGAACTCAAGCGCATCTTGCACGAGCTTCCCGCCGGGTCGACCGAGGAAGCTGCAGCGCGCTACACGCAAGCGCGCATTCTGAGCGAAAGAATGATTTTGACGAACGAGTTCAATCCGTCGTAGGCTCAGCGGCGAACTCGCCGCAGCCATGCCGGGAGAGTTTTCCGGAATCGCTACAGGAGATTTGGGAATGTCAGCGAAGGGCAACATCGTAGCTCGGGCCACGCGAAGACGCTTGGCGCGGGAAGAACTGGCAGTACAAGTAGAGCAATGCAGAAGGGTGAAAGCAACGGGGTCTGTCGAAGCAGCAAAGCCGCTACAAGCAAAAGCGGCTGCGCACTGAGGGTGTGATTCGGCAGCAACGGCCCTCGTATCGTTTGGGCTCCAGGTCCAGCAACGGAATTTTCGCTCCGCAGAGCGAGCCGCCTCCGTCGCCGGGAAGTTTTGAAGGAGCCAGAGCGATGCGCGCTTGGGGAGGGGGGACGTGGCGCTGTTCGTTCTGATGGTCGCAGCTTTGGTGGTCGCGCAAACGTGGCTGGACTGGCGCGACACGAAAAAAGACTGGGTCGTTCCGGAGTGGGCCAAAGGCCTGGCGCTCGCGGGTTGCGTCGCCGCATCGCTCACCGCCGCCACTTCGTTCGCGTCGTTCTGGCTTCAGGATCCAGCGAACGCTTCGAACAACACATTTAACTCAGCCATGTTTTGGCCCGAGTTCGGCTTCCTGCTCTGTGCCATGGGCGTAATCATCGTAGCCGTGCGCAAGAAACGTCTGCGTCTGATGCTCCTGCTGACAGGCATCCTGACCGCCGCCTTCTGGATCGGCATGACCCTGTCGTAGTCGTGCAACCTTCGCAATAGCGATCTTGAAGGAGCGAGCGCTCGTCCCCGCGTGTTGCCGAGCGGTGCTCTTGCGGTTTTCTGCCTCCTGGACTGCGGTTCTGTTTGTGGCTCTGGCCTCGGTGGCAGATTTCCGCGTCCACCTCCCAGATCCGCCGTTCACCGATTTCCACCCGCCATTCGCCGATTAACACAAGACGCCTCTGCCGCCGTCCTCTACTCTCGCCTCATGAACGGCAACGCACTTCGAATCGGAGAACAGAACATGACCAGCACAAATGGCCAGTCGCCCGTGACTTCCCTATTTTCCAGCGCGCGAATCCCTGTTGCAGGCGCGGCCTTGTTGATCCTGCTGGGCGTCGTTTTTCAACTCGGCGAACTCGGCTACGGCCATCTTCGCTTGGACAACGGCTGGCTCTTTTCCATGATGCTCGCCGACATTTGGAATATCCTCTCCATGCGCCTGAATTTCCCCAGTGCGGGAGAGGTGCTGCGTTACTGGCCACTGATCCTGGTGGGCCTGGGTCTGGCAATCTTGCTCGCAACACAGGAAAATCGCTTCTCCGCATCCCGGAGGGGTTAACAACCATGGGAAGCAACCGCTCCTACAGCTGGAGCTTCATTTTCGGCGCGCTGATCGTCGCCGCCGGAGTTGTGCTCCTGCTCGATCAACAAGGCCTGATCAACGCCGACCGCGTCTTAAGTTATTTCTGGCCGGTGGTTATGATCGCCGCCGGTAGCACAATGGTCGTTGATTGTCGCGGCCACGGGGGGCGGGGCCTGTTCGGCGGCATTCTGCTGGCCTCTGGCATTCTGCTTGTTCTTGAAAATCTCGGTGTCGCACACGTCCACTTCAATACCGTCTGGCCACTGGTCGTCATCGCTATCGGCGTAATGATGATCTGGCAAGCCGCCGGCCCGCGTGTCCGTCCCGATGGCAGCACAAATTCTCACTGGCCGGAGATTTTCAATCGCTGGAGCCGCGCCGGCTCCCCGGAGGACGATTTCAACGGCATCGCAATTCTCGGAGGCTTCAAACGCCGCATCACCAGCAAGAAATTCAAAGGCGGCAGAGTCTTGTCTTTCATGGGCGGCTTTCAAATTGATCTCCGACAGGCGGAGATGGAAGGCGACTCCGCCACCATCGAAGCCATGTCGGTCATGGGCGGCGGCGAAATCAAGGTTCCTGAATCCTGGCTGGTGTCCATGGAGGGCATCAGTTTGTTTGGCGCGTTCGTTGACGAAACCGATCAGCAAACGCCCGGCGTCGCCGGCACGCCGCAAAAGCGTTTAATCATGAAAGGCGCCAGCCTGATGGGCGGAATCGTCGTAAAGAATTAACCTGCGATCATGCATCCCATACTCAGTCAACTGCGCCGCGTCATCATTTACCTCCTCGCATGGATTCCCATCGCCGGTCTGCTGGCCTATCTGCTCACCGTCTCACACGAAATCAGCGCGCACGAAGCAATCTCCCTCTCCGTGCCGCTCTGCCTCCTGTACGCGTTTCTCTGCCTCACTTCCTGGTATTCCTGCCGCGGAAACCCGCTGGAAAAATACGGCCTGGGCCGCCTGATTGCCACTCATCTCACCGCCGCCCTGGTCGCCAGCATCATTTGGGCGGTCGCGGCAGAGAGCCTGGCCAGTACCCTCTCCAAAATGCACTCGTTCGAAGGATTATCCGCGCGTTTTCGCCCGGAAGTTCCGCTGGTAATCGTCACCGGCCTGTTGCTCTATCTGCTCTGGGTAACTCTGTATTACGTAATCATCGCCGTGGAAGCGTCACGCGACGCCGAAGCCCGCGTCATGAAAGCCAGCGTCCTGGCTCGCGATGCTGAACTTCGCGCCCTGAAAGCTCAAGTAAATCCGCACTTCCTTTTCAACAGCCTGAATTCCATCAGCGCGCTCACCAGTTCGGACGCATCCAAAGCCCGCGAAATGTGCATCCTCCTAGGAGATTTCTTACGGCGCACGCTAGGCCTCGGAGAAAAAGCTGCGATACCGCTTGAAGAAGAGCTCTCCCTCATCCGCGCTTTTCTGGCGGTCGAAAAAGTGCGCTTCGGCGCCCGCATCCGAATGGAAGAGAATATTGATGAATCCGCTCTGCACGTTCCGGTGCCGCCGCTGCTCCTGCAACCACTGGTCGAGAACGCCGTCGTGCACGGCATCGCCAATCTCGTCGAAGGTGGCTGGATCCACCTAGACGTCCATGCGCAAGACGGCACTCTAACCATCACGGTGGAAAACAGTTTCGATCCCGATGCTCCGCCCCGACGTAAAAGCGGCGTAGGCCTGGTAAACGTCCGTCAGCGTCTGCAAGCGCGCTACGGCAACCAAGCCAGCTTCGCCGTAAAAACCGAAGGCGATCGATACCGCGTGGCATTGACTCTGCCCACAGAAAGCGAGGCGCAACCGGCATGACTTCCGCAACTACGCCGAAAATTCGAGCGGTCATTGTGGACGATGAGGAACTCGCCCGCCAGGTCCTGCGCGAATTCGTCGCTGCGCACCCCGAAATCGAATTGATCGCCGAGTGCGCCAACGGTTTCGAAGCCGTCAAAATTGTCACCGAACAGAAACCCGACCTCATGTTTCTCGACATCCAGATGCCCAAGCTCGATGGCTTTGAGGTTTTGGAATTGATTGGCAACGATACCGCCGTCGTCTTCGTCACCGCCTACGATAGCTACGCCATCAAAGCCTTCGAAGTTCACGCCGTCGACTACCTTCTGAAGCCCTTCGGCGCCGACCGATTCGAGGCGTCGCTTAAACGCGCCAAAGAACGCCTCGCAGGCAAAGCAGCGGAGCCCATTCCTTCTGCAACCGATCTCGCCGTCGCCGCGCGTCCGCCCGCACAATTTCTCGACCGGATCGCCGTGCGCGATGGCACTCGCGTCTTCATAATTCCCGTCGCCAAACTCGAATACGCCGAAGCTCAGGACGATTACGTCGCGTTGGCCGCCGAAGGCAAAAAGCATCTGAAGCAGCAAACCATTTCCAGCCTGGAGTCCGCCCTCGACCCGCAGCGATTCATGCGCATCCACCGGTCCTACATCGTCAACCTGGAACGAGTAGCCAAGGTCGAGCCGTACGGCAAAGACAGCCACATCGCGGTCCTGGCGAGCGGCACCCAGCTGCCCGTAAGCCGCGCAGGATACGCCCGCCTCCGCGGCTTCCTGGACCGCTAGAGCGCAGCGACAGACCTCTGTTCGATTTTCTGTTTGGCGCACCCCATCCGCTGCGCCAAAATCTCATTTTGTTACACGCCCCGGTCCTAGAACTTCTACTACTCGCCCTTCGCCTTCGGTTAACCACCTCTATATTGCGGCACGCGTCTATTCGTAGTAATGTCCGCCCATGCCCCGCCCTTCGTCGCGACGGTCCCCCCGGCATCGCAGTAAGGGCATGCAAAGGAGAGGTAGGAAAATGGCATCCCCGGCGGACGCAAAAATGCACAATTCAAACTCCAAGGAAAACGCAGAAGGCGCCAATGTGGATAAGATCCGCGACATCTTGTTCGGCTCGCAGATGCGCGATTATGAGAAGCGCTTCGTCCGCCTGGAAGAGACCGTCATCAAAGCCGTCGAGACCCTGCGCGAGGACATGACCAAGCGCCTGGACACCCTCAGCAGCTACATCAAAGAAGAGACTGATTCCCTGGGGTCACGCATCAAGGCTGAAAAGTCCGAGCGCTCCGAAGGCCTCAAAGAAATCGCGCGCGAAATGAAGGACACCGGGAAGATCGTCGAGAAGAAACTCTCGCAGCTCGAGGACCAGATGTCCGACGGCCACGCCGAACTGCGCGCCAAGCTGCTGGAACACTCCAAAGCGGTCTCCGCCGAAATCGATAAGCTGCGCCGCGATTCCACCGCGGCCCTGAATCGCGAAGTCGAAGTTTTGCGCGACGAAAAAACCGACCGCGCCGGCCTGGCCGACTTGTTCAACGAATTCTCGCTGCGGCTCAAGAATAAATTCGAGCTGCCCGGAGAGTAGCCGGAGACTTGCGGAAGAATACCCGGCGAGTCGATCGGTAACGCGCGGATTCAGCAAGTCAGATCGTGAACCCGCCGCCGAGACCTTCACCCTCCCACTATGCCCGAGCAAGCGCAACGCCGCGCCTTCGAGGCGCAGGCCCAGGAAAAACCGACGGACAACAACCACGCGTACGAAGAGTTGCGCCACTTGATCGTCGCGCCCGAGCAGGAAGGCATCGCGTCGATCCAAGACCGCCTCGATAACCTGGAAAAACGCACGGAAGACGTCAGCGTCGTCGTCGCCGAGGCCATACAGATGCGCCGCGAAAAGGGCGACGACCTGGCCCTGGCTGCCGCCCTCGCTCCCACCATTCAGGAAACGCTGCGCGAATCCGTGCGCCGCGATCCGCACGTTCTCGCCGACGCGCTTTTCCCCGTCATGGGCCCCGCCATCCGCAAATCCATCGCCGAAACTCTGCGCGGCATGCTGGAATCTTTCAATGAAGCTCTGGAGCACAGCCTCTCCTGGCGCGGAATGAAATGGCGCATCGAAGCCTTCCGTACCGGAAAACCTTTCGCCGAAATTGTAATGATGCACAGCTTGCTCTATCGCGTCGAACAGGTTTTCCTGATTCATCGCGAAACCGGACTGGTGCTGAATCATGTCGTCGCTCCGTCTGCTCCAGCGCAGGACGCCGACATGGTCGCCGGCCTGCTTTCCGCGATTCAGCAGTTCGCGCGCGATTCCTTTCAGCCTGGGACAACGGAAAATCTCGGCAACATGACTTTCGACGAATTGCAGATTCGGGTCGTCAGTGGACCAAACGCCGTCATCGCTGCGGCAATTCGCGGCCACGCTCCCGAAGCCTACAATCTGGCGATGAACGAAACTCTGGAAGAAATCCAGCGCCACTACAGTTCCGCGCTGGCCCATTTCACGGGCGATCCGGGCCCGTTCCGCGCCGCTGAACCGCAAATCGCGCGCCTGCTGGAAACGCAGTATCGCGAAAAGCCGCCGGAAATGCGCAGGCCGCGCGCCGCCATGGTGGCAGGCGCGATCGCCGCGGTGCTGTTGCTCGGTTGGGCCGGCTACTCCACATACTTGCTGATCGAATGGTCGCGATTTCTCTCCGCCATGCGCAATCAACCCGGGATCGTCGTGGTTTCCCACACCAGGGACGGGCGCACCGTACACATCCAGGGTTTCCGCGATCCTCTCTCGGAAGATCCCAGGAAATTAATCTCTCAAGCCGGCCTCGACCCCGAACAAGCGGACCTGCAATTCGCGCCCTACTATTCACTGGATGACGCGATCGTCGCGCGCCGCGCCACAGTGTTGTTACACCCGCCCGCGGGCGTCAAACTCACCGCAAAAGACGGCGAACTGATTCCCGAAGGCAGCGCCCCGCAGAATTGGATCGCGCAACTTGAGGAAAAAGCTCCCTGGATCGCGGGCATCAACCGCCTCGACGAATCTCATTTGCAGAATTCGAATTTACAGGAATTGAATGCGCTGAAAAACACGCTGCAATCCACGACTCTGCTCTTCCCTCTGGGCCGCGCCGAGTTGGAGGCCGGCCAGGAAACCAATCTCGCGCAGGCCGAACAAAATATTCGCGATCTCGTGGCGCAAGCCGCGCCGCTGCGCCAGTCCGTGACGGTCGAATTGGTTGGCCACACCGATATCACGGGCGTCGAGGCCTCCAATCTTCCGCTCAGCCGCCAGCGCGCCGATCAAATTCGCGCCGCGCTGCTGCGCAACGGCATCAAGTCCGCCACGCTGCTTCCGCGCGGCGTCGGCACTTCGCAGCCTCTGCGCGATGAAGGCACCGAAGAAGGCCGGCGCCTCAATCGCAGCGTCACTTTCCGGATCACACTTTCTCCCCTGCTCGCCGCGGGAATCGCCGGCGCTGCTCCCGTCAACTGAGCGAGACATCGGGATGCTCCAGAAAAAAATCTGCATGCTCGGCTCCTTCTCCGTTGGAAAATCCAGTTTGCTGCGGCGCTTTGTCAAAAATATGTTCGACGAGCAATATCACACCAGCATCGGAGTGAAAGTTGATAAGAAAGTGGTTAACGTGAGTGGCGAAGACCTTACTCTGGTCCTCTGGGATATCTACGGCGAAGACGCGTTTCAGAAAATGCGCATGTCCTATCTGCGCGGGATGCACGGCTATGTGCTCGTCGTGGACGGCACGCGCCGCCAAACTCTGGACGATGCGCTGGCGCTCAATGATCGGGTTGTCAGCGAAATCGGAAAAGTTCCCGCAGTGCTCGCGCTAAATAAATTCGACCTCTCCGATCAATGGGAAATCGAGCAGGCTCAGGAAACGCAGCTGATTGCAGCGGATTGGACCATCGCGCATACCAGCGCGAAAACCGGCGACGCTGTCGAGAAAGCTTTTCTGCGTCTCGCGCAATTGATGCGGGCTCAATAATGCCCGCGAATTCCATCTTCGAATCCTTTCTCGCCAGCCAGGGATACGCCCTGTTCGAATACCTCGGCGACGGCGATTTCCGCCTGCTCGGCGAATGGCCCGACTGGTGCGCCACGCTGTGGGGCGCGCAACCAAAGCGCGACCAGCTGATCGGCTTGGCCGAAAAGTCACCCTTCCTTGAGAATTTCCTGGTGGACGCTCAAGAATTCTGGCGCGCGCATTCAGCGGGCTCGGTCAATTCCGGCAATTGGATCGAACGTGGCGTGGATGGCAAAGAAATTCCTCTGGAAGCTTCCGCCCGCTCGCTCGACGGAAAACCCGTTCTGCTGATTCAAAACCTCTCGGAATCATTTGGCCAACAACAGCAATGGTTCCAGACCGCGCGCAATTCCCTTCTCGAACACGAAAAACTCCTGAAAGAAATTCAGAAGAAGGAAATCTTGTTGCACTGCATCGTGCATGATCTCACGCAGCCACTCAGCGCCATGAACGGAGTGTTCCATCTCCTCGGTGACGGAAACCTCCCTGGCGCGCTGCGCCAATACGTGAAAGCCGGCGAACGCGAATCGCGGCGCCAGGAGCTGATGATTCGTGGAATTCTGGAAGCTTTTTCCAGCGATCTCGCCGCGCAGCAAGCTCGCGAAAGCGGCGCCTACGAAGCTCCAGACCTGCTCGCCTGCGCCAAACAAGCGCTCGAGGAATTTTCTCCCACCTTTCGCGAGCGGCACATTCGCCTGGTCTTGGGGCGGCATGCGGCTGGGCCCCGCGGCTGGCGCGTGGTCGGCGACGCTTCGCGTATAGACCGCATCTTCGGCAATTTGCTGGAAAACGCGATGCGTTACGCGCCCAAAGGGACTTCGGTTACCATCGGCTTGCAAGATCAAGATGGCTTCGTGTTCGGGTTCGTGGATGATGAAGGCCCGGGCTTGCCTCCCGACCGGCGTCCTGATCAACTATTCGCGCTTTTTTCCAAGGGCAAGTCACACGCTGGCAAAGCCGGCCTGGGACTTTATTTCTGCAAGATCACCGTCGAGCGCTGGGGCGGAGCCATTGGCGCGGAAACGCGCGAGCCCGGCGGCTCGCGATTCTGGTTCCGCTTGCCGCGCGCCGCGCAAACCGCGGCGGGCAATACAACCGCAGCGGCGCGAGGGAAATCCGTGGACAAAGAAAAACCGCACACAAATAAGAAGGCCGAAAAATCGCTGCGCATTCTGGTCGCGGAGGATACCGAACTCAATCGCGATCTGATCATAGAGTTACTGAAGAAGCGCGGGCACGTCGCCGAAGGCGTAGCCGACGGCCGCCAAGCTCTGGCAGCGCTGGAAAAGCAGGACTTTGATGTCGTGCTGCTCGACGAGGAAATGCCCGGCATAACCGGACGGCAAACGACCGCCGCGATCCGCCGGCGCGAAGCGGGCACTGGAAAACACCAGTTCATCATCGGCATTTCCGGGCACGCAACCCAAGACGACGAACACCGTTTCCGCGAGGCGGGAATGGACGCATCCCTGGCAAAACCCGTAGAGGTGAAGACGCTGTACCAAGCCGTCGAAGCGGCGGCGCAGAACGTTCATCCGGGTGCTGCGGATTCTGGGCGCGAAGCAGATCATAACGTCGCGGCCGCGACGTCTGCAGCGCAGCGCCGCGCGAGCGCGAGTTCCGCCGCGGATGCTCCGGGAAATTCGCCGGCCGACTCGGAGGATGTCGTCAGCCACTTACGCCGCACCACAGGCGGAAATGACAAACTGATCCGTTCGCTCGCCGCCGCGTTTCTCGCCGACGCTCCCAAAGCGCTGTCGCGCATCCGGGCTGCGGTCGCGAACAAGAACGCTGCGGAACTGGCCAGCGCCGCCCATCTGCTGAAAGGCTCGCTCGCAATATTTGGCGCACCGAAAGCCGTCGCCGCCGCGCGCAATCTGGAGGCGCTCGGCCGCACGGACAGCCTGCGCGAAGCAGCCGCAGGATTGCGCGCCCTCGAATCCGAATTCGCGCTGCTGCAGCGCGAACTTCGCGCCATTCACTCTGTACCGCAAGCCGAAGTCGAATCGCGCCCCCCAGCGAAGCCCGCGCACAAACGTAAACGCACGCGCTAGCCGCTCAATTCCGCTCCAGCAATCACCTGGTTGGAAGCACCGCGCGAAAGCAGCAGCTCTTGCTGACTAACCAAGCAACCACGTCACGCGCGCGCTTGCCGCACGCCGGCTCCAGCGCGATACTCGAACGCATGCATCGAAGGATCGCATCCGTCGCCGGCCTCGCCGCGCTCGCCTTTCTGCCGCTCGCTGCATCAGCGCGCGCGGACGAGATCAAGCTCAAGGACGGCTCGAAGATCAACGGCACCATCGTCGGCTTCGAGGACAATTCCTTCAAGGTGAAGACCAGCTACGGATACGCCGTGGTGCAGAAAGATCAGGTCGTCTCCATCACAGTCACGGGCGAGGCGAAACAACTGGAATCTGACAGCGCGAAGAAGCCTGAGCCCGCGAACGCAAATAAGTCCGATGCAGGCGCGGTGAAAAAGCCGGAGCCTGCGGCGGCCAAAACTCCTGTCGCCGCGGCTGCTTCGCCAGCGCCGAAACCAGAGAAGGTCCAGCATGCTTCCGCGCCGCCCGCGACGACGACGCAAGCTAGAACCTCGGAGGCGCAATCTGGAACTTCCGCGGACAACTCTGGCGTCGAGTATCCGCACGTGGATCCCGCGACGACGCCAGGGAAGGATCCCGCGCAGCCTGGGGCAACGGCAACGAACGCGCCAGCTGCTGCTACAACGGCTACGCCTGAGCCGATGCGCGAGGAAATTAGCGGCAACCTCTACACGAACGACACCTACGGTTTTCGGATGTACAAACCGCCGACGTGGAAATTAATTGAGGGAGCGCGGACGATTTTGCCAGGATCGATTACGGCGCTGGGAACGGACGATCAGAATACGTATCTATTGATTGGACAGGAACCGAACGGGAAATCGCTGGCGAACGACATCGCCGCGACGGAACAGCGTCTGCATAGCATCATGGATAATTTCCGGCCGCTGGGCGAACAGCAAGTCATGATCTCGGGAGTCTCGGCGACGGAGCGGCATTTTCGCGGCAGCGTGGACGCGCGCGATTGGTCCGGCATTGTGGTTTACATTCCGCACGGCGCGCGCGTGTACACAATTTTCGGGATGACGCTTGCGGAAACCGATTTGGTCCAGATTCAGGAGAACGTGATTTCGCGCGCCATCACCAGCCTGCAATTCACCAAGTAATTCCCGCATCTCATTGATCGTCATCCCTAGCCTTTGAGAACGCAGAATCAATCTGCTCATTGTGCTCATCTCACTTCTAGAATTTTAGTTCTTGTCGCGCGTCAGAACTTTGTGACTTCGCTGAAATGGAAATTGTTGATCTTCATGGCGGGGACTACCATCTCGAAGGATTCTTCGCCGGTGGCGCGCACGGCGGGGCCCAGCATCTCGACGTTGGCGAGCGCTTCGATCACGCTTTGATTGAAACGGAAATTGCGGATGCCGCCGGCCACGCGGCCATTTTCAACGAGGAACGTGCCGTCGCGGGTCATGCCCGTCAACACTTTTTCATACGGATCCACTTCGCGGATGTACCAGAGACGCGTGACGAGAATTCCGCGCTCTGTGGCGCGAATCATATCGTCCAGAGATTTATCGCCGCCGGAAAATACCAGATTCATGGGCGCTTCGCCGAATTCGTTGGGCAAAGTGAAGCCGTGGCCGGTGGGTTTTGCTTTCATTTTTTTCGCCGTAGCGCGCGAGTAGACCAGATTCTTGGGGATGCCGCGATCCACCAGCAAAACTTTCTGCCGCGGCAAGCCTTCGCCATCCCACGGCGCGCCGATTTGCAGCGGATGGTAGACGTCGTCCCACAGCGTGATGTTGTCTCCGAAAATCTTTTTGCCCATGCGATCGTTCAGGCAAGAACGTTTGTCGAGAACTCCGGTGCCGGCGAAATCGTAGAAAATCGAGCCCATCAGATCGAGCACGGCGGGAGGCTCCAGGATCGCGGTGTAGCGCCCAGGCGCAAGTTCCTGCGGCTTACGCGAGCCTGCCGCCTTTTCGCTGGCGCTTTCGAATAGCGCATCCGGATCAATGTTCAGAATGTCCGCGGAGTTGGCTTTGGCCCAGCCTGAAGAATCGTCCTCGAGGATCGTGACGGAAAATTCCGCGCGGGTGTGGTCGTGCCGCGCAAAAAGTCCTTTGGAGTTTGCGAGCACGCTCTGCACGAAGCCGGTGGTGAAAATTCCCGCGGCGGTCTGGTCGGCGTGTTCCGCCATCTTGCAGACGCGCGCCACGGCGCGGGCGCGGTCTTGCGGGGTCGCGGCCACTGTGGAGCGATAGAAATTCCAGACTTTCTGATACTTCTGCGGGCCTAGTATCGGCAGCAGGTCGGGATTTTCCGGTTGGTTGCGCGCGAGGCTGACCGCGGCTGCGATGACTCGGCGGAGAGATTCTTCGTCGGTCTTGTTGGTGGCGGCGCGGGCGGTGCGGCCGTCCACCACCGCGCGGACAGAAATGCCCAGGGTGTGTTCGGCGACGTTTTGATGGATGGCATTGTTGGCGAAGCGGGTGAGCGCGTCCACCGTTGCGTCAATTTCTACTTCGGTTTCGTCAGCGTCGCTCCAGCGGATGATGCGGTCGGCAATGTGCTCGAGTTCGCTGGAGGTGAAACGCGCGCCGTTCGGATGGTTCGAGGATTGGGTTGCGGGAGTGCTTCGCAGCCGCTTGCTTGCCGATTTTTTCCTGGTTCGTTTCATTTTTCAGCTCTGCGCCGGGCTGCAAGTGGCGCGCTAGGGTGCGCCGCTACCCCAGTCAACTGCAACTGCGCACAGGCAAGATTGCTTATGCGACCGCGCTATTTCGCAAACGCCACGCCCACTTTAATATTGCGGAAACGGGCTGGCGACGCGCCGTGGCCTGTGCCCATGGTTTGCATTGGCTGGCCTTTGCCGCAGTTCGGCGTGCCCCAGAGCGTCCAGTGATCGCGCGAGCAAATTGCATCGCAACTATTCCAGAATTCGGTAGTGATGCCGCTGTAACTGGGATTTTTTATCATGCGACTGAGCTTGCCGCCTTTCACTTCCCAGCCAATCTCCGTCGAAAACTGAAAATGGTAGCGGCGATCGTCGATGGACCATGAGCGATTGGTCTCCATCAGAATCGCGTCATCGCTATCGGCAATCAGATCGTCGTAACTCCACGTGCCTGGATTGATGCTGATGTTGGTCATGCGAATCATGGGCAGGCGATTCCAGGATTCGCTGCGCATGGTGCCGCCGGAGCGCGTTTCGCCGATGGCCGAAGCCAGCTCACGATTGCTGAGATATCCGGTGAAGAGGCCGTCGGTGATGATCGGCGTGCATTGCGCGGGGACGCCTTCGTCATCGTAAGCAAAAGTGCCGAGACCCGGGCCGTGCTCGAGGCGCGCATCGGCGACGACGTTCACGATGTCCGAACCATATTTTAATTTGCCCAATTTTTCGACGGTGAGGAAGCTCATGCCCGCGAAATTTGCTTCCTGGCCGAGGACGCGATCGAGTTCGACGGGATGGCCGATGGATTCGTGAATCTGCAGGCCGAGTTGCGAACCCCCGAGAATAATTGTCTTGCTACCCTCGGGGCATTGCGCGGCCGAGTGTAGCGCGACGGAATCTTCCGCAGTACGTTGGGCATTCCCCGCCAGGTCGAGAGCTTCGACTAGTTCGTACCCTTGCAGAGCGTGCTGGCCGCCGAAACTATTCGGGTACGAGCGCTTCTGAATTTCGGTGCCTGCAAAACTGGTGGCGACGATACCCGCGCCGGAATGCATTTTGACCTGATGAATCACCGAGCCGATGCTGGAAACGAAAAGTTGGTCAATGCGCTTGAAGGACATCGAACCTTCGGCAAGAGTGACACCTTTCACACGCAGCATTTCTTTGTCCGCGGCGAGCAGTACGGCAATCTGGCGCTCGACGGGGATGCGGAAAGGATCTTTCAGGAACGGATTCTGCCAGGTGTCCACGTGCGGTTTTTCGGGTGCGAGCGCGACGTCAGCGCGTTTGGCAAGGGCTGACGATTTGGCGATGGCCACGGCTTCGGCGGCGCAGGCTTGAATGCCTTCGCGCGTGAGGCGATCGGTAGAGGCGAAGCCCCAGGCGCCGCCGGCGATCACGCGGATGCCAATGCCGAGTGTTTCGGATTCAACAAGCGTGCCGACTTCGCCATTTTTGGTGCCGACTTCGCGCTGGCGGATGTCCATCACGCGCGCGTCGGAGTAGGTGGCTCCGCGGAGCTTGGCCGTTTCGATGGCCCAGGAGGCCCAGTCCTGCATCATGCGCGGGGAGCCCCGAGTTTGGGAACCAGATTACTTGCGATTTTCTTGCAAAGTGGCGGAGTGTGGTGAAGCTTCCATTCGCATCGAATAGAAAGTGGACCGGTCGTTTGTTTTGAATGAGTTACGGGGATAGGAAATTCTCTGAAGCATTCATTTGTATCGAATAGAAATTTGGCGCTGGGGACGGCGGACAGAAGGAAATTCCCGGTCTCATCCGGTTCGTACTGGCCGTCATGGAGCAAAAAAATCATCAGCGTATTCTAGAGAGACTACAGGGAGAAAGCAAACGATGCTGCGAGTACAGGGGAGTGGCGCGGATGAGTGCGAGAGGCAAAGGAGTTAACCGCCGAGAGTTGAAAGTTAATCGTCGGCCTTGTCCAATTCCGTTTTTTTCCTCGCCATTGGAATCCCTCGATGCTTTACCGGGCCGGTACCCCGGCAAGCTCGGGCCGAGCCCTGTTGAGCGATTTACGAGCGCCGCCCTACCAATTTAACTGCAAAGAGCCGCCCAGACGCCGGCGCTACGAATACGAGAATTGCGCAGCCAACGCACGCCGCGGCGGCGCGCGTTCGGGCGATGCGTCTTGACGCGCCGGGCACAGATAAGATTGTCTATGATACCTACGTGCCTTCGGACCAGCTGGCTAGGTAGTGTTCTTGGTCGGCAGTTAATTTGTCGACGTGGACGCCCATGGATTCCAGTTTTAGTTTGGCGATTTGGCGGTCGATGGGTTCCGGCACTGAGTAGACTTGGGCCTTCAGGTCCTTGGCGTTTTTCACCATGTATTCGGAGGCCAGGGCCTGGTTGGCGAAGCTCATATCCATTACCACGGCGGGGTGGCCTTCAGCGGCGGCCAGGTTGATGAGGCGGCCTTCGCCGAGGAGATAGATTTTTCGGCCGTCTTTCATGGCGTATTCGTCGACGAAGGGGCGTGCTGGTTTCTTGGTGCTGGCTAGTTTTTCCAGCGCGGCGATGTCTATTTCTACGTTGAAGTGGCCGGAATTACAAATGACAGCGCCGTCGTTCATTTTCTCGAAGTGTTCCTGCGCGATGACGGATTTGTTGCCGGTGACGGTGACGAAAATTTCGCCGATTCTGGCGGCATCCGCCATGGGCATCACGCGGAAACCGTCCATGATGGCTTCCAGGGCGCGCGTAGGATTGATCTCGGTGACGATCACGTCTGCGCCGTGGCCTTTGGCGCGCATGGCGACGCCGCGTCCGCACCAGCCATAGCCGGCGACGACGACGCGCATACCGGCGAGCAGCATATTGGTGGCGCGAATGATGCCGTCGAGCGTGGATTGGCCTGTGCCGTAGCGATTGTCGAAAAGATGCTTGGTGAGTGCGTCATTGACGGCGATGACGGGATATTTCAGCGTGCCGTCCTTGGCCATAGCGCGCAGGCGGATCACGCCGGTGGTAGTTTCTTCTGTGCCGCCAATCACGTTTTTGACCAGCTCGGGATGCTTGGTGAGGAGTTGGGTGACCAGGTCCGCGCCGTCGTCCATGGTGATCTGCGGCTTATGGTCAATCGCGGCTGCGATGTGCGCGTAGTAGGTGGCGTTGTCTTCGCCCTTGATGGCGTAGGTTGGGATGCCATAGTCCTTCACGAGCGACGCGGCGACTTCGTCCTGGGTGGAAAGCGGATTCGAGCCGCACAGCACCAGGTCAGCGCCGCCGTCACGGAGGGTGATGGCGAGGTTCGCGGTTTCGCTGGTGACGTGCAGGCAGGCAGACATCCGGATGCCTTTTAGGGGCTGGTCTTTGATGAATTGCTTGCGGATTAATTGCAGGACGGGCATTTGTTGATTGGCCCATTCGATTTTGCGCTTACCTTTTTCCGCGAGGCTGATGTCCTTTACGTCGCCGGCTAGTTTGGTGGTTGCTGTTTCCACTGGAGACTCCCTTTAGATTTCAAGTTCGCTGGATATTTGCAAAACTTTTTTTGCTCTAGAGACGCCCCGACTGCGTCGGGGTAGACGCCGGGCGCAGCAAGCAGCGCCCCTACCAGTTCAAGAACAAAGAGCCGGCCGCACGCCGGCGCTAGCTAACTTCTGGAGACCGCGACGGCGCCACGGGAGCCGGCTTCTTTGCGGATGGCTTCGGCTTTGTCGGTGCGCTCCCAGGTGAATCCGGGGCCGGTGCGGCCGAAGTGGCCGTACGATGCCGTCGGCCGATAGATCGGGCGGCGCAGGTCGAGCGTTTCGATGATGCCTTTGGGAGTTAATTTGAAAAATCCGCGGATCAGTTCGGTGATTTGCGAATTCGGAATTGTGCCGCTGCCGAACGTGTCTGCCATAACGGAAACGGGTTCGGCAACACCGATGGCATAGGCGAGCTGGACTTCCACTTTGGTGGCGAGTCCGGCGGCGACTAGATTTTTCGCGACGTAGCGGGCCATGTAGCAGGCGGAGCGGTCAACCTTGGTGGCGTCTTTGCCTGACAGAGCGCCGCCGCCGTGACGGCTGTAGCCGCCGTAGGTGTCCACGATAATTTTGCGGCCGGTGAGGCCCGCATCGCCCATGGGTCCGCCGGTAACAAAGCGGCCGGTGGGATTGATGTGGTACTTGGTATTTTTGTCCACCATGGCGGCGGGCAACACAGGATCGATAACGTATTTGCGGACGGCGTGCTGCAAATCTTTGAGGGAAACTTTGTCGCTGTGCTGCGTGGAGATGACCACGGTATCCACGCGAGCGGGGCGGCCGTCAATATATTCGATCGTGACCTGAGATTTTCCATCGGGGCGGAGGAAATCAACCACATTTTGTTTGCGCACTTCGGCGAGCTTGTGCGTGAGGCGGTGCGCGAGTTGGATCGGCATAGGCATCAGCTCGGGCGTCTCGTCGCAGGCATAGCCGAACATCAAGCCCTGGTCGCCGGCGCCGCCGCTATCCACGCCCATGGCGATGTCTGGAGATTGTTTGTGGATTGTGCAGATGACGCCGCAGGTTTCCGCGTCGAAGCCGAATTTGGCGCGGGTGTAGCCGACGTCACGAATGACTTCGCGGGCGAGGTCGGAGAAGTCAACGTAGGTGGTGGTGGTAATTTCGCCGGCGACTACGACCAGGCCGGTGGTGACCAGAGTTTCGCAGGCGACGCGGCCCATGGGATCGTCGGTGACGACGGCGTCGAGGACAGCGTCTGAAATCTGGTCGGCGATTTTATCGGGATGCCCCTCAGTAACGGATTCCGAGGTGAAGAGAAACTTTTCATCGTGGTGAGCCAAAACAGTATCCTCCAACGGAGTTAGTGCGGTTCAAGGGGCCCCAAGTGCGCGTGCCTACGCTCAGCCCAAAAAGTCAGGCTAGCATGGGGGTTTGGGGGTGTCAAACTTTTGCATTGAAAGGCCTTAAATCGGAGTTGAATGGTTGTGAATTGCGGCGGAAGTGCTTGCGGAGGCGACGGCAAGAACGCCCGCCAAAAAAGCAGGCGGCCGCTGCCGATTCAAAAGCAGCGGCAACTACGCCAAGTCGCGGCGGTAGAGGAGGTAGGCGCGGATGAAGGGATCGAGATCGCCATCGAGAACTTTTTGCACGTCGCCGCGTTCGACTTTGGTGCGATGGTCTTTGATCAGCTGATACGGCTGCATGGTGTAGGAACGGATCTGGCTGCCGAAACTAATTTCGGGTTTGGAGGCGTCGAGTTTGTTGAGCGCGTCGCGGCGTTTTTCCAGTTCGAGTTCGTAGAGTTGCGAGCGCAGTACTTTCATCGCGATTTCGCGGTTCTTGTGCTGGCTACGTTCGTTCTGGCACTGCACGACGATGCCCGACGGCAAGTGCGTGATGCGCACGGCGGATTCCACTTTGTTGACGTTCTGACCGCCGTGGCCGCCGGCCCGGAAGGTGTCAATGCGCAGGTCATCGGGCTTGACGTTGATTTCGATGCGATCGTCAATTTCGGGGATGACGAAGGCGGAGGCGAAGGAGGTGTGGCGGCGCGCGGCTTGATCGAACGGCGAGATGCGGACGAGCCGATGCACGCCGCTTTCGCCGGACAACATGCCGTAAGCGTTTTCGCCTTCGATCTGCACGGTGGCGGATTTGATGCCGGCCTCTTCTCCGGGTGTGGAATCGAGGATGGTAGCGCGAAAACCCTTTTGTTCGGCCCAGCGCAGGTACATGCGCAGGAGCATTTCGGCCCAGTCCTGCGATTCGGTGCCACCGGCGCCGGGCTTTACGGTCACGATGGCGTTGAGGCGATCGTTCTCACCGGCGAGCAGGGTTTTCGTTTCGAGGTCGGAGACGTAGGTGTCGGCCGTAGCGATTTCTTGGGCGACGTCTTCGAGGAGCGAGTTGCGCTGGGCGTCGTCTTTTTCTTCTTGCGCCAAGCCCAAGTAAGTTTCGATGTCGCTCTTCTTGGTGTCGAGCGCTACTTCGGCGTTTACCCGGTCCTCGACGGCTTTGCGCCGCTGCAGAGTGGCTTGCGCTTTTTCCTGGTCCTGCCAGAAATTGGGGTCGCTGGTTTTTGCTTCGAATTCGGCTAGTTGTTTGCGGGCGGATTCTGCGTCAAAGAAAGCTCCGCACGAGCTGGATGCGTTTGTTCAGCTCGGCGAAGCGCTGCTGCAGGTCTTCGATGTGTTCGGCCATTGCAATCCATTCTATCGGATTTTTAGTGCTTTAGGCGGGCTGCTTTATTAGCGCCACTGCGAGCAGTACGACGGTGACGGCTACGCAGAGCCAGCTAAACCAATCGCCGAAGCGGGCATAGGAGGTTAGGTCGCTGCGGAAATCGTAGGGAGCGTCTAGCTGACCGCGGATGTCGAGCGGCAGTTGGGCGGCGGTGCGGCCGTAGGGGTCTATGGATTCTGTGTAGCCGTTGTTGGTGTCGCGCAGGAGCCAGCGGCGGTTTTCTACGGCGCGGACGCGAGCCATGGCCATGTGTTGTTCGGGGGCGGAGGAGCGGCCGAACCAGCCGTCGTTCGAGATGGTGATCAGGAGTTGCGCGCCGTTGGCGGTGAACTGACGAACTTCGCTCGGGAATATGGCTTCGTAACAAATGAAGGTGCCGAATTTTCCTTGGGGGACTTGCGCGACGCCGTATGTGGAGCCGGGAGTGAAATCGGAAATGTCGGCGGTGAGTCTTTTTGCGAAAGTGAGCCAGCCGCGTAGGGGAACGTATTCGCCAAAGGGTAGCAGATGGATTTTGTCGTAGCCGAAAATGCGCTGGCCTTGCGGGTTCAATAGGACTGCGCTGTTGGATGCGAGCCACTTCCCTTCCGGATTTCGTTTCCAATCCACTACGCCGACGAGGAAATAATTTCCGGAAGTTTGGGCGATGCGCTGGGCGCGCTCGGCGAAGGGCTGCTCCAGGAATGAAAATGGAGCGGGGACCTCGGGCCAGATGATGATCCCGGGAATTTCGTGCGCGGCGTCCACGCTGATGTGTTCGAGCTGGTCTAACTCTCCGGCGTGGACTTGCAGCCAATCGGGCGGATAACTTTCTGACTGCGGGAAATTGGTTTGCACCAGATGTGCGACGTAATGCGGTGATGCGGTGGGAATCAGGTGCGGGCCGACCAGCGTGACCAGGAGCAGCAGAATCGTTACAGTCGCTACGCTGCTCCAAGCGCCGCGCGTCTTCACTAACACGGCGTGGGCCACCAGCGACCCGAAAGCCGCGATAAGGAAACAGAGGCCGTAGATTCCGGTGACGGAGGTGATTTGCAGCAGCGCCAGGCTGCGCGCGGCGGGATAGCCGGACAGATCCCAGGACGAGCCGATGATGGGGATATTGGTGCGGAAAAATTCCAAGACGGTCCAGAGGAAGGGCGCCAGGGCGCAGGCGAGCAGCTTGCTCTTGCGCGATGCCAGCGCGACGCCGGTGGAGAAGGCCATGCAGATCAGTCCGCCGATGAAACCGATCATGCCAACGAACGCCGCGGAGATCCAGGGGTCAATATTGCCGTACTGGCGCATGACGGTATCAACCCAGGGAAGGCACACCGGGTAAAACACTTGTCCGTGGAGAAAACCGTAGAGCGGGGCCTCCCTCAGTGGAGCGCCGGCGGAGGCCAGCACCAGCATCCCCATGGCGATCCAGGCAAGCAGATACAAGTTGTAATTGGGAAACGAAAGACCGAGAGCGACGCCGCTACCGATGGCGAGCAACACTCGCGCGTAACCTGGCAAATTCATCTAGTGTTTAATTATAGGCTTGAAACCCAATTGTTCCAGGGCGCGCTTGGCGTTTTCCGCGGCGGCCATATCGGGGTAAGGGCCGACTTGCACGTGGAGAAAATTATCCGCAGGTGAAGTGGCAACGAACGCGGGAAATTTTTTCTGTTGGATGGCGTCGGCCATTTCCAGAGCGTCGCGCTGCAGTTTTACGGCGGCCACTTGCAGCACGATGGAATTCTTGTTCATCGCGGGCGCCTGGAAACGCGCGGGCGGCTGCTTGGGCGTGGCGGCAACGGTCTTGGTGGATGCCGGTCGCGGCGCGTTTGTTGATTTCGTGGCTGCCGCGGGAACGGAAGCGGGAGCTTTTGCAGCCGACGCCGGGGACGCGGCAGGCGCGGGCGACGGCTCCAGATGATCGCTTGCGGACTTCTTATTGTCGTAGAAATCCCAACCGCCATTATCAGGGGCGGGCGCGGGTGCGTTTTTCGCGGCGGGTGCGGCTTTTGATTTCGGCAAAACCGGCGCGGAGGGCAGGTTGCCGTTAAATCCGTCGGCCGCGTGCACCGCGCCGCCATACTGCGTGCGGCCCATCACGTAGCCGAGCGTGAAGAAAACTCCACAAAGCAGGACCACGCCGAGAAACAGTCCTACCAAGTGCCGGCTTTCCAAAACCCGGTCGCCGCCTCCACGTCTTGCATTGCTTGCCATTTCCTTACTTTTTCTCCAGCGACTTCGTCCACTGCGAAATCACGTCCACGGGCAGCGGAAAGATCACCGTGGTATTTTTCTCGACGCCAATTTCCACCAGCGTCTGCAAATAGCGCAGCTGAATGGCCGTCGGTTCCTTTTGCAGCACGGCCGCGGCTTCGGACAATTTCGCCGACGCTTGAAATTCGCCTTCGGCGGCAATTACCTTGGCGCGCCGTTCGCGTTCGGCTTCCGCCTGGCGGGCGATGGCGCGCTGCATATTCTCCGGAATATCTACTTGTTTTACCTCAACCTTCGTTACCTTGATACCCCAAGGCTCCGTATCCTGGTCAAGGATTTGTTGCAGCTTAGCGTTAACCTTTTCGCGCTCCGAGAGAATGGAGTCCAATTCGAACTGGCCGATCAGGCTGCGCAGCGTGGTCTGGGCCAGCTGCGAAGTAGCATATAGATAATTCTGGACTTGCGACAGGGCCAGATTCGCATCCACGACGCGGAAGTAACATACGGCGTTGACCTTAACCGAGACGTTATCGCGGGTGATTACGTCTTGCGGGGGGACGTCGAGCGTTTCAATGCGCAGGCTTATGCGCGTTAGTTTGTCGATTGGGAAGAAGACGAGTTGAAGGCCGGCGCCTTTGGCCTCGGGCAACATGCGGCCGAGGCGGAGGACTACGCCGCGCTCCCATTCCTTGATGACGTAGACGGAGTTGGAGAGCCAAATCAGGAAGATGACTACGGCTACGCCGAAGAGAATTGTTACGAAATCCATTTTGTCTCCTTCAACCGACTAACTCAAATTCGCAGCCCGCACCTGAGCGGTCCGCGCGTCAGCCGCAAAACCGGTACTTCCGCGGCTCGAGTCGCGTGGCGTTTGTTTGGCCGGCGTCGTGCCTAAAGAACACGACCTACCAAGATCCCGACGCAACTTCAAAGGCTGGCGGTTCCGCTTCGCGGGCGCGCCTACCTTGATTCCAGTGGCTCGACTTCGAGCGTGAGGCCTTTTACTTTTTTTACGCGAACGCGGGCGCCGGCTGGGATTTTTTCACCGGCGCCTACTGCGGCGCGCCACAGTTCGCCGTGCACGAATACGCTGCCCATGGCTTCGCTGGAGCCTACTGGCTCGCGGACCTCGCCAACTTCGCCGACCAGCTCTTCCCTTCCTGTCGAAACTTTCCAGGTGCGTGAGCGCAGCACAAGACGCATGAGGATGATGACGATAATTGCGAAAGGAATCACGACGGCGAGGGCGGTCCACAGACTGACTCCCATGCCCGTCAACGGCGACTTAATCAGGAACAGGGCGCCGAGCACCATGGCTATCACTCCTCCAACGCCGAGCACGCCATGCGTGGGAAATTTCGCCTCCAGAACGAATAGCACGAAGGCGCAGGCAATGAGCAGCAGGCCCGCGAGATTAATTGGTAGCATGTGCATTGCGTACAACGCGAGCAACAGCGCGATCGCGCCAAATACGCCGGGAGCGAACGCGCCGGGATGGGTGAATTCGACGTAGAGGCCCAGGACTCCGATGATGAGCAAAACGAAAAATACGTCGGGCTGCACGATGCGCGACAGAAATTTTTCGCGGCCGGTCATTCCGCGCGCTTCGACTACTGGATGCGGAAGCGCCAGAGTGAGTTTGCTGCCGTCGAAGCGCGTGATGGTGCGGCCGTTGAGCTGCGCGAGCAGGTCTTCTTTTGATGCGGTGACGATTTCCACCAGCTTGCCGTCGAGCGCTTCTTTATCGCTGAAGGCTTTGGCATCGGTGACGGCGGTGGAGGCGAGTTCCGCATTGCGATCGCGCTTGCTGGTGTAACTGCGCAGATAGGCGGTAGCATCGTTCACGATTTTCTTGCGCAGTGTGTCGTCAATCTGCACGGGCGAACCGCCAATTTCGATTAGTGGTGACGCGGCGCCGGTTTCCGTGCCTGGAGACATGGCGGCGACATCTGCTGAGAGCAGGATGAAAAAACCGGCGGAGGCCGCGCGTGAGCCGGTGGGGTAGACGTAAGTCACCACGGGCACAGGCGAGCGCAGGATGGATTGAATTATTTCGCGCATGGAGGAGTCCAGGCCGCCGGGGGTGTTAATGGTGATCAGGATCAGACCGGCGTGTTCGCTGTTGGCCTGTTCGATTTCGCGGACCAGGTAGTCGGCGAGGATCGGTTCAATTTCGCCGTCAATGTGGAGTTCGACTACGGTGGAACTGGTTGGCGAACGGGGCGGCGCGGTTTGCGCGCGAAGCGACGCGAAGGCAACGAGCATGATTGCGGCGAGTGCGGCGGAGAGCAGCGGTGAGCGACAAACTGCGCGGGAGAACATTTCGCGAGCCATTATAGCAACAGTTGCGGCTGGCGCCGTAATGTTCCGGTGGGATTTGATGCTCAGCGAGCGCGAGCCGAGGTGCGCAAGCGTGGCGCGGTTCGCCAAGTGGGAGAGGTCCTTCGTCGCTGCGCTCCTCGCGATGACGGCGCGCGGGACACCTTCTTGCAGCTGGAGCGCGATGATGACCTTTCAGCTGTACAGGCGCGGCCAGAGCCAATCCTTCGACAACTTTTTCGCGTAGTGTTAGAGCGCGGCGCCGAATATCACCAGCCTGGCGCAGGGCATGATCTCTCGTCCGGGTCAAGATCGGCGCGCGGCGGGGGGCACGTGGATATGGAAACGAACAGGAACAGGATCGTAAATTCAATGCGGCGTCGCACCCCGCGGCTCCGACGGACTTGCTGGCGAGAGTTGACGGGGAATCCTTTGCGAAATTCGGGTGGGTTACGGAGTAGCTGTAACGCAAGGAAGCGCCGAGCGGGTAGGTGGCTTCACGTTATGGATCAATCGCGCGTATTAAGTCTGCGGCTCGTGAATATCCATGCTGACGATCTGCGCGCCGTCGAGGCGATAGATGTGGTGCAGGGTACGATCCATGATCACTTTGCCGTCGAGATCGCGCACGATTTGATGGACGTGTACGACGATTCTGCCGTCGGGCAGCAATTCGAATCGCTGTGGCTTTACAATGGGGTCAATCACGTCCCACTGGCGCGTCCAATATTCGCGCACACCGGCATGGCCGCGAACCCGGCCGCCCTCCATCCCATTGGGCCAATCCACGTCGGGATGCAAGAGCAGCATCATAAAATCAAGGTCGCGCTCGTTGAAGGCGTCGTAGACCGACTGCAGTAGGTCTTGGTATGCCAGAGCTGGAGCTTCGGCTGCCACAGTATGAATTCCCCCGGAACGTCGTATCAGCGTATCAGTTCTGAATTTGCTTCTTGGGCGAACCCGCGTAGGAGGGCGGTTCGTGCAGAACCTCCTGCAGAGCGGGGTCCTTGATAACTTTTGCAAATGCGGGATCGGTCTGCGCCGAGAGAAATCCCGAATAGCCGTCGTCGCGCGCTAGCTTCAGGTAATGCGCGGCGCGCTCGGCGTCGCCTGCCTGGGCGTACGTCTTGGCGACGAAGAAATAAAACAGGCCGGGATCGGTGGCGGTGCGCTGCAGCACGACGGTGCCGCCCAGTCCGCGACGGTCGAATATGGTGGGATCCAGCGCCAGAGCTTTCTGGAAGGAATCCATGGCCCGCGGAAACTGCTTATCCTCGAAATAAGCATAGCCCAGGTTGCTGTACACCGTAGGCAAATCGGAGCGCAGATCGAGCGCCTTGTTGTACATGCTGATGGCTTTGCTGTAGTGCTTTTTCTCGTACTCGACGGTGCCGCAATTATTGGCGGCGCTGGCGAAAGTTTTGTCCGCGTGCATCGCACGCTTGTAGAATTTTTCGGAACGATCCAGGTCGCCCAATTGCTGGAAGGCGACGCCGACCTTATTCAGCAGCTCGGCGTTCTTGGGCTCGTTCAGCAGAATTTGCAGGTACGCGCCGGCCGCCTGGAAATATTCCTTGCGGGCCATCAGGATGTCGGCGCGCATTTCGGCGGCTTCACGCGGAGACATGGAAGATAGCGGCTTCGCGCCCACCGAAGTGCTCGTGGACGTCGAATCCGTGGTGGTGTCGCTGATTTTGGTTGGAGTTTGTTGCGCGAATGCGGGACAAGCTACACACAAAAACAGCGGGATAGCAAAGAGAGTCACTCGGCTCATAGCCCGACTCCTTTTTTCCGCCCCTGAACCTACGGCTGAGGTTTCTGATTATCCGCAGGCTTTTTGCTTGACCCAAAGATACCAAAAATCTTGTCCAGAAGCCCCTTTTTCTTTTCGGCGTCGGGGTTGGCGGGGGAGGGGGCCCCGGGGTCACCGGGAGCCGCCGGCTTGGCGCCCGGTTTGGGCGGCTGGCCGGGCTGGTTCGCGGCAGCGGAAGGCGGGGGCGGAGGGTTGTTGCCTTTGCCGAACAGGTGCGAGAGCCAGTTGGAGGGCGAGGATGCGAGGTGCTCGCCGTGTACTCCGCACATTTCGGTGGGCTCGCTGCCCGCAACGAAATATTCCTCCACGCTCTGTGGGCAGGCGGGAGTGGCTAACTGCCCGGTTTGCGGGTCAATCCTTTCTGCGATCACGCCCGGTGGCGGATCGAAGTCCTCGGTCATTTTGTATTGCGGCAGGGCGGTGGCGCGTTTCATGAACTCCGCCCAAAGCGGTGCGGCGGATGCGCTGCCGGAAAGGCCCAGGTCGCGATTATCGTCGAAGCCGATCCAGACGACGCAGAGGAGGTTCGAGGTAAAGCCGGCAAACCAGCCGTCGCGTGAGGTGCCGGTCTTGCCGGCCGCGGTTGGCGTAAAACCCAGGGAGCGGACGGTGACGCCGGTGCCGCGGTTGATGACGTCTTCCATGATGCTGGTGGTGAGGAAAGCGACGCGCGGATCGAGCACGGCACGCGTGCGCGGGGCGGCGGTTTCCTCGATCGTGCCGTCGGCGGCGAGGACGCTGCGGAGGAAGAGCGGCTCGGCGCGGAAACCGTTGGTGGCGAAAGGCGTGTAGGCGGCGGCGACGTCAATGGGGGTCATTTCATAAGCGCCGAGCGCGACGGCGGGAGTCGGCTGAATATTGGTGCCGAGGCCCATCTGGCGGGTGAGGTTTACCACGCGCTGATAGCCGATCAGCTCGGCGACTTTTACCGTGGCGACGTTGAGAGAATGGATGAGCGCGTCGCGGACTGTGACGGTGCCGTAAAACTCCTCGCCGTAGTTGTCCGGCGTATATTCCTTGCCGTCGAATTCAAACGTAGTGGGGACGTCGTCCACGGTGGTCACGGGAGTGACGACCGGCTGGAAGCCTTCGGCTGCATTGTCAAAAGCCGCTGCGTAGACAAACGGTTTAAACACCGAACCAGGCTGCCGGCGCGCCAGGGCGTGATTGAGCTGGCTTTCACCGTAGTTCCGTCCGCCGACGAGTGCGCGAATTTCTCCGGTGCGCGCGTCCATCGCTACCAGCGCTACCTGCACGCGCGCGGCAGGTTCGCCCTTCTTGGCCCAGGCGGCGTAGCGTTTGGCGAGCAGCTTGTCCACGCCTTGCACGCCGGTCTGGATGGCTTCCGCAGCGGCGCGCTGCAATTGCGGATCGAGCGTGGTGTAAATGCGGAAGCTTTGCGTTTCCAGATCGGCTTCGGAGAAATTCTCGAGGAGATGGTCTTTCACCATGTCCACGAAGTAAGGAGCGGAGCCGGTGTTCACGCCGCCATTGACGAATTTCAGTTTCAGTTTTTTGGCGGCGTCGGATTGCTCTTGCGTGATGTAACTGTCTTCGACCATCTGCGGCAGCACTCGGTCGCGCGATTCTTCGGCGCGATCCATGTGGCGCTCGGCGGTGGCATAACGATTGGGCGCGCGGATGATGCCGGCGAGAAAGGCGCATTCGCCGAGAGTCAGCTCGCGGACGTCTTTGCCGAAATAGGCTTCGGCCGCTTCGCCAAAGCCGCGGATGGAAAAGCTGCCACGGTTGCCGAGATAGACTTCGTTGGCGTACAGCTCGAAAATTTGCTGCTTGGAATAGCGCTGATTGATTTCGACAGCCATCAGCACTTCTTTTACTTTGCGGCGCCACTCGCGTTTGGTGGTGAAGAAGAAGCTGCGCGCCACTTGCATATCGATGGTGCTGGCGCCTTGGGCTTTCTGGCCGCGGCGAAGGTCGGCGAGCGCCGCGCCGAAGACGCGTACGATATCGAGGCCACCATGCTCGAAGAAGCGTTTGTCTTCGGCGGCCAGCACAGCGTCCACGAGGTCCTTGGGGAGATCGTCGAAACGTACCACGCGGCGTTTTTCGCGCGAGCTGTCAAACAGGTTGGTGATCAGTTCCGGCTCGATTTCCGCCGAGTCGCGCGGCGCGGTGGCGGACAGGTCCACGATGCGCGAGATGGCGCCGCCGGAAAAATCCACGCGCAGCGCGTTGCTGCCGCGGAAATAGGAAGCGGACGACGGGTGAACCTCAACAGAGGAGCCCTTTAGCTTGAACCAGCCGAGTGCGCCTTCGGCCTCGCCTTCCTGATATCCGGCGCGCAGCAGGTAGGTAGCGAGGTCACTTGCGTGCACGGTCTCGCCTTTGAAAATGTGTCCTGGCGCGGAAAAAACTCGCGAGGTGTTCTGGAAGACTTGGCCGGTGAGGCGCTGGTCAATCAGCTTGCCGAACTGAACGTAGTAATAGGCGAAGACGGAAGTGGCCGCCAGGAACACAAACAGGACGCTGCCCAGGACGGCCAAACCCACACGCGAGGTCCAGAAGCCCGGGGCGATTCGAATCCGCAATCAGTTTCTCCGTGAAATGCAGCAGACCACCTGCACTCGAAATGCACTCAGCAATGCTCTCAAATGGTTAGACGCACGCCAGACCCTGACGGTTGGGCGGGCGCGGCGCTGGCACGGCCGGAACCGCACGGCCTCGATCACAACGAATTGTAAAGCTAAATGGGACGGCTGTCTGCGTAGAGATGAAATTGATGAGTGATCTGAGTAACGGCCAAATCGTAGGATACTGAGTAATCCAGTGAAATCGTGACGAGGTTTCCGTCGAAGGTTACTTTGATGTCTTCCTTCCTCGCCGGGACGCCGAGCTCCTGGGCCTTTTTAAAGACGTCGCCCTGGATATCTTCCGGAGATTTCTTGGGATAGGTGGAAGTCGCAAAGCGCGCTTCGGTGGTGATGGCATCTTGCAGCTGGTAATTGGCGAACCACGACGGAACCACCTTGATGGCGGCAAAGGCCATGGCGCCCAGGATGATTATGGTAATGGCGAAGCTGAGCTTCGCCCCGCCCCGCTGTCCGTTTCGCATTCGCTTCGCTTGCAAAATGAAAATTCCTCCCAGGTGCTATCTCGATAGGCTGATGCTAACAGTATGGGTAACCCGCGTACGATTGGGTTAAGACCTGTGTCCTGAATGAGTAAATGGGCCGGGGCGTACGAACGTACTGCTAGTACGCGCGGGCGAAGATGGCCTTTTCGGTGGAGGCCTGGCCGCAATGAACGCACTTGCCGGAGCCGCCGGGCTGCTCGAGGGGAATGCAGCGCATAGTGGCCTTGGTTTCTTCCTTGATGTTCGCCTCGCATTCGGCTTTACCGCACCACCAGGAAAAGGCGAAACCTTTTTCGACCGCTCTCTTGAATTCTTCGTAATCGGAGGTCTCATGGGTGTTGGCTTTGCGGAAGGCCAGGGCGCGGTCGAAAAGCGCCGTCTGAATTTCCGCGAGCGTCTGGGCCACGGCTGCCGCGATTCCCTGTTGCGGGACGAACGCCTTGCCTTCTTTTCCGGGCCGGTCGCGGCGAGCGAGCACCACCGAGCCTTTGGCGACGTCTTTGGGGCCGAGCTCGAGGCGCAGCGGCACGCCGCGCATTTCCCAATCGTTGAATTTGAAGCCGGGGCTGGAGCCTTCGCGTTCGTCGAGCTTCACGCGGATTCCGGCGTCCACCAGTTCCTTGCGCAGACGGTGCGCACATTCTAGGACGCTGGACTTTTCCTCGTCCGTTTTGAAAATTGGGACGATCACCAGCTGGATGGGCGCCAGGCGCGGCGGAAAAATCAATCCCTGGTCGTCACCGTGCACCATGATGATGGCGCCGACGAAGCGCGTCGAAAGCCCCCAGGAAGTGGTCCAGCAATGCTGCAGCACTCCGCCCTTATCCAGGTAACGAATTTCGAAAGCTTTGGCGAAATTCTGGCCCAGGTTATGCGAGGTGCCGGCTTGCAGCGCTTTGCCGTCGCCCATCATGGCTTCGATGGAGAAGGTTTGATCGGCACCCGCGAAACGCTCGGAATCGGATTTGCGCCCGGGGATTACCGGCACGGCGGCTTCTTTCACCGCGAAATTAGTATAGATGTCCAGCATCTGGCGGGTTTCGAATTCGGCTTCAGGCAGTGTGGCGTGCGCGGTGTGCCCTTCCTGCCAGAAAAATTCCAGCGTGCGCAGGAAAAGCTTGGTGCGCAGTTCCCAGCGCACCACGCTGTTCCATTGATTGATGAGCAGCGGCAGGTCGCGATAGGACTGAATCCACTTCGCATAGGAGTGGCCGATGATCGTCTCCGAAGTAGGACGAATCACCAGCGGTTCTTCCAGTTCTTCGCCGCCGCCATGCGTGACGACCGCCAGCTCGGGCGAAAATCCCGCCACGTGCGATTTTTCTTTTTCGATGAAGCTGCGTGGAATCAGCAACGGGAACGCGGCATTCACGTGGCCCGTGGCTTTGAAGCGGCTATCGAGCGCGGCGGTGATGTTTTCCCACAACGCCCAGCCATAGGGGCGCACGATCATACAGCCGCGCACGGGGGCATAGTCGGCCAGTTCGGCCCGCAAAACGACCTGGTTATACCATTCCGAAAAATCTTCCGCGCGAGTTGGCAGTTTCTGGTCGGACATGCCTGGGTGGGCCCTTTTCTGCGCCGAATCGAGTGCAGCGCGCGCACGGTGGCGCGGGCGTGGGCGCGATAAGCAATCAAGGTTACGGGGGAGTTTGCGCGAAGTCAATCTCACGCGACAAGGTCACTGTCAAACCAATTTAGAAATGTCCCCTTTTTGTGTTTTGCGCTTTGTTTGTCCTGGCTCTTTTTTTCTGTTTCCGCGGATTTTTTTTGAGAAATTTCGCGTCCAGAGACCCTAGGAGAGCGCCGGGTACGCGCTACCGATTCCGAGGGTCGTAGGGACAGCTATACCTAGGACGAGAAATCTGAAATGCTGACGGCTGGGCAGGGGAATGGCTCAGTTGTGGTGACGAATGTGTATTCGAACGATGGTTCTATCTAGAGCCAAACGGTGGCGGTCGGCGGCAACTTTGAGTTCAGCTACTTTCGCGGCTCGCGAAACGTGCCGCACGAGGGCCGGATTAGCGACCCGCGCGGGATGCTCACTTCTTTTCCTTTCGGACGCGGAGGATACAGCCAGACAGTACCGCGACTTTGCGCGCACTAGGATCCTGCTTCGGCTATAACCCCTGTCCCGCGGTGCTTTGCCAGCAGGAGGCGGGGCTTTTGTGCGTGTGTAAAATGAGAAATTGCGGTAGGCTATCTGACGCTCTGATTTCCCCGGACTCGTTATCCAAAATCGAAGGAGCTTTTTGAGATGAAGATGCGCCTTGCCCTAGCAGTATCGTTGATATGCTCTTGTATCGTTGCATGGTCCGTTCCGGCGAACGCACAAGCCGGCGCGGGGGCAGGAACATCAGGCCAGCAGCAAACGACGCCAGCGCCGCAGCAGCAGTCCAGCCAGCCTAAAGTGATGTCGCCGAACGTCGCGAATGTGCAGCCCGGCGAGGTGTATCGCCGCCCAACGGAAAAGGAAAAACTGCGCTCCTGGGCTTTCGTTTCATTCGGGCCTTATGCCTTCATCGGCTCGGCTGCCGCCGCGGGCGTGCAGCAGGCAGAAAATGCGGCACCGGAGTGGGGTCAGGGATGGGACGCCTACGGCGTGCGTGTGGCCAACAATTTTGGCATCAACCTGGTGACGCAGACGACGCGCTATGGTTTGGCTGAAGTTTTCCACGAGGACACCCTTTTCTACCGCTGCGAGTGCAGCGGGTTCGGCCACCGTTTGGAGCATGCGTTGCTTTCGACGGTTACGGCGCGCAGAGGCGATGATGGACATCGCGTCTTTTCGCTCGCATCATTCGTTGCGCCTTATGCCGGCGGCGAAGCCGCGGCGCTCGGCTGGTACCCAAGCCGTTATAATGCGATGGACGGCTTCCGCATCGGCAACTATAACCTGGCAGTGCAGGCGGGGTTGAACGTGGCGCTGGAATTTATTTATGGCGGGCCGCACACGTTTTTGGGCAGGCACCATGTTCCGGTGCTTTCGAATGCAACCGGTTCCAGCCAGCAGTAGATTATTGATTACAGCGATCGCGAAAATTGCAAGCCCGCCGGTGAATGTTCATCGGCGGGCTTTTTTATTTTCAACTGCTATGGGCGCGGATGCCACCGGATTTCTAGCGGTGATCCGGGTGACTGTGGCGCCAGGCCCAGTACTGGCGCTGCTCGGGCGGCGGCAGCTTGCGGAAATCGCGATACGGCCGGTGCGTTTCGACGACCCACTGGCGGTAATAGACGACCTCATGGTCGTTCCAGACGTGAAAATCGTTGTAGTACGGATCGTACACGCGGACGGTGGTGTGTTCGGCGCAGCCCGTGAGCACGAGCGGCGTGACTGCCGTGAGGCTTAGCAAGATCGCTCCTAGCCAACGTTTATTCAGTCGCATTTCTATGATTCCTCCGTGACCTGGTGCGGCGGCACGCCGGTTCGATTGCAAACCACGCAGCGCTCCGATAAACTCTTCACGAATTCATAAACACGCTGGCGCCGGCAAAGTTGCTGGCGAGTGTCGCGAGTCGTTGCGAATCCCGGCCGGGTGCCTGAGATGAATAACGAAACCCCAGAATTGCTGCGCATGAGCCGCTCGCTGGACGAAGTGGATCCGGCAGTCGCCGAGGCCCTGCGCGACGAAGTGCGGCGGCAGGCCACGGGTCTGGAATTGATCGCGTCTGAAAATTTTGTTTCCGAAGCGGTGCTGGAAGCGATGGGCTCCGTGTTCACGAATAAATACGCGGAAGGCTATCCCGGCAAACGCTACTACGGCGGCTGCGACAATGTGGATCGTGTAGAGCGCCTGGCGATCGAACGCGCCACGCAGCTTTTCGGCGCTGAACATGCCAACGTGCAGTCGCACTCCGGCACGCAGGCTAACATTTCTGTTTACATGACTGCGCTGGAACCCGGCGCTACCGTGCTGGGCATGAATCTGGCGCATGGCGGGCACCTGACGCATGGGCATCCGCTGAATTTTTCGGGCAAGACTTACAAATTTGTGGCGTACGGAGTGATGAAGGATACCGAGACGATTGATTACGACGAAATAGCCCGGCTGGCTGCGGAGCATCAGCCCAAAATGATTGTGGCGGGGGCCAGTGCTTACGCTCGCATCATCGATTTCCCGCGTATCGCGCAGATTGCGCAGTCCGTGGGCGCACTATTTTTTGTAGACATGGCGCATATTGCGGGACTGGTGGCCGCGGGCGTGCATCCCAGCCCAGTGCCGCATGCTGATTTTGTTTCCACTACCACTCACAAGACTTTACGTGGGCCGCGCGGCGGCTTGGTGCTGTGCCGCGAAAAATATGCGAAGGATCTGGACCGCATCACTTTCCCGGGATTGCAGGGCGGGCCGCTCGAACACATCATCGCCGCGAAAGCGGTATGCCTGAAGGAAGCCGCGGCGCCGGATTTTCGCTCGTATCAGCAGCAAGTGGTGGCAAACGCCAAGGCGCTGGCCGCAGGAATGACGAAGCGCGGATTCCGGATTGTGACGGGCGGGACTGATAATCATTTGATGCTGGTGGACATGCATTCGCGCGGGATCACGGGGCGCGACGCTGAGCTGGCGCTGGAGCGCGCTGGCATGACGGTGAACAAGAATGCGATTCCGTTTGATCCCCTGCCGCCGATGAAGGCCGGCGGAATCCGCATCGGCACGCCGGCGGTGACCACCCGCGGAATGCGCGAACCGGAAATGGAGAAAATCGCCCAGTGGATTGCGGAGGTCCTGACGCATTTGGGCGACGCAGCGATCGAGCTGCGCGTCCGGGCCGAAGTTGCGTCGTTCGCCGCGCGGTTTCCGCTATACTCGCGACGTCTCGAGGCCGCCGATGCTGTTGGCGCGCTGCACTCCAAGGTCGCCGGATAAGACAGCCACGTCAGCGCTGTTTGTTCTGCAATTGTTGCGCTACCCGCGCCTTTACCAATTTCCTCAGCAGAGTTGTCGGCAGCGGCTTGTCCAGGGGGAAGTGGATCGTTCCTTTGGAAGTGATGTAGCCCCGGAGTTCTTTTTTGAAGGCGGCGATTACGGCCGCGGTCGGGAACAAACTGCAATGATCCGAAAACGCGGCGTACCACAATAGCGGACCATGGTATTTGAACGCGGGAATTTTGTAGCTGATCGATTCGGTGGCGTCCGGCGGAACGGCGGAACGAATGGCCGCGCGCATTTGATGCAGGGTGCTGCGCGCGGGTTCGGGGACGCTCGCGAAGTATTCGTCGACATTCCGCGGAGCGGCGCCGGCGACTTTCGCGGACTGATTTTTTACACTGGCGGTTGACATGATGTTGCCTCCTTTGCTGTCTCAGCGCCGGGACCAGCGGTGCATTTGAGCGGCCGCGAGTTGCCGCCGGGCCTGGCGCGTAGCGGCTTACCTGTGCACCGAACATCCGCATCCCGGCGAGTGAAATCTCCCGTTGCCTTCGACCGTGCCGCCTTTGCCGTACATATTTCTGAGGCGCACCCAATCGCCCAGCGAATGGTAGGGGCCGTT
>DATNLN010000178.1:0-13258 GCA_035602855.1 Candidatus Acidiferrales bacterium
ATGAACTTGGTGCGGCGATTCATCGCGCGCACACAACCGCAATTTCCAAATTATCGTCAGAAACCCGGTATTGATCTGGACGCTTTCTACGACGGCGTGAATCCGGAGTGGAAAGGCACGATGCCGCAAACCATTTTCTACGGACGCGACGGGCAGGTCCTGGGATTTTTCCTGGGAACGCGGTCGCAGGCAGTGTTCGAAAATGCGTTCCGCGCGACATTGGGTCCCGCAGACAGCAGCGGCGCCGCGAGCGGGCACGGCGGTGCGAAGTAGTTCTGAAAGTCTTCAGCAATTCATAGTCATACCAACGGGAGGCAGGCACGAATGCTTCACACACGCGGCAATAAAATCACCTGGCTGGGTCACGCGGCATTTCGCATAGACACGCCGAGCGGCAAAGTAATCCTGGTGGATCCATGGATTCTGACAAACCCACTGTGCCCCGAAGCGAATAAGAAATTCGACCGCGTGGACACGATGCTCATCACACACGGACACTTCGACCACATCGCGGACGCCGTCGAGCTCGGCAAGAAATACAAACCGCAGGTGGTGGGAGTTTATGAGCTGTGCGCGTGGCTGGAATCCAAAGGCGTGCCGAATACTAATGCGATGAATAAAGGTGGCACGCAGCCGGTCGGCGAAATTGAAGTGATCATGGTGAATGCGGTGCATTCCTGCGGAATACTCGACGGCGACCACATCGTCTATGGCGGCGAAGCTTGCGGCTACGTGCTGCGGCTTCCCGGCGGGCTGACGGTGTATCACGCGGGCGACACGGCGCTGTTCGGCGACATGAAGCTGATCGCGGAACTTTACGCGCCGGATGTAGCGCTGCTGCCGATCGGCGATCACTTCACGATGGGGGCGCGCGAAGCGGCCATGGCCATTCGCTTCTTGAACGTTCGTCACGTGATCCCCATGCACTTCGGAACTTTTCCTCAGCTGGTGGGCCGGCCCGAACAGGTTCGCGAGCTCACGCAAGACATCAGCGGCCTGGAAATTCACGTGCTGAGGCCGGGCGAATCGCTCGGAGAAGCCAGCTCGCACGTCGGCGCGCGCGCCTAGGAGCGAAAATGCCGGGAATTCTGGAACCGCAGGTTGAGAAATATCTATCGAGCCTGCTGCCGGAGCGCGATGCAGTGCTCGCGGACATGGAACGCTACGCGAAGGAGCACGACATCGCCATCATCGGGCCGGATTGCGGGCGGCTGCTTGCTCTGATGGCCAAGATTTCCGGAGCGAAACGAATTTTCGAGATGGGCTCGGCTATCGGCTATTCGGCGATCTGGTTTGCGCGCGCGGCGGGACCTGGCGCCGAAATTTATTGCACGGATGGAGACCCGGCCAACGCGGAACTGGCGCGCAAACATTTCGAGCGCGCCGGCGTGAGCAAGAGCATTCGATTCATGACCGGCGACGCAGTGGATTTGATCGATAGCACCGAGGGCTCGTTCGACATCATCCTGATTGATGTTTACAAACATCAATATCCCGCAGCGCTGAAGAAATCCCTGCCGCGGCTGAAGAGCGGTGGCCTGGTAGTCACAGACAATGTGTTGTGGTCCGGCCGCGTGACGGAGCCGCCCAAGGACGACAACACCCGCGGCATTCTGGAATTTAACCGTGTTGTCTTCGGATCGCCGGAATTATTTTCCGTGATCGTGCCGCTGCGCGATGGCGTCGCCATCTGCCGCAAGTCGTAGCGCATAGTTGCCTAACTGCCCTGCTGCAGTGAAACCGGCTGCACCAATTTAAAGTGCAGCCTAGTTTCCGCGGGCAGGACAATGTCTTTCTTGCCCGTGAATCCAGCGGCCGCCGTGCCGGCTCCTCCGCCAGCTAATGCACCAATGGCCGCCTCTTTGCCGCCTCCAGCTACCGCGCCGATGATCGTGCCAAATACCGCACCGCCTCCGGCGCCCGTCGCGGTTCTCTTTCCTCGCCGCGTTCGGCGCGGAAGAGTTCGCCGAACTGGCGGCTGAGTTATTGGAACTGGTGGCAGGCGGAGCGGACGTCTTGCTGCATCCGCAAACGGTCAGAAGCAGGCTTGCGCAAAAAATCCGGCAAGGGAGGAATGGCGCATGTGTCGTTCTCCAGCGAGATCGAGGCATCCGCTCGCGCGGGAGAGCCGGCCGCGAGCGCGGCCGTATTTTATGTCCGAAGCGCCGGAATCTCAATCCCGCGGAATTCAGCCGCAGTGGTCTATCGCGCGGCGGACTTTTGCGAGAATCGCGGCAGCAGATTGCGCAGGAAGAAAGTCACATTGGCGGGCCGTTCGGCCAGGCGGCGCATGAAGTAGGGAAACCAATCCACGCCGAACGGAATGTACACGCGCACGCGGTATCCATCGCGCACCAATTTCTGTTGCAGATCGGTGCGGATGCCGTAAAGCATCTGAAACTCGAAGCGGTCGCGCTTGATATCTTGTTCGCGAACGAAGTCGAGCGTGGCGCGAATCATGGCTGGGTCATGCGTGGCGATGCCGTGGTAAATTCCGCTTGCTAGCAAGGTTCTCATGAGCTTCACGTAGTGGGCGTCCACGTCGGCTTTCTTCGGGAACGCTACTTCGGGCGGCTCCTGGTAGGCCCCTTTGCAAAGGCGGAGGCGGCAACCGACACCGACCAAATCCTGAACGTCTTGCTCAGTGCGATAGAGATACGCCTGCATCACCGTTCCCACGTTCGAGTACTCGGAGCGCACGCGCTTCACTATTTCCACAGTACGTTGTGTATAGGCTGAGCCTTCCATGTCGACGCGCACGAAGTTCGCCTGGCCAGCAGCGTGCGCGACAATTTTTTCCAGTAGTTCCTGGCACAGGTCTTCGCTCAAGTCCAGGCCCAACTGCGTCAGCTTCAGTGAAACATTCGCGTCGAGGTGTTCCTGTGCGATGCGGTCGAAAATTGCGATGTATTCGTCAGCGGCGCGCCGGGCGCCAGTTTCGTCGGATACATTTTCGCCGAGCAAATCCAGGCTGGCCAGCTGCAGTGCGCGATTCACTTCCCGCGCGGCTTCCAGTGCGTCCTGCAGATGTTCGCCGGCAACGAAGCGGCGCGCGACGCGGCGGCTCACACCGTTGCGCATCATCAGCGGCGCGAGGCGCTTGCTTTCCGACAAACGCAGCAGGAGCGCGCGCATCAGAAAAGGCCGAGCCTTATAAATTGCGACGGGAACAACAACCGGTGCAGTTGTGGCGGCATGAACTCTGAATTATGCAGCAATTGCGGTCGGGGCGTCAGCCTTTGTGCCCTTCCAGGAACCGTTCCGCTTCGATGGCGGCCATGCAACCGGAGCCAGCCGCGGTGATGGCCTGGCGATAGTGATGATCCTGCACGTCTCCGGCAGCGAAAACGCCTTCGATGTTCGTCTTCGGACCATCGTGTGTGATCAGGTAGCCGTTTTCGTCCATATCTAGCTGGTTTTTGAATAACTTCGTGTTCGGATCGTGGCCGATGGCGACGAAAACTCCGGAAGTCTCGACTTCGCTTGTGACCTTGGATTCCTGGTTGCGGATTCTTACTTTTTCCACGGACTTGCTGTTCACGTCGTGTACTTCTTCGATCACATAAGGCGTGAGGAACTCGATTTTTTCGTTCGCGCGCGCGCGGTCCAGCATGATTTTCGTGGCGCGGAATTCGTTCCGGCGATGAATCAGAGTTACCTTCTTCGCGAATTTCGTCAGAAAGGTGGCTTCCTCCATCGCGGTGTCTCCGCCGCCCACTACGATGATGTCTTTGCCTCGGAAGAAAAAACCATCGCAGGTAGCGCAGGTGGAAACTCCGTGACCCAGCAAGTGCCGCTCCGATTCGATGCCCAGCATTCGCGCCGACGCGCCCGCGGCGACGATCAGAGTCTGGGTCTGATACGTTTCTTTCGCGGCGACGACGGTGAACGGCCTGCGGCTCAGGTCTACCGACGTAACCGCGCCGGATTGAAACTCCGTGCCGAAGCGCTGCGCCTGCTTGCGCGAATTTTCGATCAACTCCGGCCCCAGAATGCCGTCAGGAAAGCCCGGGAAATTTTCTACCATGGTTGTGAGCGCCAGTTGCCCGCCCGGCTCGTAGCCGTCCAACACCAACGGACTCAAATCCGCACGCGCCGCATAGATCGCCGCAGTCAAGCCGGCGCAACCACTCCCGATGATAATCACCTTATGCACTGAACTTTCTCCCAGGTATTCGATGCTGCAAACCAGCGCGGCGCACCAATTCAAACACCCCATTGTATCATTCCGCACCCGCGCCGCCAGCGCCGGCGGCTTCTACCCGGCGGTTGGCAGTGCCGCGAACACAGCGGCCCGATTGCGTCGGGTTGCGGCTTGTCTGATAATGGCGCGCGGATCCTAGGCGACGATGGCTACGGCGACAAATCTTTTTCGGCTGCTCAGCGAATTTATTGTGCTGCTGTTGGGCGCGCTGCTGATCTTGCTGGCTGCGACAGGGCGGGTCGGGCTACCGGCGCGTCCTGGAGGCGTCGTCGCGCTAGGGGCGGTCTTCATATTTTGGGGTGTACGAGCGGCTACGCGGCCAGAGGCGAAAGCTGCGCGCCTGGCGACTATGATTCGCGCCGGATCGCTCGCGCTGGTGGGCATCCTGATTCTCGCCGTGCCGTTCGTGCCGGCGCGGCATGCCTCGCAGGTGTTCATGCTGGCCGGGGGCGTACTGGTCTTGCGTGGCGCACTGGCCGCGGCGGTTTCGGTCGCGCGCGGCTGATTTAGCGGCAACCTACAAAGACGAAAACAAGCGCATTCGCTCTTGCCAGTCGCGCACGTTCCGGCTAACCTCCGCCGGGCAGCTTCTAGACGCGGAGCAAACACGGTTCAGCACCGTGGCAGGGAACCGCCTGCTCGTTGTGAAGATTGCGGAAGGCTGGCGAGAAGGTTGAGGCAGGATGTGGCGAGGATGTAGCAGGCGCGAGGAGAACAACCATGCTGAAAGCGTTCAAAGAATTCGCAATGAAGGGCAACGTGCTGGATCTGGCCGTGGGCTTCATCATCGGCGCAGCGTTCGGAAAAATCGTCACGTCGCTGGTAGCCGATATCATCATGCCGCCGATCGGCCTGATCGTTGGCAAGGTGGATTTTTCCGGTTTGTTCCTGAACCTTTCAGGAAAGTCGTTCGCCACGCTGGCGGAAGCGAAAGCCGCCGGCGCACCCACGCTCAATTACGGGCTTTTTCTGAACAACGTGGTGGACTTCCTGATTGTGGCCTTTGCGGTTTTCCTGATCGTGAAGATGGTGAACGCCTGGAACAAACCCGCGCCGGCTCCTGCCGCCACCACGAAGGAATGCCCGTACTGCGCATCGTCCATTCCGCTGAAGGCCACGCGCTGCCCGAACTGCACGTCCGAACTGCGCGCCTAAGCGCTTGCAAGATCGATCGCGGGATTCGCTTGTAGCTTCGGTAGTCTGCGCAGTCAGAACGCAGCTCGCGCGGGACCTAGCTTCCCGGCAATTTCTTGGGAGCATCGGCGGACTCCAGCCGGCGGTCGCGTATTTCGTGCACGTGCTGGCGCAGCCGCTCGAGCACGGCGTCCGTCTCGCCCTGCGCCATCTCCCGCTCCACTTCTCCCAGCGCGAAATGAATGATGTCGTGATGATGGATTTCCTCGCCGGGCAGTTTGTCGCTCAATTCCAGCCAGACTCGGTGCAGCAAATCGATTTCCTTGGGCGTCAGGCGCGGCGCGTGCGGGCCCAGATAGAAAATCTGCTCCTGGCCGGAGGGCGTGAAAATTTCCAGCGTGACGCGTGGGCGCGGCTCCGGCATGCGCTCCCAGGCCAGCCCGATTTCGCGAGCTTGGTCGGTGACGGGCATTTTCGACGAGCTGCCCGCCACGACGGTACTCGACTGCAAATTCATCGCGGTGCGTAGAATGCCTTCCCACAAATCATTGGCCGCAGCCACGGCCAGCCGCACCGGTTTGCCTTCTTTTTCCGCGAGCGCCAGCACTTTCGTGAAAAGTAGCTGCTCGATGGTGCTGAACAGCTGATCCGGGGCCAGGTCGTATTCACCGGACGCCGCGCGGCGCAGCATGCGCACGTGCAACACAACGATCTCTGCTTCCTTCTGCCGCACGCGCCGCAGCGCCGCTTCCAAATGGTACAGCGCGTAATAGGTGCTCACTGGTACCAGAATACTTCCGGGCGCGACGCCGACGCTGGTGGGCGTTAATTCCGCTTCTTGCGCCAGATTGAATTGGTCGAGTTCCACATGCGCAGCGCCCGCGGCGTGCACGCGCATGCGATGCTCGGAAATCTCAAACACTGTGAAGAGCAAGATCGTGAAGGTAATTCCAGCGATCGTCGCTTGCGGCTTGGTAAACAGGTTGATGATTGCGATCGCCACCAGCACGAGTGTGATGATCCCCAGGCCGATGGGAATTTCCTTGCCGAAAATCACCGGGTTGAGCGGCACGCGGTATTCGCGGTCCTGCGGGTGCGTGTAGCGCAGCACCAGCACCGCGATGCCCTTCATCGAAAAACTCCAGATCACGCCGAAGGCGTACAGGTTGCCGAGAAAGGTGACGTCGCCGCGACTGACGATAATCGTGATGATCTGGAACGCCACCACCATGTTGATGATGCGGTGCGTGGTGCCAAAACGCGGATGCGGATGGCGGAACCAATCGGTGAGCACGCCATCTTCGGAGACGCGATTCAGCACACCGTTGGACCCGACAATGGCGGTGTTCACGGCCCCGGCGAGAATCAGCGTGCCGACCACCACGACAAAGACGTGGAACGCCAGCTTCACTTTAAAACTACCGGCCAGATGCATGGCCAGGCCGCCGATCAGGTTTTCGGTGAAGTTTCCGCGCACGCTATCCGGAATAATCATCACCGCGAAGAACGAAACCAGCGAAGTGAACACCAGGCTGTAGATAAAAATCACCAGCCCGGCTTTTTTCAGGTTCTTCAGCTTGGGATGCTCGATTTCGCGATACACCTGCGCGAGGGATTCTTCGCCGCTCATCGCCAGCACCGAATGTCCCAAGCCGACGAAAATAATGAGCAGCGTGATGGTGTGCGCCCACTGATAGCGGTCCAGCCAGCCGAGCGAACCGTGATCGAGCTTCATGTTCTGCGCATTGGGCAAGGGCGGCAGGCTCCAGCCGCTGCGCACCCACAGCGTGTAAAAGCACCAGCTAATCAGCACCACAACCATGATGGTGGTAAGCTGCATGATGCGCAGAGCTTTTCCGCTGGATTCCGGAACGCCTTTAATATTTTCCCACCAGAAATAAAGGGTGATGATGATGGCGACCGTAGCGGCCGTCGCATCTACGTTCAAATGCAGCGTGGTCCCTGCGTGGTGGAAAAGTTCGTTGATGACGCCGACCAGATATTGTCCCGCAGAGACGCCGCTGATCGGTCCGGTGAGCACGTAATCGAACATCAGCGCGGAAACGGAAAATTTTGCGAGCGTGCCGCCGAGGGCTTCCTTCACGACGCGATACACGCCGCCACGCACGAACATGCTGCAGCTCTCTACGTAAATCGCGCGCACCGCGTAGGAAAACAGCATGATGCCCAGGATGAACCATGGCGCTGTCTTGCCGATGAACTGCTCAGCCTCGCCGCCGGCGTAATACGCGGACGATGCCAGGTCGTTCAGCACGATGGCGGCGGCGCGCCAGAACGAAATGAAAGCGAGCATGGCCGTCGTGGCCACCAGCACTTTGGTTACAGGGCGGGCACGACCCGGCGTGAATGTGGGACCTGTGGAATTGGAATCCATATGCTTTGAGTGTGGACAGGAACTATACGTTGAAATGCGGCCCAAAAGGAAGTCTGGCGGCGAACGGCGCGCTGCTAAGGGTAACTACTCGACCGTGATTCAGGGGGACCTTTGCGCCATCGTCGGTAGCGCGCGGCTGGGGTCGGCGCGCTTTATGCGGTGGATTCTTTTGGCGCCGCGCGAAAGTCGCGCTCGCAGGCCGGGCAGGGACAGATTTCGCGCAGATGTTCGAAGCTGAAAATTCCTGTAGCGTGGCTGTCGGAAAATTGGATCTGCACGGCGTAGTTTCCCACTGCGTTGGCGCTCTTGGCGGTGACGCGCGGTTTGTACATGGGCAACAACGGCGAGCTCGGACTGGCGCCGCCCTTGGCTTTCTTCTCGCGCTCGTCGTTGCACAGCGCGCAGGGGCAATGATCGCGCAAGTACGGGAAATCGTAGCGGCTGGTGTGCTGGTCCGACCAAGTGATCTCCACGCCCTCGCCCGTCGAGACGTGTACCTTAATGCTCACCGGTTTTTTTCGCGCGTCTTGTGCTATGGGCATTGGAAATTTAGCCTGCGATTGGGAAATCTACTTTTGGCTTCCGTTCCGCGCCCGAAGCGTCGAGAATTTCCCCCAAGCAGATCTCCCTGACCGTCATAATCAGGTAGGACCGCCGGTTTTTTCTCATCGCTCGCTGCGACGGCGCCGTTTTCCTTGCGGATGAGGCTAAGTCTGTCCATCTTCGTGTCGTAGTTGATTTTCACGTGTGCCGTCGGCGGTTCTCGAGCCGCGCGGTCTCGGCCCATATAGTGTGCCATAGTTGCGCCCGCTGACGGTGTCAGGCGAGCTCAGGTTTCAACGACGCCGCAGCGGCTTGCAGCAAACGCCCATGCGCGAATTCGATGCGGCGATCGGCGAGGCGGCCGATCGTAGCAGCGTGCGTCACCATCAGGATCGTGTGGCCTTCGCGGTGCAGTTCGCGTAGCAGGCTGAGCACAATTTCTTCGTTGGCTTCGTCGAGGTTGCCGGTCGGTTCGTCGGCCAAAATCAGTTTCGGATGATTGATCAGCGCGCGCGCCACCGCCACGCGTTGTTGCTCGCCGCCGGAAAGCCGCGAGGGCAGATGCTCGATGCGATCGCCCAGACCTACTCGCTCCAGTGACCGCTGCGCTTCCTTCTCGTCCGTGGTGCTGTGAAAATATTGCGCGAGCATCACGTTTTCAAGCGCCGTGAGGTAAGGCACCAAATGGAATTGCTGAAAAATGAAGCCGATTTTCTCGGCGCGGAAACGCGTCAGGCCGCCTTCGTCGAGACGCGCGACGTCGGTGCCGTCCACAATCGCTTGGCCCGTGCTGGGCGTATCGAGGCCGCCAAGAATGTTGATAAGCGTAGTCTTGCCCGAGCCCGACGGCCCCATGATGGCGATCCATTCGCCGGCATCGACGCGAAAGGAAACGCCGTCCAGCGCGCGCACGTTTCCGAATTCCTTGCGCAGGTTTTCCACTTGGACCAGCGTGGCCACGATCCCTATTCCCCTCGCAAAATTTCAGCGGGCTTTACGTTGCCTAGCATACGCAAAGGAAGCGCGCCGGTCAGCGTCACCACAATCATCAGCGCAACGGTCGCGGGCAAAACTTCCCAGCGCGGCGCGATGGCCGTGCCAAACACGCGCAGGCCCATCCAGTAAGATAACGCCGCGCCTAAAGCCGTGCCCAGCAATCCGCCCGCAGCGCCCAGCACGCCCACCTCGGCGAGGAATATTCCCACAATGCGCGAGATGGAGCCACCGAGCGATTTCATCAGGCCCACGTCCTTGCGCCTTTCCATCGCCAGCGCGGCCATGGTCGCGAGCACGCACAGCGCGGTAAGAATCAGAATCAGCAACACCATGGAAACGATCAGCAGGCGGATGCGGCCGAGCAGCGCGCCTTCCGCTTCGGCCACCTGGCGGATGGGCCGCACTTGGTATTGCGGCAGGACGGTCGCTAGAAGCCTGGCATAGCCAGCGACAACCTGAGTTGTGCCCGCCACGCTTATTTGTGCGAGGCCTATCTGCCCCGGCAAATTTGCCAGCGACTGTACCGCGCGCAGGCTCGCGAATATTTGATTATCATCGGTGTCGCCCGCGTCCACAATGCCGGCGACGCCGCATTGCACGCTGCGATCCATGTAGTGCAATTGCACGGAATTCCCAGGCGCCAGATGCAATCGCCGCGCGACATTGCGCCCCACCAGGCAGTGCGAATCATCCTCGCGCGAGGCAACCCAGTTCCCTTCCAACTTCCACGTCGGGTCAAGCTTCTGCGCCTGGTCCAGCCAAGTGCCCGCGACGACGAGCGGAATATTTTGCGAGCGCGCCACAATATAGAGGTACGGCGCGGCTGCAGCCACTTGCGCCGACGGCAGCTGTCGCAGGGCTTGCAGCACGTCGCCCGAAGGCATCAAGGTGGGCACTTCCGCGCCGCTGCTCTGCGCCGGCGCGCCACTGGCGGGCGAAATCACGACGTTGGCGCCGAGCGTGCGGAATTCCTGCGTCAATTTATTCTGCACGCCCAGATCCAGATTCAGCAGCGCGGAAATTACGGCTGCGCCGCTGACGATCGCGATGATCGCGACAGCCAGCCGCCCGCGGCTCCCGCGCAGAAGTTGAGCTACCAGCCGCCAGAACATCACTCGCCCCTCAGAATCGCAGCCGGACGAAAATGCGCCGCGCGCCGCAGCGGAACCAGGCTGCCAATCATCGCGATCGTCGCCGCAAGAGCCAGCACCACCGGAAACAAAATCAAGCGCGGCGATGCAGGCGTCCCGAAAACGCTCTCGCCCAGGAATCGCGCCAGCCCCGCGCCCACGAAAAATCCGATGGCGCCACCGGCCATTGCCAGCAGCACCTGCTCGGCAAGGAAAATCCCTCCCACCAGAGCGTTGCTCGCGCCCAGCGCTTTCATCACACCAATTTCTGCGCGCCGTTCCAGCACCGTGGTCGCCGAAGTAGCCGCAACCGCCAAGACCGCCGCGCCGAGCGCCGCCAGCGTCACCATCCACAGCAGCGTGCCGATGCGCGTCAGGATCCGCCCTTCGGTTTCCGCGACGCGCCGAATCGCGTGCACTTCGGTCCCGGGCAACACAGTTCGAATCTGAAAGCCGATGGAGGAAATATACGGCGAGCAGAACCAGCGGTCATACTCGGTGGGGGTGAGCTGAATATTCTTGTCGGTTTGCGCGCGCTCGCCGCGCTCCGCCAATGCATCGGCGGGTTTGGTCAAAGCGCTGACGAAAAGTTGGCGGAATTTACCGGGGTGACCGGAAATTTCCTGCGCCACGGACAACGGAACCAGCACGGCATTGTCTTCCGCGCCGCCCGTGGAAATAATTCCGATGACTCGCAGCGAGCGCCCGCCGCCGGAAATTCCGCCAGCAGCCACATGGATGGTTCCTCCCAGCGCAAAGGCCACAGGATATTTTTCGGCCAAGTTCGAGCCGACGACGCATTCCTCAGCGCCATCACCGAACCACCGCCCGCCCACCTTCCACCAAGGATGCGTAGCGCTCGCCCCAGTTTCGAACTTTGTGCCGTCAGGCACCGGCACTTCATGCTGATACCAGGTGCCGATCAAAGTAGTCGAGCCGCCAGTTTCCGAAACATAGGCAGGAACATCGAGAAAGGGGGTGAAGCCGAGAATATTATGCCGCCAGAAAATTGTTTTCAGCTTGCCCAGGTCCGCTTCGTTCAGGTAAGCGCCTTCGTCCACCGGCCGATAATCCACGCCACCGATTTCCACCGGCAACGTGTCCGACTCCGGCGTGACCAGCAGGTTCGCGCCCAGGCTGCGGAATTCGCGCGCCAGGCGGTCTCCCACTTCCAGTGCAATCGTGAGCGTCGCGGTGGCGACGGCCATGCCAGTTACCAGCGCCGCGGCGGTCAGCAGCTTTCGTCGCGGATTGCGCGCGAAGGATTCTCCTAGCAGGCGGGCAAACATTGCGTCAGGAGTGAATCTTGGAAGCGGCGTCGCCAAGTGCCGAGAGGTCCACGATCACTTCGCCTCCTTCCACGCGGGACTTCACGCTGATAGGATTGCAGCCGCCGGACTGGCCGATGGAAGGAATGTAAATCGCGGCGCCGCAATTTCGGCAGATGACGCTTTGGCCTTCCTGGCGGTAGCCGGCCGTGCCGCAAATCTGGCAGGCATCCAGCGCGACGGCGTAATCGCCGTTGAGCTTGTGGATCACTAGGAAGCGAATCACGCTGCCGTCCACGTCCGCCGTGTAAAAGTGCAGACTGGAATCACTGAGGTCGGAAAGCGGGATGCGGACGAGATTGTCCTGGGCGATCAGCGTGCGTGCCGGCGAAGGCGCCGCGGCAACGCGCCCGTACACGTAATCCCCGGCGAACGAAATCACCACCGCGATGCACAAAATCGCCGCGGCAAAACTCCAGCGGCGCTGGCGGCGAAACTCAAATTCGCCCATGCGCCGCGCCGCGGGATTTGCGGCTTCTTCGGCCACCGGCTGCCGCGCGCTGAACCATTCGCGCAGTACCACCAGCGCCGCAGCGCCCAGAATCAGCACAAAAAAGAAAACTTCATTGCGCACAATCGGTCCGATGGTGGACATTTCCAATTTGCTGGAAGGTATCCACATCGATTCGCTGAGCTCGTGCACGCCCGTGAGCGCCAGCTGAAAGGCGACGACCATCAGAATCACGCTGGTAGCCTTGAAGAAGCGCTGCAAGGGAATGCGCAGCGTGCCTTGAAAGAAGAAAAGCCCGACGGCCACGGCAATCGCAATCCCGATCGCCGTGCCAATCCAAACCTGCACTCCGGCGCTGGAAAGTTCCACGGCGCGCAGCACCAGCACCAATTCCGCGCCTTCGCGCACCACCATCAGAAAAACAAATGTGCCGATCGCCCAGCCGCCGGCGCGCGTGGATTTCTGCGCATATTCTTCCACGCGCTCTTCGATATGTTTCTTCAGATGGCGCGCCACGCGGTTCATCCACACAATCATGGAAACCACCAGCGCCGAGGCCACCAACATCAGCAAGCCTTCAAAACCATCCTCGCTGACCTGCCAGCGATCCAGCGCCACCGCAGCCGCGAAACTGGCCGCCACCGCCAGCGTCACGCCGCCCCAAACATAAGCGGTCAGCGCGCGGCGCCCGGTGCGATTCAGATACACCAAGACGATGCCGACAACCAGCGCGGCTTCGACGCCTTCGCGCAGAGCGAGCAGGAGAGCGGAGAGCATAAAGTTTCCAGTTGTAAACCAGTTTCAACTGGAAATTTAAGTTTAGCGCCGGGGTGTCCCGAAATCAAGCAAATTCAACGCGCTTAATCGCTTGCTCACGTTTCCCTGTAGAATAGCATCTTATAATTTGTGACATACTGCCTTTCAGTAAACGCATGCAAATAGAGGCGTTATAATTTCGCTTGACTTCACTGTACGCTTACTGTACGCTTGAACCATACATTGTAACCGAAGGAGGCACTGTTGAAAATTTACAACTTGCAGGATGGAATTCGAAAGGCGATCTGGGAGCCGGGACAA
>DATNLN010000193.1:0-3134 GCA_035602855.1 Candidatus Acidiferrales bacterium
TGCGCAAGCTCGTCGCGATGTTCATTTAGGACCGCTGTTAAATCCACGCTGTAAAGAATATCGCAGTTTAACCGGTGGAATCGTGGCATCAGAGTGGTCATTTTAATAGCACTCCGCAAAGTTTTGACATCAAGAGACTTAACGGAAAGGAGCGAGGAAGAAAAGTAGTGGTCTTAGACGCCTATATCATAGAAAATATGCGCACGTCCTGAACGTCTGTGGCGGCCGGTAGCGACTTCTTAATGCGCGGGTTGCTGTCTGAATTCTGGCTTGGGCTTAGATTATTAACGCGTCGGCTTCGTCTAGCGAGGTCTTCGACCTCAAACCGACGAGGTGGTGCCGTTGACCGTTAAGCGTCTTTGCGACTTGGCGGCTTTGCGTGAGTTTCGTCTTCAAGCCCATTAACGACGCGCGCGATTCCTTCCTTGATGAACGCGACGTGGAAGTTGATCAACAGGCCGAGGCGCTTGTCAGCCAGCCGGAGATACGTGAGGAGCTGTTTTTTGTGAACCGGGGCGAGGGCCTCGACTGACTTGATTTCCACAATCACCTTGTCCTCCACGATCAGATCGGCCCGGAACCCGATGTCAATGCGGACATTGTCATAGATTACCGGGATAGGCTGCTGGCGGGCAGTGCGGAGTCCTCGGCGACCGAGTTCATGTGCCAGGACTGCATCGTATACCGATTCCAGCAGTCCTGGGCCGAGGGTGGTGTGGATGCGAAAGGCAGCGTCCACGATTTCTTTAGCTATCTCGTTCTCGGTCATAACGGCTTTCCATAATCTCACGCCAAGCCGCAAAGGCGCAAAGAACGCAAAACCCGGCTGAGGCATAGAATCATGGCATGGCGAGTATCCCGGAACTGCTTCATGATCACGTGACGCTGGAAGTGGAATGCCTGGACCGGCTGTACTTGAACGGTTACATTGGCAGGCTGGCAACGTCGGGCGGGCTGGTGACGTTCATGCAACAACAGTTGGGCAAGCCGATTCCGTCGCCGGTGGTGTTGGGCCAAGTGACCGAAAAGTTCCGCGACGCGGTAAAGGCGCAAGCCGAACAACAGCAGATTCCGATTTACCAGTTCAACCACAAGGAGAGGAAGGACGACATCGCCAACGATTTCCGCAGGCAGCGCGGAGTGCGAGATCAGATCGTCTTCATCGGAGTGGCCCAGGAGAAGGCGCAGGCCTTCAACGGAAAGAAGGTCAACGGGCGGTTCGAGTTCAATCGCGACAAGGCGGTCTACGTCAACCACTACTACTTCTACATTGACGATGAGGACTTCGGGCCCCTATTCATCAAGGTGTGCAGCTACGCGCCATGGGGAATCAAACTATGTTTGAACGGGCATGAATGGGCGAAGCGGCAACTGGAGAAGAGGAAGATTCGCTACGAGGCTCTCGACAACGGTTTCCTGTCGTGTTCCGAGCCGGAGAAACTGCAGCAGATCTGCGATGCGCTTGGGCCAGAGGATATCGACGGTGTGTTCCGCAAGTGGCTGAAGCGCATTTCGCTGCCGTTGCGGGTCGAAGATCGGCAGGCAGGCTATGAGTGGGACCTGTCGATCTGGCAGATGGAAGTGAGTTTGACACAGATTTTCGACCGTCCGTTGCGCGGGCGGGAGTTCTTCGAAGAGATCATCCGCGACAACCTGGACTTGGGGCGGCCGGATCGCGTCCAACTCGTCTTCGACCGCGTGGTGACGAAAAAGACTCCTGGCGAGTTTCGGACGCGCGTGATTCAGAACGGCGTGCACCCCAGTCTGCATATCCAATACAAGAATTTCGACCTGAAGCAGTACTTCAAAGAGGGCCGAGGGTGCCGGACCGAAGGCACCTTTCGCAACCCGAACGATTTCGGTGTGAATAAGGGTTTGGCCAATCTGCCGTACCTGCAGAAGTTGGGACGGCAGATCAATCGGCGTTTGCTGGAGGTTGAACGCGTCAGCCACAACAGCGGCTTGAGCGGCGACAGCATCCAACGCGTGGTGCAACCGACCGTCAACGAAGATGGTGAGAAGGCGCCGGCATTGAAATTCGGTCAACCCCGAGTCATGGCCCTGTTTCTGGCATTGACGTTATTCCAGCACTTGATCGACGGTTTCCACAATCGCGATCTGCGGGCACAGGTCGCCGATCTGCTTGGCGTGACCATTAGCCAATACACCACCAGCCAGATGAGCTATGATCTGAGACGATTGCGGCTCAAGGGCCTGATCTACCGGCCGCCTCGCACCAACCGTTATTTCGTTACACCCTACGGCTGGAAAGTTGCCAGGTTGTTCTCGCGGCTGGAGGCTCGCGTCTTTCGACCCGCTGTCGCTATGTTTACCGGCAACGACGCCGTCTTGCCTTTCCCACTCCGTGCATCGCTCGACCGGGTCGATGCGCAACTCGATGAACTTATCTATGAAGCCTTCCCTCAAACGAAGGCCTCCTGAAACATCCAAATCTTGTTACGTTTGTTAAGATCTGACTTAGATCAGACAGCTAGAGCGATGTCAAGTGCGGTTCTGCCGTCGACGGAAGTGGCGTTGGGGTCCGCATCGTGTTCCAGCAGAAGGCGAGTCTTCTCCACGTCGTCGATCGCCCACATCAGCGCGGTGGCTCCCTCGTCGTTGGCAACCTTCGGGTCGGCGCCGTGCTCGAGCAGTTGCCTCAGCGATGCCGCATCTCCATAGAGCGCCGCATACATCAGAGGGGTCGTACCGCCAGGTCCCTTTCGGTTCACGGCCTCCGGGTTTTCCCGAAGGAGGCGCGCGAAATCCTGGCCGCTTCCGCTTCGCAGGGCCTCCATGAGCCGCACAGCTCCGGGATCCGGCGAGGCCAGGGCCTTCTCTCCCGCGAGGTCGTCCGGCCATTCGGCACCCTGATCGATCCAGTTTCTTATCAGTTCGATCTGTGCGGGATCGAGCGCTCCTGTGGGGGGCATGCGGGTTCCGTAGCGGGTCCCGCTGATTCTGAGGTAGACCATGCTCGCAGATGAGTTTCCCGGCCCCAGTCTAACCGAGCCGCGAGCCTGCATGGCGAACTGCGCCGGTCCAGGCGCATTCCGGCACTCTGCTGAGACGGTCCATGGCAGCCTATGCATTTTTCCTGAAAAAGGGGTTGGATGTCGCGCCTGAAGTCGACT
>DATNLN010000205.1:0-17557 GCA_035602855.1 Candidatus Acidiferrales bacterium
CAAGGTTTCAACCGCGCAACCGTCGTTGCGGCGAAGATTGCTCCCGTAACCTTCTTTGCCGTCCATCCAACGGCTGGCGTATTCACCGCCGACGTAGGCGTAAATATCAAGCGCCGGCGTGGCGTGGAACACCAAACTGCCAAGCGCCTGATAGTTGCGCAGCAACGCCATGGTGCCATCGGGGCGGGCAGTGGAATCCGGAAGGCCACCGGTGCCATACCGTCCGACGCCGTCGCCACCAAGGAAGTGGAGTCCGACGTCGAGGTGCTTGCCAAGATAGACGCGACCGTTTGCGCCAATGCCGCCGCCGGTGCTGGAACTATTAAACGCACCAGAAGCAGCGTTGGTGGATCCGGTGAGCGCGCAGGGATTGGCGGGAATTGCAACGGTTGGGAATGGAGTGGTCCCGTCGCCCGCGAGGGTGATCGTAATGGCTCCGTTTGCTGCGAAGCACGGGAAGACACGATCACGGAATGTGCTGACGATACCAAAGACTTCGAAGTGCCCGAACTTCGGATCAAGAGCCGCCTTAACCAAAAAGTCCGGGGTCTTTTCGTAGGCATAGGTTCCGGTCTGGTTGAGAAGTCCCTGGGTGAGACCAGGGGCGCCGACCAGGAAGTTGTTAAAGACGGTCGTGCTCAAAGTCGGTATCTCCACTCCATTCACGGTGACGGTCGAGGATGCGGGAATTGTGGATGTTGGATTACCGTGAACTGTGAGTGTGGTCGCTGCGTCTTCTACGGAAGCGGCCAACGTTAGAATACCGATGTTCTTGGAGATGCGAAGGCCATACTGCCGCGCCCAGCTGAAGCCGACCGTGTACTGCGGGTCGATGGTCAAGGGACGAACTTCGCTGAGGTTATCCACGCCCGTTTTATCTTCCGTCGCGAGGCTCCACATCTGGCCACCGGTGATGGTGAAACCATTGTCGAACTTCGCTTGGCCCCAGCCCTGGCGCAAACGGAGCACGTAGCTGTTGCTCTGGTTGTTGTTGGAGCTAATGCCGGTACCGAGGAAGTCCGTCTCGACGTAGCCGGTGAGCTTCACCGAGGCCAGCTTTCCCTCGGCTTTTAGCGTCAGCATAGATTGGCGAGCGGTGCCGTTGAACTCGGTGGTCTGACTTCCGGAATTCCCAGGGAGAGGAATTTGGTTGAACCCCGTATTGATATCGGCAGACTCTGCTTTGTTGCGGAAAACCGTTTCCGCCGCCAGGAAGCCGCCGGGAGTCAGGGTGATTCCCTTGTAGCGGATGGCGATGGGATTGTTGTCCACGTCCGCAGCTTGCCCGTCAGCGGTTCCGATGGAGAAGTCGGCGAACCTGGGAGCCGGCGCGGAACCATCGGCAGCTTTCGGAACGCGACTGTCTGGAGCCGGAGCATAGGAAGTATCGCGAGGAGTGGTGGCTACTTTCAGCTCCGCTTCCATCGCTTCCATGCGGTCCTGCTGTTCGCGCATTTGTTCGTTTTGGATCTGGATTTGACGGGACTGCGCTTCGAGAAGTTCGCGAAGCTGTTGCAGCTCGCTTTCCAGACCGGATGAAGCAGCCGTCTTTCCGGGCGTTCCAGGTTCGGACTTGGACGTTGCTGCAGAAGCGTCCTTGTCTTTGTCTGTCGCCGTGGAATTATCCGTAGCGGCTGTGCTGCTGGATTTCGCAGCGGTGTTGTCTTTATCCTTATCACCCGCTGAACCCGTCGCTGCCATTGCTGGCGCGGCGACGAGACCAAGGGCTAACAGATATGCAACGAATGCTCGCATTCCTTCCTCCTTGAAATTTGACTGCCACATGTTTCCGAACGATGGTAATTAGAGACACGGAACCTACCGTCCCCAAACCCGTCACAGCCCCCACTTGACGCCGGCCGAAGAAACCACCCGATGCGGGTTGAAATACATCAGACGTGGCACTGAAAGCAACCATCGTTTAAAAAAAACCCGTTCCCACACCCGCACCTTAGGAATTCGGAAGCATTCAGAGCCGCTACACGCAGAGCGACGCTGGGACGTTAAGCGGGGCGGTTGAACCTACCGTGACGGGAATGTTAATTGTGCGTTACTGCCAGCACAGGAAGATTTTGGTTGATTTGGGCGGGCTGGGAGACGGGAACTACCGCAACTTCTGTTAGTTGGCCGCTCTGTGGGCGCGGCTTTCCACCATGGACGGCAGGATGCGGCGGAATATGCGGACGCTGAAGAAGCGCTGGCGGCAGGGATCACAGCGGTAGGCGGGAAATTGGAGCCAGCGCTTCAGGACAATGAGGGTGCCTTCTTCCACCCGTTCGCGAGAGATGTGCTCGATATCGAAATTGCCGCAGCGGGGGCAGTGCGCGAAGCGTTCCAGAGTGGCGGCGACCCGCCAGGCCTGAAAGCGGTGCTCGCAGCTGTGGCAGCGCCAGGGGCGCAGGCCGGCGCCACTGAGGAGGAAGTCGAGGATTCCGTTTCGGTGCGAGCGAAAACAATTGTCACTGCGACAATGTGGACAAATCATCATTGCTCCGAACGCGTAGCAAAGAATACCGAAAAGGCCGGTCGCGGACAAGACGCGGAAAATACGGATGCGCGTAGAAACCCAATCCCGCGGGATACGCGGCGGTTGGCCGGGCGGACGAAGAGGCGGATCGTGGCTCCGAGCCGGTGGCAACTGTGGCAACCATCGGGGATGGACATCGCGACGCTCCTCATGGATAATTTCGGCCATACATGCGGCAGGTGCCGCAGCCAAGGAGGCTCAATGAGTTCGACCCCGAATACACCCGGTGAGGGCACCACGATCGTGGAATCTTCCGCCTTGCCGCGCTGGGTTACGCTGCTTTTTGCAATCGCCTTTGCGCTGGTGGCGTATCTGCTTTACGCCGGATATACGCAACGCGAGGCAGATCGCAAGGGTCTGGAGGATGCGGACAAGAAAACGCAGGCGCTGGCGGCCGCGCTGGACAAGACGAATTCGCGGATTGCGGATCTGAAGGGGCAGCTGGACGTGACTTCACAGAAGCTGGGGCTGACGCAGGATGAACTGGCGCGCGCGCGTGGCCTGGCGCAATCCATCAAGAAAGATCAGCAAAAGAGCGACCAGCAATTGCGCGAGCAGATTGGCGCTGTGCAGGCGGACACGGCGACGAAATTTGGACAGGTGACGACGGACCTTTCCGGGACCAAAACCGAAGCGGACGCGACCAAGGCCGATCTGGATGCGACCAAGGGAAAGCTGTCGAGCACGATTGGCGATCTGGGCGTGCAGAGCGGATTGATCGCGCGCAATCACGACGAAGTGGAAGAATTGAGGCGTCTAGGCGAGCGCGACATTTTCGAATTCAACCTGAACAAGGCGTCCAAGGCGCCCGAGCATGTGGGACCGATTCAGGTAGCGCTGCGCAAGGTGGACACGAAACATTATAAGTACACTCTCAATGTGGTTGCAGATGATAAGAGCATTGAGAAGAAAGACAAGACGGTGGGCGAGCCGATTCAGTTTTATGTGCGCGGAGCGCGGGCGCCTTACGAGATCGTGGTGTTCGATCTGTCGAAGGACAGCGCGAAGGGATATCTGAGCACGCCGAAATCGGCGAATGCAGCGCCGCCAGCGGCGGCGAAACCGCCTTCGGGCAACTAAATCGGTAATTCGATCGGTTTTGTCGGCCCAGACCTGGGCGCGCGCTGCGTTGCGGCGTGCCCGGGTCGCGATCGCAAGCCGAGAGCTCCACGGCGTTCACTTTGATCCGCAACTTTGGGAAACCACATTCGCTGCGTTTGCTGTTCCTCCGCGCTGCGTTCACTGCCATTTTCTATTTCGTCGTGATTCCATTCGCTGCGGCGGCACAGCAGGCTGCTGGAAATGCGCAACAGCCGCTGCAGGTAACGACCGAGATGGTGCAGATCGGCGTGAGCGTGCTGGCCGGCGGCGGCGCATTCGTGAGCGGTTTGCAGCGCAAGAATTTTCGCGTGCTCGATGGCGGAGTGGAGCGGCCGCTGCTGTTTTTTGCTCCCACTGATGCGCCGGCGCAAATTCTCGTGATGGTGGAGACGAGCCCGGCTGTGTACCTGATCCACAATCAGCATATCGCCGCAGCTTACGCGCTGCTGGATGGCTTGGCGCCGGACGATCAGGTGGCGCTGGTGACCTACGACCAGGCGCCTCGCGCGGTGCTGGCTTTTACGCCGGACAAAAACGCGCTGCTCGACGCGCTGGGACAAATTCAATTTTCCGTGGGGATGGGTCAGCTGAATTTCTACGACGCGGTGTCCACGTCGCTGGACTGGATCGCAGCGGTGAGCGGGAAGAAGGCGCTGGTGCTGCTGACGACGGGACTCGATTCGTCTTCCCCAGCGCGTTGGGATGCGCTGCTGCAAAAACTGCGGGCGCGCGATGTGGTGATTTTTCCCGTGGCGCTGGGCGGATGGCTGCGGCGTCCGCCGGATAAAAAGAAGAAAGCAACCGGGCCACCCGAAGAGGATTCACAGGCGTTTGCTGCGGCGGACCAGGCGCTGCAATCGCTCGCCGCGATTACCGGCGGGAGGGCCTTTTTTCCAGAATCGGCGAAGGATTTCGCGCCGATGTACCAGCAGATCGCCGCGGCGCTGCGGCATCAATATCTGCTGGGGATTACGCCCGAGCATGACGGGCAGTTCCACGCGCTGAGCGTGCAAGTGCTGGATAGCAGCGGCCAGCCATTTGCGACCGAGGGGAAGAAAGCCACGCACCGGATATTCTCGCGCGAAGGATATCTCGCGCCGGGGCCTTAGCTCGTATAATCGGCTGGCGAATTCAAGACAGGTCGGTTGCGTGACATTTGTGTTTTTGTGTAGACGACGGGAGGAATGATGAATCGGCGCCGCGCAAAGTATCTGATTGGCTGCTCGATCCTGTTGTGCGGCTGGGCGGCGCGCCCCTCGCAGACGGTGCAGCAGAGCGCTAAGCCCGCGCCTTCCGCAGCGCCTGTCGCGCCGCGGGATCCGACTGCCGCGCGCTTTTCTTTTCAAGGCGATGCCGCGCAGATTCCGGCGGTGTTTCTGCGCAACCTGATTTTCATGCCGGTGCGCGTGAACGGCGGCAAGCCGGTTCTTCTGGAACTGGATTCGGCCGCCGAGAAAAGCGCGATCGATCGCAAAGTCGCCGGGGACACTGCGAGCAACGCGTTGCAATACGCAGTGCTGGCGCTGCCTGGGGTGCAGGTTCCGTTCCTGACGCTGCCCGTTATTTCCCGCGAAGATTTCGCGCAGCAGGTGGGGCAGCCTTATCAAGGCACGCTGGGGCGGGATTTTTTCGATCGCGTGGTGGTGGAGATTGATTATCACCGGCAGACGGTGCAGCTGTACGACCCGAGCGTCTTTACCTACAGCGGACAAGGAAAGAGCTTTCCCCTGACGTTTGCGGGGCCGGTGCCGCTGCTCCGCGCGAAATTTGAAGCGGCCGGGCACAGGTCGCGCACCGAGGATTTTGCGTTGGACACGGCGCTGGATTCCGGCGTGATTTTTTACCGCGGATTCACGGACGCGGCGAAGATATCGGCGGCGCATTTCAAGAGCGAACCGGCTTCTTATCCGGAGGTGGATGGCGGGGCAAAGATATTTCTGGGCCGGCTGAAGACCTTTGCCATTGGCCCGTACGAACTGGAGGACATTGTCGGCGACTTCACGCAGGAACAAACGAAACAGGGAGCAGGTAAGAACATTGCGGGCGCGATCGGCAGCAATTTCCTGCGGCGGTTTACGGTGATTTTTGATTTTCCGCACCAGCGCGTGATTCTGGACCCGAATGTGCAGCTGAATCATGACACGGACGAAGACATGAGCGGGCTCTCGATCATCGCGAAGGGGCCGAATCTGAAACTTTTCGAGGTTGTGGCGGTGCAGCCGGGAACGCCCGGGGCGCATGAGGGAATTGTGCCGGGGGATGTGATCGCGGGGATTGGAGATGAGGCGGCGGCCGATTTGACGTTGGAAGCGGTGCGCGATCTGTTTCGGCAGGTAGGTTATCAGTACAAGGTGCTGCTTGACCGCAAGGGACAGACGGTGACGGTGTCGTTGCAGATGCGCCGGCGCATTTGAGTTTTGTGAGTGCGAATTTTCCCTCACGCCGAAATTCGGTTACGGCTTGGAAGTTTCCACAGTGGTCTGCAGCGCGGATCGCGCCGCGTCCTCAGAGGCTGGGCGCGGTAGACGGCCCGCCTCCTGCAGAGCGCGGCGCAATAAATATTCGATCTGCGCGTTCAGGCTGCGCAATTCATCGGCGGACCAACGCTCGAGGGCGACGTGCGTCGCAGGATCCAGCCGCAGAAGAAATGGTTTGCGCTCAGCCATTTCGCCTCCGCATCTAGCTGTAGAGCGAGCCTGCATTGACTACCGGCTGTGGGCTGCGTTCGCCGCAAAGCACGACGAGCAAATTGCTGACCATGGCGGCGCGGCGTTCGGGATCAAGCTCCACAACTTTTCTTTCCGAAAGCTGATCGAGCGCCATTTGCACGATGCTCACGGCTCCCTCGACGATGGTTTGGCGTGCGGCGATGATCGCTGAAGCTTGCTGCCGCTGCAGCATCGCTCCGGCAATTTCGGCGGCGTAGGCGAGGTGGCTGATGCGCGCTTCGACGACTTGCACGCCGGCTTTCGCCAGGCGGTCCTGGATTTCTTTCTGCAGTTCCGCCGCGGTTTCCTGAATGTGGCTGCGCAGGCTCATTTGTCCGGCGACGTGCGAGTCATACGCGTAGGACGTGGCCATGGTGCGCAGTGCGGATTCGCTTTGCACCTGCACGAAGTTTTCGTAGCTGTCCACTTGGAAGACCGCTTCCGCTGTATCCACGACTTGCCAGACAACTACGGCTGCGATTTCGATCGGGTTGCCATCCAGATCGTTCACTTTTAATTTGGAGGTTTCGAAGTTTCGTACGCGCAGGGAGATGCGACGCTTGGTCGTGAACGGATTCACCCAACGAAATCCCTGTTCGCGCAGCGTGCCTACGTAGGTTCCGAAAAGCTGCAGCACCTGGCCTTCGTTCGGGTTCACAATCAGCAGGCCTTTAAGACAAATCACTTCAACGCCTAGCGCGAACATGGCGAGGACGATCCCGGCTGTGACCTGCATCTGGGCCGAGCTGATCAGGACAAACAGGGTGCCGGCGATTGCGACGATCAGCAGCAATAACAGGGCGCCGCCGGGGAGAGAAAAGGCTGGTTTTTCTCGCATGGAACTCCTCCTGAATTCAATATCTTCATGATATCATTTTGATTTCGTTTGTCAAGCGGCTGCTCTTCGGATTAAGCACTGCACTTTCCACTGGTTACAAGACCGATAACACTTGCTTTGTTTCCGGCGTCTTTCATTCGAGGGCAATTTTGCGTGGTTGCAACTCTTGACCGGGCTCTGCTAATCCGAGAAGCTCCCATGCCAGCAGACCACTTGATGGGAGACTTTTCCCAAGACGCGCAGTTGGTCGAGGCGGCACGTGGCGGCGACCACGCGGCGTTCGGCGAGCTTTACGGGCGCTATGCGCGGATGGTGCATGGCGTCCTGCTGGCGCACGTGCCTTATGCGGAAGTGGACGACCTCGTCCAGGATGTTTTTCTAGTTGCGCTGAGCCACCTGGGTAGTTTGCGCGAGCCTAGGGCGTTCGCGGGTTGGCTGCTGGCGATTGCACGGAACCGGGCGAATGATTTTCATCGCCGGCCGCGCGCAGCCCAGGAGTTTCAGGGCTGGGTTGTCAGCAACGATCCGGACGAGCAGGAGGCGCGAGCGGCGCTGGCGGCTATTCATTCTTTGCCCGAGGCTTACCGCGAGACATTGAGTATGCGGCTGGTGGAAGGAATGACCGGACCGGAAATTGCGGCGCGGACCGGCATGACCCCGGCTTCGGTGCGGGTGAATTTACATCGCGGGATGAAGCAACTGCGAGCGAAACTGGGAAAGAGCGCGAATCATGAGTGAGGAATATCTTTGGGATGGTTCCGGTGCGCCGGACGCGGAAGTGGAGCGGCTGGAAAAATTGCTCGGGCGTTTTCGGGCGACTGCGGCGGAATTCAAGTTCCCTGCTGCTTCTATGGCTGCGACTTCTCCGCTAGCCACGCGCTCGCGGCGGACGGAATGGTTGCGCATTGCGGCCGCGGCCGTCTTGCTTCTGGGGAGCATATGGCTGCTGCGGGCGCTGACGGGCCGCGCCGAGTGGACGATTGCTGGGCTGGAAGGATCGCCGCGGATTGACGGCAAGCTCGCCGAGCGGAACCAGGGATGGAAGATCGGGCAGTCGCTGGAAACCGATGAAACCTCGCGCGTGCAGTTGCGAGTGGATGGGCTGGGCGAATTCGAAGTGGGGCCGAATGCAAGCCTGCTGCTGTTGCAAGCGACCGCGACGCAACAGCAGATACGGCTGGTGCGTGGGACGATTCGAGCAGCGGTGACGGCTCCGCCCTACGTGTTTCTGGTGCGGACGCCGGGGGCTTACGCGATGGATATGGGTTGCGCGTACACGTTGCAGGTGACCGATGCCGGCCTGAGCATCCTGCACGTGACAATGGGCTGGGTGGATTTGCAGCACGGCTTTCGGCAGTCGCTGGTTCCGGCGGGGGCGGCGGCGGAGTCCAGGCCCGCGATCGGTCCTGGAGCGCCGTACTTTGAGGACTCGAGCGAACGATTTCAAGCGGCGCTCGAGACTGTGAACTTCGACGTGGAGCGTGCGCAGGCACGTGCGGATGCTTTGACGGTTTTACTGGCGGAGGCGCGGACTCGTGATGCGTTCACATTGCTGAATCTGTTCGGGCGGGTCGATGCGGAGGATCGAGGGCGGCTTTACGATCGTCTGGCCGTGCTGCTGCCGCCGCCGGCCAGTGTGACGCGGCAAAATGCGGTGGACGGCGACGATATGAGCGCTTGGTGGGACAAGCTTGGACTGGGACATGTGAAGAAGGGATCGAAGGGACCGCCGCACGTAGAGGAATAATTGCTGCGGGATTTTTGTGGCTGGACTCTTGGTTGTTAACAGCATGCTTCTTTGGCGCGTCTTTCCCCATGCAGGAAGAACAGCCACCCCGCAAGGAGACGCAAATGAAACGTTCTATTTTTGCTGCGATGCAGAAGTCGCTGGGAATTCTGGCGGCGTGCGCGTTGCTTGCCGCGCCGGCGTTCGCCGGGCCTGCGCTGGTTTGCCACCCGATCAACATCGGTTCGGCGCGATCGTTGCCGTGGACGAGCACGAGCTGGAAGCTTTCCCCCGACCAGAGCTACGATGTGGCTCATTTGCTTTCGGACACTTTGGCGCTGCTGGGACCTGATACGCCGGTGCTGGTGCGGATGGAGACGATTCGGCGGGCGGCGCTTTATAGTCAGAATAATGAGGCGGTGGCTCGGGAGTTGTTTGCCGGACTGCAGACGCGCGCCACGAGCGGCGAACACGACTCGCTTGCGGCTTGCGATTATGGATACCTGATCGAAACTTACCGGCAGCTGGAGATGGCGTTTCGGATGTCGCGCGGCGCCGTAAATCGCGGGAATTGGGTGAATCCGGCGGCGGGGCTGGGTGGTTACGCGTGGGTGAAAAAAGCGATCAGCCTGCGGGGAGGTGATGCGGAAATGGAATTCGCGGCGGCGCTGATCACGACGGAGAATTGGAAGCAGGATTATCAAGGGCATGTGGAGAAGGCACGCGCGGGGATGAACCAGGATCCGTTACTAGCGCAGAACGTTGCGGGCCGCTTCTAGCTGCGACGCTGGGAAAGGGCTCTAGTCGAATTTGCGGAGGGTTAAGGCCATTTCGTGGAGGCGGGCGTCTACTTTGCAGAAGATGGTGTCAGGCTCGTGTTTTCCGCTGGGGAGGCGCTTGCCGGCGTGGCGGCCCGTGAGAATTTCAATGCCCTGTTCCACGGTTGCGACCGGATACAAATGGAACTGGCCTTTTGCGACGGCTTCGATTACTTCTTCGCGGAGCATGAGGTCGTCCACATTTTCCGAGGGGATCAGGACGCCTTGATTTCCTGTGAGTCCTTTCATTTTGCAGATGTCGTAGAAGCCTTCGATTTTCTGGTTCACGCCGCCGATCGGTTGGATGTCTCCTTGTTGATTCACCGAGCCGGTGACGGCTAATTCCTGGCGAATGGGGATGCCGGAAAGCGCCGAGAGCAGCGCGTAAATTTCGGTGGAGCTGGCGCTATCGCCGTCCACGCCCGAATAGGATTGCTCGAAGCAAAGGCTGGCGGAAAGCGCCAGGGGCTTATCCTGCGCGAAGGTGCGGCGCATGTAGCCGGAAATGATGTGCACGCCTTTATCGTGGAAGCGGCCGCTGAGGTTTGATTCGCGCTCGATATTGATGATGCCGACTTTTCCGGGGGACGCCGACGCGGTGATGCGCACGGGCTTGCCAAAGGCGTAGCCGCCGATTTCCATCACGCTGAGTCCGTTTACCTGGCCGATGCGGGTTCCGGTGGTGTCAATAAAGAGCAAATTCTGTTCGATCATTTCGCGGATTTTCGATTCGGTCAGGTTGTGGCGCTCGATTTTTGAATCGAGGGCGCGGCGGACGTGCGCGGCAGTGACTACGGATTGGTTTTCGTTGCGCGCGACGTAGGAAGATTCGCGCGCGAGGTCGGCGAGATCGAAAAAGCGGGTGGTGATTTTTCCGCGGCGGCCGGCGAGGCGCACGCCGTGTTCAAGGATTGCGGCGAACGCGCTGCGATCGAAGGGATAGAGGCGCTCGTCGTCGGAAATCTTGCGCAGGCGACCAGCGTACTGGCGGATGACTTCGTCGCTCCATTTCATTTCTTCGTCGAATTCCACGCGCACTTTGAAAATCTTTTTGAAGTCTTCCTCGAAGTCGTAGAGCAGCTCGTACATGTCGCGGTCGCCGATGAGTATGATTTTCACGTGCACGTCAATCGGTTCGGGCTTCAGGGCCGCGGGGCTGAACGGGAAAAACACGTCCACGGGCTGAATTTCGAGTTTGCCGTGATTGAGGGTGCGCTTCAGGGTGCGCCAGACGCCGGTCTCCGTGAGGGTGTCGAGCGCGTACATGACGAGAAAGCCGCCATCGGCGCGCAGCAGCGAGCCGCCGCGCAGGTCCATGAAATCCGAGTTCCATCCGCCGCGCGTATCGTAACTGCGGTGAATGGTGCCGAACATATTCGCGTAGGTGGGAATCGTTTCGAAAATTACCGGGCACTGTTCGCGTTCGCCGTGAGCCAGAATCACGTTGACGCCGTAGACACGGAAGGGGTCGCGTTCCTGGCGCTCGACGCGCGGGCCACCGCCGCCTTCCGAGGGCGGCTGGTCTTCTTCGCCTTCGCGTTCCTTGAAGGGTTCCAGATTATCCAGAATGTGGTGGCGGACCTCTTCGAGATATTCCGCGATTTGGGTGCTGGGATATTTTTCCTTGAGTTCTTCGATCACGCCGTCCACCAGGACGGAGGCGGCTTCCTGCTCGAGGTAACTCATCTCGCTGGCAAGCTCGCGGGAAAGCGAAAGGGTCTTGCGGTAGACGACCGTGAATTCCTGGCGGAACTGATCGTATTTGCGCTCGAGTTCTTCAGCGGCGACGCTTTCCAGTTTGCCTTCCTGCACCATCTTGGGGATTTCTTCGATCGGGACCATCGCGCCATCGAGCACTGGAAAAATTTCGGGCAAGGCCACAGCGCCGACCTGCATGCGGCCGAGCGCGAATTGTTCGCGCGCGATGCGGCGGGTGAAATCGTCCATCAATTCTTTTTCGCGCACGGTGAAGCGCTCGACGATACGCGTTTTCTGGCGCTGGAAGGGTTCTCCTTCAAACACCTGGGGAATGCGGCGGCGCAGAAAATCGATGCCGGACTCGACTTCTTTCTTGAAGGCGTTGGCCTGGCCGCGCGGCAGAGTGAGCAGGCGCGGGCGATCGGCATTTTTGAAATTATTCACGTAGGCGCGATCGGGAGCAGGCTCGCTCTGCGGATGCAGGCCTTCGATCATGCGCACGATCATGCCGCCGCGACTGGTGCCGGAAAGTCCGCAGACGAAAAGATTGTAGCCGGGGGCGGTTAGCTCGACGCCCATGCGCAGAGCGCGCAGCGCGCGTTCCTGGCCGGGATCACCGGACGATGGCGGAACTTCGGCGGTGGTCTCAAAGGGAATGGTGGCGGGATCGCAGCGCCAGCAGAGTTTTTCCGGCGGAAGGGTCGCGTGTTTTGGCCCAGCGTATTTTGGCGCGGCGCCTTTTGTATGCGCGACTTTTGGTTTGGAATTCTTGCTCATGCGTACGTCCGAAGGGCGCTACTCTAGCACGACACGCTTTTTCTTCCCATGTCGTTGCGCTCCAATGTTTCCAGCGGGTGAGCTGGGCGCATACAGGTCCAGCAAGCTGGCGCCGGTGGCTACGACGATCGGTCCGACGACGACGCCGAGCAATCCAAATACGCTGATGCCGCCAAGCACGCTGATGAACACGACCAGGCCGCCCATTTCCGCGCGGCCGCTGATGACCCAAGGACGGAGCAGATTGTCCACCAGGCCCACAACGACGCTGCAAAAGACCGCCAGTAGAATGCCCGCGGCAATGTGACCGTCGGCGATCAGGCTGATGGCCGCGGGCGCCCAAATGAGCGCGGAGCCGACCACCGGCACGAGCGAGAAAAAACCCATCATGACGCCCCAGAAGACGGGAGCGGTGATTCCGGCGAGGCCGAAAGCGAGTCCACCTAAAATTCCGTGCGCGGCGGCAGCCACCAGGCTCGAGACCACGCTGGCAAAGATCAGATCATTGGCTTCGCGAATCATGCGTTCGCTGTGATCCGATTCGAACGGTAAGATTTGGCGGGCCCGGATCATGAACGACGGGCCATCGCGATAGAGATAAAACATAGCGAGCATGGTGACGCTGAGATGAAACAGAAACAGCGCGGTATTTTTGAGCAGCGTACCGAGGCGCGCGGCGGTGTAGGCTGCGGCCTGATCGGCGTAGCGGCTCAGCAGTGTGGCGAGGTTGCTGCCGTCGTTATCGGGAAAGCGCGCTTGCAATTCGAGCCAGACGCGGTTCATCCAATCAAAATGCCCGTTCTGGATTTGCAGTTGCAGAGTCTGCACGGCCTCGACGCCTTGGTGGACGAACGCGGCCATTACCAAGAGCGCCGGCACGATCAGGATCGCCGTGACGCCAACCGTGCAGATCAAGGCGGCCACGGTGGGACTGAAGCGATGCGTGAGCCGCACATAGGCGGGATAGGAAACGACCACGATGATGATGGCCCAGGCCAGCGCGGGCAGAAAAGGCTCGAAGACTAAAAGCACGAAATACGCCAGGATCGCGACGATGCCGTAAAAAAGCACCGTGCCCAGGCGTTTCTGCGTGGTCTGTTCTGCGCTCAACCGTTCTCTCTTTTCAGCGGGCCGCCAGCAGACGGCCAGAAGACTGATAATGTCAATCGGCGCGTTTGTCAACCGGCGCAAGCGAGCGCTGGCGCAAGTCGCAAGTGATATAATGCGCGGAGATTTGTGGAACGATCATGTTAACACCCGAGCCTGCCTGCCAGCACAAGCGAACGCAACTGATTGCCAAGGATGAGGATGCGCAGTATGTGGAGTGCCTGGATTGCGGGGAGATACTGGAAGCCGGCGAGCTGAAGAATGATGAGCCGGGTTTCGGCGAATCGCTTTCAGACGCCTGATCCCGTGCTGCGGAACGCCGCAGGACCTGGCACTTCGGGCAGTGCGCACGGCGCGAAGAAACTTTCCCCGGGATTCCCGCCTCGGGAGTAGAATGCGCCTTCACCCATCGAATGTGCGTCGATCGTGGAGGCCCTATGCGGAATGCCGTTTGGGTTGTCGCGGCCATCGTCTTGTTGTGCTGTGCGGTTTGGGCTCGACAGGAGCAGAAGGCGCCGGCTGCGGGAGCGGCCGCTGAGTATAAGATCCCACCCGAGGCGTCGAAACTGGCAAATCCAGTGAAAGCCACGCCGGCATCGCTCGCGGCCGGAAAGAAAACTTACGGATTTGATTGCGCGATGTGCCACGGGAAGGATGGCGACGGCAAAGGCGAGCTTGCCCTGGACATGAAATTGAAGCTGGTGGATTACCGCGATCCCGCGTCGCTGAAGGAGATGACGGACGGAGATCTGTTTTACATCATCAAGAACGGAAAAGGCGACATGACGGGCGAAGGCGATCGCAGCAAGCCCGACGAAATCTGGAACCTGGTGAACTATGTGCGCTCGCTGGCGCAAAAGAATTTCACGGCGCCGGCAAAGCAGTAGACGCGGCTCGGCGATCGGTTACCCGGTCAGACTAGCGGATGCCGAGCTTCTGGATGATGCGCGAGACGTCTGCGGTGGATACGTCGTAGAGGGCGTGCTCGTCTTCCTGTTCCAGGCGCTCGCGGAGATATTCGGCACCGACGTAACTGGCTTCGCGATCGCTGAGGTCGCGTCCGGTGCGGCTTTGAAATTCGACAAAACCGGGATGAGCCAGGCCGAGCACGACGTTGCGGCCGTCCACGAAGAATTTGCAATCCATGGTGTCGGCGTGGCGGGTGGCGATGCCATTCCAACAGTGCGAGAAGCGGCAGCGATAGACGTAGTCGGTTACTTTGGAGGGAACGTCGAAGGCGCCGATGAAATCACTCATCGCGCCGACGTTCGGAATCCACGCTGCTTCAGACACGGCCATAAACTTTTCCCCCAGTGTTTTCCGGTTCCGTTTTGTGCTTACTTGCGCGCGCCTGCCACTGCGTTCTGCCCCGCCTGTTGATAGCTGCGAATCGCAGCGGCTACACCTGCGCCGGAGGGAACACGCAGCCCTTGATCGAGCAAAACTTTTTCAAACGCGGCGAGGAAAAGCAGCACGTTGGTGTTCTGGCTGGAATAGCCCATCAGCCCCACGCGCCAGATTTTTCCCTTCACCGGACCGAAGCCGCCGGCGATTTCGATCGTGAATTCGTCGAGTAACTGCATACGAACTTTGCGGTCGTCAATGCCGGCGGGAATCTTGACGCCGGTGACGGTGACGAGACGATCGCCGGGATCGGGGACGAACATTTCCAGTCCCATGGCCTCCAGGCCCGCTACCAGCGCCTGCTGATTATTACGATGGCGTTCCCAGCGCGCTTCCAGGCCCTCTGCGAGGACCAGGCGCAGGGCTTCGCGCATCGCGTAGATTAAAGAGATGGGCGGAGTGTGATGATAGGTGCGTTCGCCGCCCCACATGGTCATGATCGGAGTGAAATCAAAATACCAACTGGCCACCTGAGTCTTGCGCGCGCGCATTAATTCTTCGACGCGGGCGTTTACGGTGATGGGCGACATTCCCGGCGGTGCGCTGAGAGCTTTCTGCGAACCACTGAAGCAGATATCAATTTTTTCGCGGTCAATGTCGAGCGGCATTCCGGCGAGAGTCGCAACTGCATCCACGATGAGCAGAGCGCCGAGTTCGTCCGCCACTTTGCGGAAGTCAGCGATGCGCTGGGCTACGCCGCTGGAAGTTTCGCCGTGCGCCAGGCCGACGAATTTAATTTTTTTTCCTTTGCCAGCGCGGCGGACATCTTCCGGGTCCACGGTGCTGCCATAGGGCGCCTCGACGCGGATCACTTTCACTTTCGGGCTGCGTTCGGCAATCACGGCCATGCGTTCGGAAAACCAACCGTTGCTGCAGACGATGCACTCGTCGCCTTCTTCGAGGGGATTCAACACGGCTGCTTCGATTCCGCCGGAACCGGATGCAGAAATCGGGAAGGTGATGCGATTCTGCGTTTGGAAAACGCGCCGCAATAGAGATTGCACGTCGCCCATCATGTCAATGAACCAGGGATCCATGTGGCCGACGAGAGGAGTGCTGAGGGCGCGGTAGACGCGGGCGTCCATGTTGGACGGGCCGGGCGTCAACATCAAACGCGTGGGTGGTAGCAGCTCGCCGATGATTTCATTCATATTTCTTTTCCTCGCATGGCAGTGGACCGCTAAGACTTGGAAAGAGCGCCATGAACCTGTTCGCGGCGGGGCACAAGGATCAGGCAGGATCCGTCCCGAACGTCTTAGTCTCCCTAAATTGAGAGGCCGGGGTCAACCACCAAAATGGCGCGGAGCCGGTACCAGGACTGCAGCGGCGCGCCTGAAGCTTATCCGCCGTTAACCGATTGGAATCACAGGGGGGTAGCAGTTTCGCAACTGTTTTCCCGGCGAGTTGTATGGCCTATACCCGTGTGCTAGATTTCTAGATTAGCCCCAAAAATAACATGACGGACAGCAAACTAACGACGCAGGGGAAACCGAAGATATCGCGGGTAGAGGTGTATTGGCACACGGTGACCTACAAGACCGTGGCGCTGTATGTGATTGTGATTGCGGCGATCATCGGTTCGGCAACCTACCTGGTCTTTCCGGAAGCTACGGCCAGCCTGGCGCGGCATATTTCAGACACGATTGCTCCGCCCGAATCGGGCGTTGCGACGATTAGCGCAAGGCAAGCACGCTTTGTGAACCTGGACGGGAAGGTGCAGGTAAAGAAAGTGAACTCAGTAACATGGGCGAGCGCGGACTACCAACTGACGCTGGATAAAGGGGACCTGGTGCAGACCGGGCCGGAGGGAGTGGCGCGTATCGCGTTTGCCGACGGAACGCAGTACACGGTGAAGGGCGACACGCTGGTGACGGTGGAAGAAAACCTGGTGGAGCACGATCGCGCCTCTTCGGTAGGCGTGCACATTTCTTCGGGGCAAGTGGATCTGGCAACCGGGACGTGGGAAGTTCCGGGATCGAAAGCTGAGGTCTCGTTCGAGAACGCGGTGGCTTCGCTGCAGGCGAATACCCGTGCGGCGGTGCGCAGCGATCCGGAAACCAAGCAGCAGGAGATCACGGTGGCGTCCGGTAGCGCGGAATTGAATCGCGGCAATGAACACATGGATATCGGCCAGTTCGAGCGGGTAGCCTTCCCCACCGGCGGCCAGATGACGAAGTCACAAGTGCTGGCTCCGCCTGAATTGGTGCAGCCGCTGAATTTGCAGCCGATTACGGTGAATGATCCCAAGCACGATCCGGTGCATTTCGCCTGGAATTCGGTGGCGACGGCCAAGACCTATGATTTTCAGATCAGCACCACGGCGGCGTTCAACCATGTGGTGATGAACAAGAAAATTTCCAATGAGAGCGTGGAGATCACGGGGCTGGATCCGGGCGATTATTTCTGGCGCGTGCGGGCGATCGACGCCGACGGCAAAACGAGCGACGTGAGCGATCCGTTCAAATTTATTCTGGTGGTGCACGGCAAAGAGCAAGAGATGCTGCTGGAAGTGGATTCCACCGAGCTGAATGGCAACGTGGTGGAAGTGATTGGCAGAACCGAACCGGGGGCCGCGCTGATTATCAATGGCGAGCAAGTGGCAAGCATTCAGCCGGACGGGCATTTTCGGCATTTTCTGCCGGCAATGACCAAAGGCAGCCATGAAATTATTCTGACCGGGCAGAACCGCCGCGGCGGAACTTCGACGAAGCGCGTGGAAGTGGTAATCCCGTAAGCAGTAGGGCCTGTAACGAGAGCAGGGGCAGCTCGGAACGAAGGCCGGCAAAATAACTGGTCGCCGCAATGGCGCCCAAGTGGATTCTGGGGGAAGCAAGACGTGACAAAAAGCACCTA
>DATNLN010000216.1:0-17582 GCA_035602855.1 Candidatus Acidiferrales bacterium
GCTGCATTCGTTACGATTAATTTCGGCTGACGACCAGGCAAGTGATGTCGTCGTGCTGCGCGGCGCCACCCACGAAATCGTCAAGATGTTTCATAATCCCGGAAAGTGTGACCGCCGCGCGTGCCTTCGTTCCCGGTTGCAGCAGCGCGAGTAGGCGGCCTTCGCCAAACTCCTCGTCCCTGTCGTTCTGCGCCTCAGTAACTCCGTCGGTGTAGATCACCAGAAGATCGTTAAGTTCCAGCACGGTGGTACCGGCCACAAACTTTTCGGTCAGTTCGATTCCGAGCGGCATGCTGTCGGAACTGAGCCTCTCAATGCTGCCGTCCTGCCGCACGAGCATGGGAGGGTTGTGGCCAGCGGAAAGATAGTTGAGCTCGCCCGTTGCGGGATCCAATTCCGCCAGAAACGCGGTAGTGAAGCGGCGGCCGTTCAGGTTGTTGCCGCAGGCAAGCCGATTTAGGTCCGTGACCAATTGCGATAAGGAACCGGGCGCGCCGGCAAGGGCGCGCAGGCTCGCTTGAAAGTTCGCCATGAGCATGGCCGCCGGTACGCTCTTGCCGGAAACATCAGCGACGGCGATCAGCAGCGGACCATCGGCGGCGCGGCGAAAAGCGTCGTAGTAATCGCCCGCCACGGTGTTAGCGGGGCGCGTGGCGAACGCCATATCGATTCCCGGCACTTCGGGCGGAACGCGCGGCACCAGCCAGCGCTGAATTTCGCGGGCAATTTCGATGTCGCGTTTCATCGCCACATGATCGCCCAGGACCATAATCAGCAAGATCAGCAAGCCTGTGAAGGCCAGCAGAAATTCCACCTGCGTGGTGATCACCAGAAACTGCACACCGATCACTGACAGGCACGCCAGAATCATGCAGAACACCAACAACACGCGCCGAGCCGGCGATAGCTTTTTCAGTATTCCCGCAAACAGCGCCGCGACAATCTTGAAGGGTTGCTTCCAGGCTTTCTGGGAACCAACGGCACGCCAGTCAACATCCTGTTTATACAGCTGCGAACTCGCTTGGGCCTCGGCTTTGAATTGCGTCCAGAGGTCCTCGGCTTCCATGCCTGCGGTCAACTGGCGCCAACCGTGCTTAGAGCGCCACAGGGCGCGCTTGGCTTTGGTTTTTAGGTTGTGGCCGAAATCGCGCAGCTTCGCCCATCTGGATCCGGTAGTTGCGCGAAGCTTTTCGCTCACCAGGGTAGCCACAGTTCAACCATACGCTCTTCCGCGCTGTCGCGCAGATCAGGTTTTTTAGGTATTCTTGAACGTGAGTTGTCCTGTTCGGGGGCGGCGGATTCCGCCGGCGTTTCGGGCGTCGCTAAATTCCGCTTGTGCGGCTGCGTACTATTTCGAGTAGAACTTTCCGGGACCACGAAAAAAATCGCGGAGCAAGATTTCGGCCAAACCTGTAGGTCTTTACTTATTAGCAGGTTACAGGGTTTCAGGTATTGGCACCAGACGTGCACTCTCGGATCATCGAGTCTCGTCGATACCTAGCAAGACAACGCGAGACAGACGCGCTTGAGATCGGAGACCCAGTCGTGAGTACAAGAGCTCTAGTTGGGAACCTGGCCGTGAAAGAAACGAACTCCGCCGAGGATATCCCAAGCCCTAGATGGGCTGAACGCCTGCACGCGCTAAAGAACATTCCCCCGGTAATGAAATACGTTTGGGATGCCGCGCCTGGCGTGGCCGTGGCGAACTTGGTTTCACGCGTGGTGGCTGCGCTAGTTCCGCTTTCCATGTTGGCCGTTACCCGCGTGATCATTTCCGAAATTTATGCATTGAACGCCAAGCAAACGCCGCTGCCACATCATTTCTGGTGGCTGGTTACGCTGGAATTTGCGCTGGCCGGAGTTGCGGCCATTTTGATGCGGGTAACTGACTTCTGCGACACGGCGCTGGCCGAACGGTTCATGAAACACATCAGCGTGCGGCTGATGAAGCACGCCGCAAATCTGGATTTGATGTCCTACGAAGACCCAGTCTTCTACGACAAGCTGGAGCGCGCCCGTGTGCAGAGCACCGACCGCGTGCAGATGATCAAAATCTCGGGCCGGCTGATTCAGGAAACCATCACGACGGTCAGCCTGGCGGCTGGGATTTTCGTTTATTCGCCGTGGCTCTTGATCGCGCTGGTGGCCTGCGTCGTACCGGCGTTTTTGGGCGAAACGCATTTCGCATTCCTGGGATACTCGTTGAGCTTCCAGCAGACTCCGGCGCGGCGCGAACTCGACTATTTGCGGTTGCTAGGCGGCACCAAAGAAGGCGCGAAAGAGCTGAAGCTGTTCGGCCTTGCACCGTTCCTGGTTGGCCGTTACTCCGATGTGGCGACCGAGCTGCACGATCAGACGATCGGCGTAGCGCGACACCGGCTGTTGATCGGTTCCCTGCTGGCGATGGTCGGAGTAGCGGGTTACTACGGCACGTACGCGTTCGTGATTTATCACACGGTGATCGGGATGATTTCGCTGGCTACCATGATTTTTTTGGCCGGCGCCATTGGCGGAGCGAGTTCCAATATTCAAGCTGTCTTCACCACCTTTTCGGAAATCGCGAACCAGGCTTTGTTCATGACCGACCTGCTGGAATTCTTCGCGGTGAAGCCGAAAATCTTCTCCAAGCCGGGCGCGTTGCCCGCTCCCAAGAAAATTCAGCAAGGATTTGAATTCAGGAATGTCTCGTTCGCATATCCGGGTAGCTCGCGGATCATCCTGAAGAACGTCAGCTTCAAGCTCGCGCCATCCGAGCGCATCGCCATCGTGGGCGAGAATGGCCAGGGCAAGACCACCATCGTGAAATTGCTGACGCGCTTGTACGATCCGACCGAAGGCCAGATTCTTCTCGATGGCAAGGACTTGCGCGAGTACGATCTGGAAAGCCTGTGGCAGGAAATCGGCGTAATTTTCCAGGACTTTATGCGTTATGAGATGACGGCTTCGGCCAACATCGCTGTGGGCCGCATCGAGGAACGCAACAATCCGTTCCAAATTCGTGCAGCTGCCAATAAGAGCCTCGCGGAGCAGGCAATTCGCCGGCTGCCCAAGGGCTTCGATCAGGTACTGGGTTCGCGTTTCGAAGGCGCTGTGGATCTATCGGGCGGTGAATGGCAGAAGATTGCAATCGCGCGCGCTTATTTGCGTGACGCGCAGTTGCTGATTCTGGACGAGCCGACGGCGGCACTGGATGCGCGTTCCGAGCACGAAGTATTTCAGCGCTTCGCGGAATTGACCGAAGGCAAGATGTCACTGCTGATCTCGCACCGCTTCTCCACCGTGAAGATGTCCAACCGTATTCTGGTTCTGAAAGACGGCGAGATTGCCGAGCAGGGCCAGCACGACCAGCTGCTCAAAGTCGGCGGGCATTACGCGGAGATGTTCGAATTACAAGCTGCGAATTACCGTTAATTTTTCCGAAGGGCTGGTCTTTGTCAAGTGGGGGTCATGCGTGCGCAGCCGTCCATGAGATGGCTGCGCGCCTATTCCCTGCCCCAGTTGCTTACGTCGTCGGACGCACGTGCATCCCCACCAGTTCCTGCGGCGCCAGCGGCTGATAGGATTTGAATCCCGCGCGATCCATGCCTCTTTGCGCTTCCGGGTTCTTCATGAAAGTGTCCCACACAAATGCCGTGCGCGCATTTTCAGCCATCACCATCGTAATCCCGGCGTCAATTCCGACCACGTCGCTGTCGTACCAATTGGTGAGCGGATTGAAGGCGTCCACAAACCCATAGCGGCTCCAGGTGCCGGCGCCGTAACGATTATCGATCGTCCGCAGCACGCGCATCGTCGGACCGGGCAGGAACGGCAGCGAACCCGCCGCCGCGCACGGCACAATGGTCCCATCAATCGGACCGGTTTCCGGCGGGCCGCCCCACACCCTGTAACCATTGATGGAATCCGACGCGGTAATACCCCACAGATCATCGCTGTAATCGGGGAACCTGTTCGCCAGACTCAGGCAAAATCGCCGGTGCACGTCCGTGGCAAGGATCGAATTCTGAAAATAGTCCGCGTACAGGTCGCGCTTGCCGCGGAAATCAAACCAGGCCTGCGAATATTGGTGCACGAAGAGCGGAGCGTAGGAGCCGATGAATTTAATCCCGTCGAATTCAAAGATGGTGCGCTTCCAGGCGTCCCAGGTCGCTGGAGCCAGCGCGTGAGACGTCGAGCCCAGCCCCAGCAAATACATCATCATCATTTCGCTGTAACTATCCCAACGATATTGCAGGAACCCAGTCTCCGGGCTCCAGCCGTGCGGCAAGATGCGCGTATCTTCGGACAGCCAGTTCCAATCCACGCGATTGAAAATCTGGTGCGCGAGATCGCTGATCTCCGAGTGCTCGAAATGTGCGCGGCAGGTGAGAATTCCGCAGAGCAGTATGGCTGTGTCAATCGAGGAAAATTCCGACTGCCAGAGCCGCTCGCCGGTGTTGATGTTGGCCCAGTGATAGAAAAATCCGCGTTGCGTGGGTAGCTTCTTCCACAAGAATCGCAGCGCGTTGATTACGCGTTCCCGGGCCAGAGTGAAGGAGACGTAGCCGCGTTTTTCGCCAATACAAAGCGCGGTCAAGCCGAATCCGGTCGCCGCAATACTGCTAACCACACCGTTGTCGGAGGAACGCACATTGCAGCGGTCCTTCACCATTCCCGTGCTGGGGTTGGTTTGATCCCAGAAAAACTGAAAAATCGCCTTTTCAAGCTCCTCCAGAAAGGAATCGTCTCTGGGAGATAAGTAGGTGGGGGGCGGAAGTTGCGAGGATAGAGGGGCGGCCTGGGTGGCCTGGCGGCGGGCAACGGAGTGCTGGAGCGAAAGACCTCCGGCGATCGGAATGCCACAGGCGGAAAGCGCTGCCAAATCTTGCAGCAGCTGGCGACGCGATAGCTTCCTTGACCTCACGATGTCTCTAGTCGGCACAATTAATGTTAGACGAACCGGACATTGAATGTAACTGCGGATGGAATGAAGCTAATGACTGTTTCGACGATTGACGGGCCGCTACGGGTCGGCCATTTTTCGCGCGCAGGCCTCATCCCAGGACGATGCGCACCTGATGCACGACGCCGTCGTCCATCAGGTGAATCGCGGCGGACCCGGCCAGCAGCTTTCCGTCCAGTTCGGTAAGAGCCACCCCGCGCGCGACACCCGACGGATTTTCGACCGTAATCTTGTACATGGACGAATGGTAGCGGAACTCCATGCGGTATCCCGGCCAGTTGCGCGGGATGCAGGGGTCAATCGAGAGCGACGTGCCGCGTACGCGGAACCCCAGGATTGTTTCGATTCCCGCGCGATAGAGCCATCCCGCCGAACCGGTGTACCAGGTCCAACCGCCGCGGCCGATGTGCGGCGCTTCCGCGTAGATATCCCCTGCGACCACGTAAGGCTCAACCTTGTAGCGCTGCACGTTGGCGCGCGTGTCGGCGCGGTTGATGGGATTCATCATGCGGAATAGCTCGGCGGCTTTGTCGCCATCGCCCAGCTCCGCGAAAGCCATCAGCGTCCAGGTTGCGGCGTGGCTGTACTGCCCACCATTCTCACGGATGCCCGGTAGATAGCCCTTTATGTACCCGGGGTCGTGATCCGGATGATCGAAAGGCGGGGTGAGCAGCAGGATCAGCCCCTCCGGCCGGCGCACCAGTTGCCGGTCCACAGCTGCCATGGCGCGAGTGGCGCGTCCTGGCTCGGCCGCGCGGCTCAGTACCGCCCAGGACTGCGCAATCGCGTCAATGCGGCATTCGGTGTTCTGGGCGGAGCCCAGCGGCGCGCCGTCGTCGAAATACGCGCGGCGGTACCACTCGCCGTCCCAGCCGTCGCGTTCCAGCGCAGCCTTGAGGCTGCTGACGTGCAGGCGCCACGTCTCAGCGCGCCGGTGCTCGCCGCGGCCATCGGCGAGCTTTGCAAACTCCGTCAAGACGGTGTGCAGGAACCAGCCGAGCCATATGCTTTCGCCCTTGCCGTCCTGGCCCACGCGATTCATGCCGTCGTTCCAGTCGCCGGTGCCTATCAGCGGCAGGCCGTGACTGCCGACGCTCAGGCTGCGGTCTATGGCGCGCGCGCAATGCTCGAACAGGGTGGCGCGAGTCTCCGAAGTGCGCGGCTGGAAATACGATTCCTTCTGCCCTTCGGCCAGCAGATCACCCTCGATAAAGGGAATGGACTCCTCAAGTACCGTCATGTCGCCGGTCGTTTCGATGAACTGAACCGCGGTGTAAGGCAGCCACAGCAGATCGTCGGACATGCGGGTGCGAATGCCGCGCCCCGAAGGAGGATGCCACCAGTGCTGGACGTCTCCTTCCGGGAACTGGTGCGCGGCCGCTCGCAGCAATTGTTCCCGGGCCACGCCGCGTTTCGCCACATTCAAAGCCATCACGTCTTGCAGCTGGTCGCGGAATCCGTAGGCGCCGCTCACCTGGTAAAAGCCTGCGCGGGCCCACACGCGGCAGGACAATGTCTGGTATAACAGCCAGCGGTTCAGCAGCACATCCATGCTGGGATCGGGAGTGCTAACTTTCACGGTGTCGAGGATTTCATCCCAGCGGCGCGTTACTTCGGCCAAAACCTTATCCAGATCCGCGGTGCGGTAGCGCATCAGCAAATCGCGCGCTTGATCTTTGTTTTCGGTCTGGCCCAGGAAGAATACGATTTCAGCTCGCGCGCCCGCGCGCAGCTCAATCGTGGTCTGCAGCGCAGCGCAAGGATCAAGGCCTGGCCCTACTTTGCCGGAGAGCGGCGCGGTTCGCTCGAGCGCTGCGGGGCATTCCGGCCGGCCATTTCGGCCGAAGAATTCCGTGCGGTCGCCGGTGCAGGAGGTTTGCTGCCCGCGCAGATCGGCGAAAGCGATGCGCCCGCCGAACTCACCATTCCAGGCGCTACGCGCCAGGATAGCTTTCGACTGCGGCTCGATTTCCGTGATGATGTACGGCGCCGTGGCGCTGCGCGAGCTGCCCAGCACCCATTCGGCGTACGCAGTGACGGAAAGGCGGCGCACCCGGTCTGAATCATTGCGCAGAGTCAGCCGCGAGATTTTGATCGGATCATCTGCAGGCACAAATTGCAAGAGGTCCAGTGTAATGCCGCGCGATCCGTGCAGGAAACGGCTGTAGCCCTGTCCATGACGCGTCTGATAGCTCGCGCCCTCGTCGCGTATGGGCAGAGCCGTGGGCGTCCAAATGTCGCCGCTGCCTTCGTCGCGGATATAGATCGCTTCTCCCGGCGTATCGAAAACGTGATCGTTGGACCATGGCGTAAGCTGATTTTCATGGCTGTTGAGCGACCATGTGAAACCGGAACCGGATTCAGACACCAGGAATCCGAAATTTGGATTGGCCACGACGTTGACCCACGGCTCAGGAGTGCGCAGGCCTTCATTCAGCGCGATCACATATTCGCGGCCGCGATCCGCGAAGCCGCCGAGACCATTAAAAAATTGCAGAGCTTGGCGCGGCAGCCGTGATTCCGGCGATTTGGTGGCGCGGGGCGGTCTAGTCAGCGCGCGTTCCGCAGGTTCTGGAAATTGGGAACGCACAATCTGCTCGGCCAGCGTGCCGCGGCGGCTCAAAAGCACCGCGCGCGCTACCGACTGCAGTTGCGTGCGCGCCTGCGGAGTGAGCAGATCGCCGCGCAACAGGTAAATTTTCCCGCTCACGCCGCCGGAGTCCGGCGAAAGCCTCAGCTGGCTGCCGCGCACCAGCGCTTCAAGTGAGTCTTGCAATTCCTGCACGTAGGATGCGGCCTTTTCGTTGATGATGACCACGTCCGCCGACAGCTGCTTCATCCGCCAGTACTCGTGCGCGCGCAACATCTGCCGGATGATGTCCACATCGTCGGGATCATCAATCCGCGCGAGAATGATCGGCAAATCTCCCGAGATTCCCTGGGACCACAGCGTGGAAATATCCAGCGAGCTGCGCGCCAGCACATCGGCAGTGGGACGCAGCGACGGATCGACGTACAGGACGGCGTTTGCGAGCCGCTGGAATAGCAGCGCTTCTTCGGAGGTGATCCCCAGGTGATGCAGCTGCACTTGCGCCTGCGTCCACGCCAGCGTGTGGGTGCGTTCGAAGGTGCGCGCATCGCGATATTTATCCGCCAGATCCAGGGCTTCTTCGCGCGTGGCGGCGGCAATGGTGGAATAAATCAAATGGACCGTGCCGCCGGGAGGAACGCGAACCGTGCGGCGCAGGCTCAGGATCGGGTCCAGCACCGAACCAACCGTATTGGAAAGCGGCCGGCCGTCCATCACGGACACCGCATCGCGCAGATTGCGCGTCCGCCCCACAAAACGCGCGCGATCGGTTTCAAATTGCAAATCTCCCACAGTTTCCGCATCTGTGACCAATACGTGCGCGACCCATACCGGCGTTTCGTCATCGGAACGTTTCCGGCGCGTGGCGATTAGCGCGCCGACGTCCGCCACGAATTCAGTTTCGACGAACAACTTCGCGAAAGCAGGATGCGCTACGTCGGCCGCCTGCGGCGTCAGCGATAGTTCCGCATAGGAGGTGACTTGAATATCGCGCGCGCGCACGCCGACGTTGCTGAGCGAGATCCGCCGCACCTCCGCGTCGTCTTCGGAGGAGACCACCACTTCGAGCGCCGTCGTCAGCGAGCGGTCGCGCCGGATGATCTCGGCGTGATCCTCGAAGAAAACGGCTTCGTATTCATCCGCTTCCACCCCCGCGGGCTGATAGCCGGCCGACCACACATTTCCTGATTGTTCGTCGCGCAGGAAGATGTACTGGCCCCAGTTGTCGAGCGTGAGGTCTTCGCGCCACCTGGTGATTGCCAGATCGCGCCAGCGGCTGTAGCCCGAGCCGGCGGCCGTAAGCATGACGGAATAGCGGCCGTTGGATAGTAATTGCGTGCGCGGAATCGCATCGTGCGGCGTGCTGAAACGACGCACCAGCGGCGGGACCAGTTCACGCACTTTCGACGCCGCGGAAACTTCTTCCGCGCGCGGACGTGCAACCAGCACATCGCGCGGGGTGCGCTCCTGCAACAGCAACTCGGTTGCGCGCACGATCGGTTCTGCATGGAAACGATCGCGCATTGCGCCGCCGTTCAATATGTCTGCCAGCGCGATGATGGACATGCCCTGGTGATGGGCCATGTAAGCGCGAATCACCGCCACATCCTTTCCTTCCGGCAAACGGCTGCTGGTGTAATCGAGCGCCTCGTAAAATCCGTACCTGCCGGCGCCGCCCGCGCGCGCCAGCCTCGTGAAGTTCTGCACCGCCGCAACCGGATTGATCATCGCGGCCAGCGCCGTCGCATACGGCGCGATTACCAGATCTTCGCTGAGCCCGCGCTTCAGCCCCAGTCCCGGAACACCGAAGCCAGAATACTGATACGTGAAATCCATATCGCGAGCGTTGAAGGCCGATTCCGAGATTCCCCAGGGAACGCTGCGCTCCTCTCCGTATTCGATCTGCCGCAGCACCACCTGCTCGTACGTCTGGCTCAGCATGCTGTTGGCAGGCGAGCGCATCACGAGCGCTGGCATCAGGTATTCGAACATCGAGCCGGACCAGGAGATTAATGCCAAGCCGCGGCCGACGGGCGTGAGCGCGCGGCCCAGACGGAACCAGTGTGACGCCGGCACTTCTCCTTTGGCGATGGCGATGAAGCTGGCGAGGCGCGCTTCGGAAGCCAGCAAGTCGTAGCAATTGCTGTCCAGCGCGCCGTCTGTGCCGCGAAAGCCGATGGAGAAAAGCTTGCGCGAGTTATCGAAGAGGAAGGTGAAGTCCATCGCCTCGAACATGCTTTGCGACGAGTGCGCGATCGCGACCAGGCGACGAGTCAGAGCCGAAGCGTCCCGGCTTGAGCCGTTGAGAGCGAGCGTGAGAGCATCAATGCGCTGCAGAACTTCGCGATTCGCCACAGCGTCAGCCGAGAGTCTTTCGCGCAGCGTCGCCAGTTCGCGCACCGCGCATTCACAACGATCCGGAACATCGGCCAGAGCCGGCAGGTGACGAAACGAAGGCTCAATCGCGACCCATTCGGGCGCTTGTTCCTGCGGACGCTCCGCCATGGCCTGCACTTCGCCAGGTTCCAGACGCAGCCACGGAATCATGATCCGTGCATCGCGCGCATAACTTTCCAGATTGGACCGGGCAGACTCCGCCCACACGAACAATTCGGATTCCGCGGGCGCGCCCAGTTCCTGCGCCATCGCTTGCGCGATATCGGCTACCGTCTGCGCGCGTTCTTGAATCTCCAGAAAACGCGCGGCCCATTCGCGCGGGCTGGCAGGAACCGGATCGAGCAAGCCAGCCAGCGAATCCAGCGCGTTGGCGAGCTGTTTGCGCGTTACAGTATGCGTGCGCTGCGTATCGGCGATGTCTTCCAGCGCTTCACGCAGAAGATGCAGCGCATCCCCGACCCCTTTGAACGGCCGCGCCGCGATGAACCGTTCCTGGATGATTTCGCGACAGCCGTTCCCCAGCACCAGCAAATCGGCGGCGAGGTTTCCGCTGTCAACGCTGGAGACATATTTGGGGTCGAGCGGTACCAGATGGCGCGTGTCGTACCAATTGTAAAGATGGCCCCGGTACAGCTCGAGCTGACTCATGGTCTGCAGCGTGGCTTCCAAACGATCGACGGCTTCCAGTGTACCCAGCCATCCCATGTCCCGTGCCGCGAGCGTTGAAAGCAGATACAGACCAATATTGGTGGGAGAAGTTCGATGCGCAACCACGGGCTTCGGATCTTCTTGAAAATTATCCGGCGGCAGGAAACGGTCATCGGCGGTTACGAATTTTTCGAAAAATCGCCAGGTGCGGCGCGAGATTGTCCGTAGCGCCTTGGTATCGGATGTTGATAACGGCTCGACGTCTTCAACCGGAGGCGGAATGCTGATCCAGCGTGCCACGGCCGGCGCCGCCATCCACAGCGCGCCAAACGGAATCGCCGCCCACAAAGCCTGCGGACGCGCCACCGCCACGGCCAAGAGCGCCGCGAAAGCCACCAGGACGCTAGCCACCATGCGTCCGTATGTAGCCAGCAGACTCAGGTCTACGGCGTGTTTGGCCTGCGCGGCCGTCACCCACTGCAGCAAATTGCGGCGCGTGAAGATCAAACGAACCAGCGTGCGCACGATCGCGTCGGTCATCAGCCATGCCTGGTACGCGATAAACGTGATGGTCAAGCCCATTTGCGATGCGCCGAGCGATAGATCAGAAAGAAGATCGCGGAAATGGCTGCGTTTGGAAATGCCGCTGAGCCGGGAATTCAATCCAACCAGGAAAGGGATTAACGAAGGTATCGCAATCGTCGCCAGCACGAAGCGCGTCCACATCCAGGGCGATACTTGCGGCACCATCCACCCCGCGAACATGAGCAGCAGCATGCAAGGCGCCGAAAGCGTGCGGCGCAGATTGTCCAGCATCTTCCAGCGACTGATCGCGGGAATCGAAACTTTGCGGCGTTCTTCCTTGGAGAGTCCCCCGTGTCCGAAAATCCACGGCAAAAGTTGCCAGTCTCCGCGCGCCCAGCGATGCTGCCTCGCGGCCGAGACTTCGTAGTGCGACGGAAATTCGTCGAAGAGCTCGATGTCGGTGGCGAGCGCGGCGCGCGCGAAGATACCTTCGAACAAATCGTGACTCAGCAGGGTGTTCTCCCTGACCTTGCCCGCCAGCACCGCCTCAAACGCGTCCAGATCGTAAATTCCCTTCCCGGTGTACGAACCCTCGTGAAACAAATCCTGATAAACATCGGAAACCGCCGAAGCGTATGGATCGATTCCACTCGGCCCGGAGAAAATTCGCTGGAAGAGCGAGCCTTCGCGATCGGCGGGAAGCGAAGGCGTCACGCGCGGCTGCACGATGCCGTAGCCGTCCACCACGCGGCCCAATTCCGCGCTCACTTGCGGCCGGTTCAACGGGTGCGCCATGGTTCCCACCAGGCGCGCCGCGGTGCCGCGCGAAAGGCGCGTATCCGCATCCAGGGTGATGACGTAGCGAATCATCGGAACGGAGTCCGGCACCCGGCCGCCGACGGGAATGAAATTGGTCTGCGTCGAGCCGCGCAGCAGCTCGTTCAGCTCGTGCAGCTTTCCCCGCTTGCGCTCCCAGCCCATCCATTTCTTCTCGCGTTCGTTCCAGGTGCGCTTGCGGTGGAACAGGAAGAAGCGCGCGCCGCCTCCCGGAGCCGGGCCGTGGGCTTTGTTCAAGCTGGCGATGCCGCTGGCAGCTGCGGCCAATAGTTCGTCATCGCCCGGCAGGGTCTCGGTGGCCGAGTCCATCCAGTCGGTGAGCAGACCAAAGCGCAGGTCGCCATCCACGTTCGCCAGGTAATGAATTTCCAGGCGCTCCACTTGTTCCTTGATCGCATCCTTAGAGATCAACAGCGTAGGAACCACGATGATGGTGCGCAGTTCCTTCGGAACGCCATCGCGCAATTCCAGGCGCACCAAAGTGCGCGGACCCAGTAGGTCCGCCACCACACGATTGATTAGCGCTATCGCCAAATCGGAAGCAGGCACGGAAGCGAGCAGCGCGAACAGCGTCAGAAAAGGAATACTCACCCCCAATTCGCGCGCATGCGCCAACGGCAATGCCAGAATCAGCGCGGTCATGACCACGATCGTGCACAAATACCCCGGCACGGCATTACGCACGTACAAGCGCAGCACGCCGCGTCGCCAAGCGACCTGGAATCCGAGTTCCTTTTCGAAATCGAGGCGTCCGCGCGAGATCAGGTAGTAGCCGGGATCGGCCTTGCGTTCGTCGGGCGGCTGTCCGTCGTTGTGAAGTTCGGCGCGTGCGTGCTTGGCACGCTGCACGGCGCGTTGCGCGACTTCGATTTCGGAGTGAGACGAACCACGCGAGAGATCCTCGATCGCATGGCGGTAGTAATCGCGCGTGGCAAAATCCATGTTGGCGAAATCGCTGCCGCCGCGCAGCACTTCGTCCACCAAGCTGACGCTCTCGAAGAACTCTTCCCAATCGAACGCCGACGTGAGCCTCATACTGGTGATGATGTTGCGCACCGTCACGCTCATGGCGGCTTGCTCTTGATGCTCGGTGCGCACGATTTCATCCGCTGTGGTGCCTTGCGCGGCGAGGCGTTCATCGAGCCAGACAAGAATGGGGCCGACCTTGGGATCGAGGTCGCGCAGGCGTTGGACCAACTGCACGGCGAAGGAGCGCTCGAGAGGCTTGTTTTCGAACCGGCGCAGCACGGCGGCGGGCGATACGGCGGTTTGCCCCGCCGCCCCGAGCACGCGATCGGCGAGGATGTCGGCTTCCACGCGCGCGTTGCGGCTGCGCACGATGCGTTCGGCAACGCGCCGCAGGTTTTCCACCAGCACGATGCGCAGCGTGATTGCCACGGCCCAGAGTTCGCCGATGGTCAGCGGCTGCACGCGCTGGTAGGCGCTGACGAATCGGCGCAATACTTCAGGATCGAAGCGGCTGTCGTTATGCGCCACAAACGCCCAGGCGACGCCAAAGACGCGCGGAAAGCCTTCCAGGTGGCCCGACGCGAGTTTCGGCAATTTGCGGTAAAAACCTGCGGGAAGATCGTCGCGAATTTCGCGTAATTGCTCTTCCACGATATAGAAATTATCGACGAACCATTCGGCCGCGGGGGTAATGGCCTGTTCGTGCTGAATGGCGCGCGCCGTGGCCCGGTAATACTCCAGCAGCACGCGGCCGTTCTCCAGCACGCGAGGAATCAGCGGCCGCCCTTCCTCGGGATCGGTGACTACCAGTTGCGCGGCCGCCAGGCTTTCCGCGTGCTGCTCCAGGCGCTCCACGCTGAAAAGCTCGGCGCGAATTGTTTCCTCTGGCTCGGAAAATATGGGCGGAGGTGGTTGCGCCAGCTTAGCCATCTTCTAGCTTCAATTCTCCATTCCGTTCAATTCGTTACTGACCGCCGGAAATCTGCGATCGGCGCATTCCTGCCGGCAGAATACAGCAGTAGATCCGGCGGCCATGGGGAGGGCAGCCGCAAGACAGAAGCATACGAGTCGGAATTTTACAGGACCAGGCCCGCAATGGAACGACAAATCGCTACGTATCAGGCAAAGCAAGTTTTAGCGTGAGGGGAGTCGCGAGCAGTTATGCAGGAAATCACCGATGGACGTGTGAGGCGAAATCTGCCTGGCCCATAACACAGACGGCGATGCGCTACACCCAAGTTCATGCGTGCAGAAGTGGTGAGCCGGGGAGGACTCGAACCTCCAACCCGCTGCTTAAGAGGCAGCTGCTCTACCATTGAGCTACCGGCCCTTCGGGAACAAAACGCTCACGACTCACAACCATTTCAATTTACAACTAATTAGCTGCAACCGCAACTGAGTCCAAATCTTCGGAGTGGGTCCGCGATAGAGACTCAATCGCCAATCGTATCCCGGGCAAAGCTCTCGGAAAAGTGGGTGGCCGGCTAACAAGGGCGCGAGATTTTCCCTTGCCACGCAGGCGCCCTCTGGAAATGCTGCTCGCGATACTGTACAACTTGGGATACTTTCCGTACGTCTCGATACTCGATCTACGTAGAATCACGAGCCTTCTATCCGAATTAATGCGAATTGACCGTTCGCATCGCCTGTATTACAACACTCGCCTTGCCGAATTGACCAACTCGCGTCCATCCCAAGCACGAGCTGGCTAGTTTCCAGTGCATGTGGGGCTGTCGCCTCGCTCGTCGACGGCTCCACATTGCTTTGGACAGGTTGCAATGAGCAGTCTCCTCCCTGCGCTATCAGATTCACGGAGAAACATGAGCCAAAAATTGCGCCAACTAACATCATTCGTCTTGACGGATTTATCGAAGCCTGAATCCCAGAATAGGTATCGTATCCTCGTCGCAGACGATGATGCCGTGGCCCGTCTTGGTCTGATCGTTTCGCTGGCAGCTATACCGGGAGTTCAAATCTGCGGGCGGGCTACCAACGCGCGCGAAACGGTGCGGATGGCCACGAGAATGAAACCAGACCTGGTTATCTTGGGCATGAACTTGCGCGCGGTCAGCGGGGTTGAGACGGTTCGGCACATACGAAGCGCGCTGCCCGGAACGGAGGTGATGGTGGTGACGCTGCACGATTCACCCGAGGTCGCACGGATCACTTTGCGGGCCGGGGCTCGGGGATTCCTGTCTAGGTCGGACCCACCCGAAGAGCTTATAGCCGCTGTGTATGAAGTTCGCAAATGCAAGTTGCATCTGACAACGCAAGTCGCGTCGAAATTGGAAACGGAAACCGAACGCATTGCAGAACTGGGCGCCTCGCCTGATCCTACGTTGACTCCACAGGAGATTGCCTCGGTATCGGGACGTTCGGAGATGAAGATGCAGGCCGAGATGGCGACGATTGTTCAGCTACGAGGTCGATCATAGCAATCGACCGCTGCCGGGAGTTGACCCGGGTCCCGAGTGAGTCCAAGAGAGTCTTGTTTGGGAAAGGAACAAGGTAGCTAAGCCAAGCCGTTTCAACGAAAAGTTGCAATGCTAACCGGCCCGCTGAAAAAATTGTAACTCGAGTGAATGCGGGACCCAACCGGGGCCGCGGCTGCAAGAAAAGCCCCAGCGATTGTTGCGCCGCATTCTCTCCAACAAGAGAATCTACTTGTGACGGCGCAGAGTCGCCGCAATTTCCTGCGCCACTTGACGAGCGCGCACCAGGTCGCCGGGGCCGAGCGAAATAGCCGCCACGCGCGCGTGACCGCCGCCGCCGTACTTTTCGCACAGCGAAGCTAGATTCACATCCGCGGATGCCTCTTTCCACGGATTGGTGCCCACCGAAACTTTCGCGCGCAGCGGCGACGAGCTGACCCCCACGGAATAGAGCGCATCGGGAAACAAAAAGTACGGGACGAATTTGTTGTAGCCCTCGAGGTCCAAATCGCTGACGTCGAAAAAAATCACGCCGTCGCGAAAATCGGCGCGCTCGCGGAACACGTCCAGCGATTTTCGGTGGCGCTCCAGCAGTGGTCCCAAGTGTTTTTTTACGATGGGCAGTTCGACCATCTCCGCCAGCGATTTGTAGGCCAAGTGCGGAATCAGCTTGGGCACTAAATCGGTTTCGGGCGCGGCCTCGATCACCAGGGCCAACTGGGTGGCTGGTTCGGTAAGGCTGACGGCGTCGGCGGGCGAGGCGAATTGCGCTCCGTCAATAATGTCGCCCCAGTGGATCAGGTTAGCGAGCGGCTTGGCGTCAAACCCGAATTTTTCGGCGGCGATGGTTGCCAAAAACTTGGTGCAGGATTTGTAAGTGGGATCGTAGAACTTCTTGCCGGAATGATCCTGGCGGAAATGCTCGGCGTCGGCGGGCGTCAGAAACGCGCTCTGATGATGGTCGAACCACCAAGTAAGCTTTGGCGAGCTGGAATATTTGAAATCCACGATGGCGTTTTCGTCGCCGTCGAACGTGCCGTCCTCGAAGGGCCGCGAAGCCTTGTGCGTCATGCCCGTGTAGAAAAATTCTGCGGCCGGATTAATACACTCCTTGTAAAAGCGCGTGAAAATCGCGGCGGAGGAGGCTCCGTCGAAGCATTTGTCGTGGAAGCAAACCCGGACCTTCAATGCCCTCTCCTGAGCACCCGGCGGCATGGAGCTCCGCGCAGGGGAAAGCCAACAACGATGGACGTTCAGTTGGCTAAAGTCAAGAGCGAACGCCAGGGAGCAAATTCGGCGGACGCAATGGGGAACTTTGCGATTTTCCCGTGAAGGGAATCAGGCAAGCCCAAGTTGTGCTATAGAAAACCTGCCATCCCCTGAAGGAATTACCATCGCGGAGGGCTTCAGGACTTCCCGAAAATCTGATCAGCCAGATCGGCAGCAAGTGGAACGCGGTATTTTTCGCCCTGGTACGCCTTGACCATTAGCAATATCCAAAGAACTAAGCCTACGAGGGAGACCAGCCAGAGGATTCCGACGCCCGCGGAAAACCCCGCCAGTCCACCGGAAACGAAGAGCATTGACAGGACGATACGAATCACCGTGAGGCCACCGAATACGACGATGGATTGCGCCGCGTGGAAGCGGACGAACGGCCGCTTATCGATCAAAAAGAAAATCAGCCCTGTGATCCACCCCAGCAAGTAACACAGCAGCCCGGCAACATTCTCCGAGAGGCCGGATTGCGTGCTGGCAGCGGGAGCCATGGCAGTCGCTACTCCCCCCGCCTGCGGCGCTCCGCAACTGGGGCAGAACCCCACGTCGTCGGCAACCATGTTTCCGCACTTAGTGCAATGTGGCACGAGGCTCCTCCCGAGGCATTGGCGTTCCCGTGTGGCATTTGCCGCGCAGCCTAACAAAAGCACGGGGCCGCCGCAAGCGCAAAGAAAAGATCCCGCCGTGGTCGCTAAGATCGGGGAAAGAAAAGGCACCAGCGGCCCCCAATGCTAAGCGGAAGGTGCTGAGAATACGACAAGCACCGCGGTGCCAGCCATCCAAAAAGGAAGCGCGAAAAGGGCCACCGAAAGGTCAAGAAGGCTCGTGTTCGCAAAAGCAAGGCTAAGGCACGTCCTAAAGCTGACTCGCTGCTGGCGCTCCCAGGCTTGGGAACCCTCTCTGGGTTGACGCGGATGCCGACGCCTACGTTGTTCGGTTACGCGAGGTTTGGCACTGATCGACC
>DATNLN010000231.1:0-15134 GCA_035602855.1 Candidatus Acidiferrales bacterium
ACCGAGGTAGCATTCCAGATGCACCGCATGATTCCACATCAGAGTTGCCACGCGATCGCCTCGTGCCATTCCCGCAAGTTCCAGCGCGCGTCCCAGCCGGCGCGCTCGACGAGACACATCCCCGTACGTGCAGCGCCGCAGGGAGCGGTCGGGCTGCTTCGAAACAATCTCGACTTGGCTGAATAATTTTCCAGCGCGCTCCAGGATGGGCACGAGCGTCAGGGGAAAATCCATCATTGTTCCGCGCATACGCGTGATCCCCACGGACAACTTGCGCGCATCCTACCACCAATCGCGCCCGTCGCCGCTGCGCCACACCAAAAATTGGTAGCGATCGCAAGCGCGCGCGCCCGGAGGCGCCTCGGCTACTGCTCTTGTTGACTGCGCGGGGCAATTGCCGCAAGATGCTCCCGAGTTGCTGGAGCGCTCGCTTCAACCCGGAGCGGCCGACGCACTTACGGTTGCCCGCGGCGTCGATCCTGTCTCTTCAGCCTCGGTTGGCGTGCCCTCCCGCACGCGGGGGCACAAGGAGAACGACTTTGAAGAAACTGTATGTGGGGAATCTGTCGTTCAAGGCTACAGAAGAGCAGGTGGCGGCGTTATTTGCGGAAATCTCGGTGCAGCCGGATTCTCTTACGCTGCTTCGCGACCGTTTTACTGGGCAGCCCCGGGGATTCGGTTTCGCGGAAATCAAGGACGACGCGGAAGCGGAAAAAGCCATCGCGGCGCTCAACGGCAAGGATTTTCTCGGCCGCGCCCTCGTGGTCAATGAAGCGCGTCCGCAGCGTGAAGGTGGCGGCGGAGGAGGCGGCGGTGGTGGCGGGCGTGGCGGCCACGGCGGTGGTGGCGGGGGCGGCCGAGGTGGTGGCGGCGGTGGCCGAGGCGGATACGGCGGTGGCGGTGGTGGTGGTGGCGGGCGCGATCGGTAGACCTTCCCTACATAACTTCTAGCTCTCTATAACGGGGCGGCAGAACGCAAGCCGCCCCCACGATCTCCTTCGAGGAATTTCGCTCGCAACCGCGGTAGAAATTCAAAAAACAACGGGAAGCAATCCGGCAGTGTGCTCAGACTGTGGCAGTGCGCTGCTTGTCAGCGCGTGCAATCGGCATTGGTTCCGTCGCTTCGACGCGCCCGCCGTAACTGAAACAATTTCATCGATTTCCATTAACGATCGCGGCCGCCTCCGCCACCACCGTAACCACCGCCGCCGCGTCCTCCACGTCCGCCACCACCACCGCCGCCGCCATGACCGCCTCGTCCACCGCCCCCGCCGCCACCACCGTGGCCACCCCGTCCACCGCCCGCGCCGCCGCCTTCCCGCTGCGGACGCGCTTCGTTGACGACCAGGGCGCGGCCGAGAAAATCCTTGCCGTTGAGCGCTTCGATTGCTTTGTCCGCTTCGGCGTCGTTGCCAATTTCGGCGAAACCGAATCCGCGTGGCTGTCCCGTGAAACGATCGCGCAACAGCGTGAGCGAATCAGGCTGCACACCGATTTCCGAAAATAATGCTGCTATCTGCTCTTCGGTGGCCTTGAACGACAGATTACCGACATACAATTTCTTCACGGTCGTTCTCCTTTTGCGTCCGGCAAGTGCCCCAGCGCAAAACACGAGGCTGAAGAGACAGGAAATCGGCCGCGCGGCCAGCGACGCCCTGACCACACCCGGCTGAAGCGAGCGCTCCAGTTGCTCAGGAGCATCTTGCTGCAATAGGCTGCGGCAGTCAACAAGGGCGGATGGCTGGAGGCTGCGGGACTAGGTGCGATAGCTAGCGTTGATGTGAATGTACTCTGCGGTGAAATCGCAGGTCCAGACGCGCGCGCGGCCGTCGCCGGAACGCAGCGAGACCACGATGGGGACATATTTTGCGAGCATCCTGCGATGTGCGGCGCGTTCGTCGAAGGGATTTTCCCGGCCGCGGCGGCAGACTTTTACTCCGGCAAGGGAAATATCGGCGCGCTCGAAATCGAAGGCGACGCCGGCGCGGCCGGCGGCTGCGAGGATGCGGCCCCAGTTGGGATCGGCGCCGGCGATGGCGGTTTTTACCAGCGGCGAATTCGCGATGGTGAGCGCGATTTGTTTTGCGGCGCGGTCGGTGGGCGCGCCGCGGACTTCGATTTCGATTACGTGGCGGGCGCCTTCGCCATCGGCGACGATTTGCAGGGCGAGGGATTGGCAGACGAGTTCGAGCGCCGCGCAGAATTTTTTCCAGTCCTCATTTGCGCTCGTGATTTTGCGCGCGCCGGATGCGCCATTGGCGAGCAGCGTGACGGTGTCGTTGGTGGAGGTGTCGCCATCCACGGTGATGGCGTTGAAGGTTCGCTCGCCGGCCGCGCGCAAGGCGCGGGAAAGCAGCGCGGGAGAAATGGCGGCGTCGCTGGCAAGAAAGCCCAGCATGGTGGCCATGTTGGGATGAATCATTCCGGCGCCTTTGGTGCAGCCGAGGATGCGAACCTGTTTGCCGCCGATGCGGCATTTGGCAGCGGCCCATTTGGGCCGCGTATCCGTGGTCATGATGGCGCGGGTGAATTCGGCGAAGGACTTGGCGGCGCGATGGCGGGCGCGGACGAGACGCGGGATTGCGTTGACGATTTTTTGCCAGCGCAGCGGAGCTCCGATAACGCCGGTGGAACAGACCAAGATTTGCGAAGGGTGCAGACGGCCCAGTTCGCGCGCGAGCTTCAGCGCGGTGGTGGCCGCTGCGGAAAGGCCTTCCGAGCCCGTACAGCAATTCGCATTGCCGGAATTGACGATCACCCCGCGCATGCGATGCGCCGATTGCCGCAGATGCAGCTGCGAGGCGATAACAGGCGCAGCTTTCACGCGATTGGTGGTGAAGACGGCGGCGGCGGATGCCGGCGTTTCGCTTATGAGGATGGCGAGATCGAGTTTCGATTTCTTCAGGCCGCAGTGCGTGGCGGCGAAAGTGAAACCTTGGGGGACGTCGGCGTTGGATAGACGCGTGGTCATGGGTCGGTCCTTTAGCAGGCCGGAACCGGGGCGGCGGAATCGGACAGAATCGGCATGGTGACGCGTTCCGGAATTACGGTGGCGATGACGGCAACGAGCTTGCAGGTGCGCTGCTCGGAGCAGGTGCGGCAATCGCGCTCGATTTTTTCAGCGACCGACTGGCGCGCGGCTGCGGTGAAACCTTGGCGTTCGAAAAATTGCGGGGCGTGCGTGACGGCGAAAACGCGGGCGATTCCGCGGCGGCGGGCCTCGTTCAGCGCGGACGCGATCAGGTGCGCGCCGCATCCCTGGCCGCGATTTTCGACAGCTACCGCGACAGAGCGTATTTCAGCCAGATCGGCGCCGTAACTTTCAAGTGAGAGGCAGCTGATGACACGACGACCATCTGCCTGGACGATGAAATGGCCGATGCTTGCGCGAATTTCTTCAGGTGCGCGGGGAAGCAACAAGCCCTGCGCGGCGTAGTGCGCTATAAGAGAGTAAATCGCCGGGACGTCTGAAATTTCCGCGCGGCGCGTTCTCATGGATTTTCCTCGAGCTTGGCAAGACGCGCCTTGAAATCCTGAAGTGACGCGCGTACGGCGGATGGAGCTGTGCCGCCGCGCGTGGCGCGGCGAGCGAGAGCTGATTCGAGCGTGAGCACGGTGCCCAGGCTTGGCCCGAACGCTGGGGAAAACTCTCTCAGGCGCTCAAGCGGCATTTCGCGGATGGAGATGCCTTCCTGCTCGGCGGCACGCAGCACTTTTCCGACGATTTCATGCGCTTCGCGAAAGGGCACGCCGAAAGTGACCAGATAATCCGCGACTTCGGTGGCAACCAGAGCGGGATCTTGCGCCGCCTGGCAGAGGCGGTCGGCACGGAAACGCGTGGCTGCAACCGTGGCGGCGGCGATCCGGATCATGGAGAGCGCCTGGTCGTGCGCGCCGAAGAGCGGTTCTTTATCTTCCTGGAGGTCGCGCTGATAGCTGGAAGGCAGGCCTTTGCAGGTGGTGAGCAGCGCGACCAGCGAGCCATAGATGCGGCCGGTCTTGCCGCGGATTAATTCCCAGGCGTCGGGATTCTTTTTTTGCGGCATGAGGCTGCTACCGGTGGAAAATTCGTCGGGAAGCTCGATGAACGCGAATTCGGGCGAGGCGAACAGCACAAAATCTTCGGCCAGGCGCGAGAGATGCATCGCCAGGGTGGAAAGCGCGAACAGAAATTCCAGGGCGAAGTCGCGGTCGCTGACGGCGTCCAGGCTATTCGCCGTGGTGCGGGAAAAACCCAGCGCGCGCGCCAGCGCATTGCGGTCGAGTGGAAAGGCGCATCCGGCGAGGGCGCCGGAGCCAAGCGGGCAATCGTCGGCGCGCGCGGCGGCCGCGGCCAGGCGTTCGGCGTCGCGATGCAACGCTTCGCCGTGCGCCAGGAGCCAATGCGAAAGCAGAATCGGCTGCGCGTGCTGCATGTGGGTGTTGCCGGGCATGGGAACTTGCAGATTGCTTTCGGCCTGCGCCGCGATGGCGCGTTCCAGGGAAGCGAGCGCGCGGCGGAGGTCTCGGGCGGCTTCGCGCACATACATACGAAATTCGGTAGCGACCATTTCGTTGCGGCTGCGGCCGGTGTGCAGCTTTGCGCCCAGCGCGCCGAGTTTTTCGATCAGCGCGGATTCGACGAAATGATGAACGTCTTCGGCTGGCGATTCGTTGAGCCACGCAGCGTCGGTCTGGGCGCGCCATGCGATTTCACCCAGAGCCGTGACGATTTTCTGGCCTTCTTCTTCGCTGAGAATTCCGGCGGCGACGATGGCGCGCGCCCAGGCGCGATCGAGCAGCAGTTCCTGCGGGAGCATGCGGCGATCGAAGCTCCAGGAGCGCTCGAATTCGTAGAAAGATGCGTCAGGGCCGCGTTCGAAGCGGCCGCCCCACATCTTCTGTTCGCGAGGAGCCGTCATCAGGCGTTGGCCTTCTGCGGGATTTTTTTGGGCGCGGCGGAGATGGCCGGTTCCTGCGGCACAGTGATGGGCAGCGCAAACAGGTTGATGAAACCTTCGGCGTCCTTGGGGTTGTACCCCGTCATGGTGAAGCTCGCGAGATTGGTGCGATAGAGCGAATAGGGCGAGTGGCGCGAGGCGACGTTGACGATGCCTTTGCAAAGCGCCAAAGAGACCGAGCCTGTGACGCGGCGCTGGGCGCTCGTGAAAAACGCGTCCAGCGCTTCACGCAGCGGCGTGAACCACATGCCGTAATAAACCATTTCGGCGTAGCGCAGCGAGAGCAGCTGCTGGTAGTGCGCGGTTTCGCGGTCGAGCGCCACAGATTCCAGTTCGCGATGCGCGGCGACGAGCAATGTTCCGCCCGGAGTTTCATACGCACCGCGCGATTTGATGCCGACGAGCCGATTTTCGACGATGTCCATGCGGCCGACGCCATTCGCGGCGGCGATTTCATTGAGTTGATCGAGCAGCGCGATAGGCGCCAGATTCTTACCGTTGACGGAAACGGGAGTGCCGCCGGCGAAGCCGATTTCCACTGTAGTTGGCTGCGCAGGTGCGTTTGCGGGCGAAGTGATCCATTGCCACATGGCTTCGTCGGGAGCGTTGGCAGGATCTTCGAGCACACCGCCTTCGTGGCTGAGGTGCCAGATGTTGCGATCGCGGCTGTAGATATTTTTCTTGGTCTGCTCGACGGGAATGTTGTGTGCCTGCGCGTAGGCGATGGCTTCTTCGCGCGAGACGATATTCCATTCACGCCAGGGAGCGATGATTTGCAACTCCGGCGCCAGCGCTTTGGCGGCCAGCTCGAAACGGACTTGATCGTTGCCTTTTCCGGTGCAGCCGTGCGCAACGGCATCGGCGCCCAGTTCTTTGGCGAGCTGTACCTGACGCTGCGCAAGAAGGGGACGCGCGAAAGATGTGCCGAGCAGATATTTGTGTTCGTACACGGCGCCGGCGCGCAGCGTGGGCCAGATATAACCCGTGATGAATTCTTCGCGAAGATCTTCGACGTAAGCAGAGCTTGCGCCGGTGGCCAAAGCTTTTTTTCGCGCGGCTTCCAGATCTTCCTGCTGGCCGAGGTCGCCAATCATGGCGATCACTTCGCAGCCTGGATAGGTCTCCTTGAGCCAGGGAATGATGATGGAGGTGTCCAGACCTCCTGAATATGCGAGCACAATTTTCTTGGGCAACACGTTCTCCTTGATGGGGGTGCGAAATTAATTGAGCAGCGTCAACAAAATCGCTTTCTGCACGTGCAGGCGATTTTCGGCTTGCTCGAAAACGATGGAGCGCGGCGAATCCATGACGGCTTCGCTGACTTCCGAGCCGCGGTGGGCCGGAAGACAGTGCATGAAGATCGCGTCGGCCGCGGCGTGGGCGAACAGAGCATCGTTGACTTGATACCCGGCAAAAGCGGCGGCGCGCGCGGCGGCTTCCTGTTCCTGGCCCATGCTGGTCCAGGTGTCGGTGTAGATGGCTTGCGCGCCTGCGACTGCTTCGGCGGGAGAGCGCAGGATTTCGATTTTGCCGCGCGTTTCGCGGACGACGCGCTTGGCTTCGGCGACGATATTCGGGTCCGGCTCGTAGCCCGCGGGAGTGGCGACGCGAACGTGGGCGCCAGTGCGGGCGCCGATGCTGAGCAGCGAGTGGCAGGTGTTATTGCCATCGCCGACGTAGGCTACTTTCAAGCCGCGCAGGTTGCCGAAGCGTTCTTCCAGGGTGAAGAAATCGGCGAACGCCTGGCAGGGGTGATAGCGGTCGGAAAGCGCGTTGATCACCGGTACTGCGGCGTTGGCGGCGAGCTGGTCGAGCGATTCCTGCTTGAAGACGCGAGCGACGATGCCGGTGACCCAGCGTTCGAGGCTTTTCGCGACGTCCGGGATGGATTCGCGTTCGCCCAGATGCGTCAGGGTGTGGTCGAGGAACACGGAAGAACCGCCCAGGCTGGCGATGCCGACTTCGAAAGTGACGCGCGTGCGCAGCGAGGGTTTTTCGAAAATCAGCGCGAAGAAACGGCCGGCGAGCGCGCCGCGGTAACGGTCGGGATGCGCTTTCACGTCCGCGGCGAGATGCAAGAAACTGCGGACTTGCGCGGGGGCCCACTCCATTCCGGTGAGGAGGTCGTTGGTTAGCGTGACGGATGCGGATGCGGCGGCAGCGGTCGTGTTCATTTTTACTTTTACCTCGCGGCAGCCAGAGCAATGGGCTGCGCTTTCGCTTGAGCGTTTTGGGTCGTGCTGGATTTTGCTGCTTGTTTCAGGGTCTTTTCGAGCTTGTTGAGAAATTCTGCGCTGTCTTTGCTCCTGATTATGAAGGGCGGCAGCAGGCGCAGGATATGATCGTGGGTGCAATTGATGAGCAGGCCGCCGCGCAGGGCTTCGGTGACGATCGCGGCTCCGTCGATCGCAAGATCGATGCCGAGGATCAGGCCTTCGCCGCGCACCTCGCGGATGAAATCGAACTTGGCGGCGAGTTTCTCGATGCCCTGGCGCAGCTCGGCGCCGCGCTCGCGAATGTTCGAGAGCAGGTTTGAGTCTTCGATGATGTTCAGGAATTCCAGGGCGACGGCGCAGATGAGCGGACCTCCGCCGAACGTGGTGCCGTGCAGTCCGGGGGCGAATGCGGATGCGAATTTTTCGTTCGCGATGATGGCGCCGAGCGGCAAGCCGCCGGCTAGAGGTTTGGCCACCGCGAGAATATCCGGGCGCGTCGAGAATTTCTGGTAGGCGAAGTGGCGGCCGGTGCGGCCCAGGCCGCATTGAATTTCATCGGCGATCAGCGCGGCGTCGTGTTGCGTTGCGAGCGAACGCGCGCGTTGCCAGAAGGCTTCGCTGACGGGGAAAATTCCGCCTTCGCCTTGAATGGTTTCAAGGACCAGCGCGCAGACAGTATTGTCAAATTTAGCTTCGAGATCGGCGACATCGTTGAAACGCACGAATTCGACGCCGGCTAGCAGGGGCGCGAACGGCTCGCGGTACTTGGCGGGATGGGTGATGGAAAGAGCGCCAAAGGTGCGTCCGTGAAAGGAATTTTCCAGGGCGAGGATACGAGTCTTCGGCGTGGCGCTTGTGGCTTGTGATTTTGCGTGAGCATAGGCGCGTGCGAGCTTCAGCGCGCCGTCGATCGCTTCGGTGCCGCTGTTGCTGAAGAAAACGCGATCTAGGCCGGACCATTCGACGAGCTTGCGCGCCAGTGGCGCTTGAAACGGATTCTGAAACAGATTCGAAAGGTGGATAGCGCGGCCGGCTTCGCGGCGAACGACGCGCACCAGACGCGGATGGGCGTGGCCGAGCGCATTGACGGCGATGCCGCCGAGGAAATCGAGATATTCGCGGCCGTGCGAATCGTAAAGACGGCAGCCGCGCCCGTGCGTGAACACCAGCGGGGGACGCCGGTAGGTGTTCATCAGGTAGCGCGCTTCCGCGGCGCGAATCTGCGCTGGGGAGAGCGGCTTCCTTTTCGCCGAATTTTTCTTGCGCGCCATTTTCAACACTTTCAACACGGGGCTCCGTGGGCGGCTTTGGCAGCCGTATGAATGATGGGCAGAACGCGCGTGCCGGGGCAACGCGCGCCATGCACAGCAGAAAGCAGCGCGCGGGAAACCGTGCCACCGACGATGCGCACTTCGGAGACGCCGCCTGAAAGAGCGCGTTTGGCGGCTTCGAGTTTCAGAATCATGCCGCCGGAGACTTTGTTCTGACGGATGAGCTGCTCGATTTCACCGCCCCGGACGGCGCGCAAAACCTTTTGGCCGTCGAGCACTCCGGCGACATCGGTGAGGAAAATCAGGCGATCGGCGCGGATGAATTCGGCGGCGGCAGCGGCCATGTGGTCCGCGTTGATGTTATAGAGCTCGCCATCGGCGCCCAGGCCGAGGCAGGAAGCGACGGGGACGATGCCGGAGCGCCAGAGAGAGCGCAGGAAATCGACATTCACTTCGGTGAGATAACCAACGAATCCGAGACTGCCCTCGCGTTCATCGAGCTGCATCGGTTCGGCGAGAAAACATGCGGCATCGGAAGCGCTGATGCCGACGGCGGGCTGTCCGGCGAGCGAGATTGCACCTGCGAGACGCTTATTGAGCAGGCCGCCGAAAACCATGACTGCGGCATCGCGCGTTTCGCGATCGGTGACGCGCAGGCCGCTGACGAAACGGCTGGTGATGCCCATGCGCGCCAGAGTTGCGGTGAAAATTTTCCCGCCGCCGTGAATCACCAGCAATTCGTGGCCGGCGCGGGCTAGCTCGGTGATCTGCCGCGCGATCGACTGCACGGTTTCTTCACTTTCGAGAAGCGCGCCTGCGATTTTTATTACCAGTCTCATAGTAAACCTGCCGTTTCCGGGTAGCCCCACATCCGGTTCATGTTTTGTACTGCCTGGCCTGCGGCGCCTTTGCCCAGATTATCGAGGCAAGAGACGACGACGAGGCGTTCGCCCGCGGGGTCGAGCGCGAATCCGATGTCGCAGAAATTGGTGTGGGTTACGTGCTGCAATTCGGGCAAGCGGCCGTGCGCGAGAACCCGGACGAGCGGGCGCGCGGCATAGTACTGGCGGTACAGCGCTTCGACTTCGTCGGCTCGGCGAGCAGGACTCAGCCACATATATAAGGTAGAGAGAATCCCGCGCTCGACGGGGAGCAGATGCGTCGTGAAAATAAAATTTTCCGGCGCCAGGCCGCTGTGTTCGGTGATTTCGGGCGTGTGCCGATGGGTGAAGAGTCCATAGGCGCGAAAATTTTCATTCACTTCGACAAAGTGGGTTTCGCGCTTGGGTTCCTTGCCTGCGCCGCTGACTCCGGATTTGCAATCGCAGACGATTCCGCGGGCGGCATTGATCCAGCCTGCTTCGACCAGGGGCCGCAGACCGAGAATCACGGAGGTGGGATAGCAGCCGGGATTGGCGACCAGGCGCGCCGCGGGGAGCGCGTCGGCGTAAAGTTCGGTCAAGCCGTAAACCGCTTGGGCGAGCGTTGCCGAATCCGGCGCGGCAAGCTTGTACCAGTGCGCGAACGTTTCCGGAGTGCGGAAACGATAGGCGCCGCTGAGGTCCACGATGCGCAGAGCAGGATTCGCGGCAAGCAGCGCGGGCACCAGTTCGAGCGACGCCTCGTGAGGCGTCGAAAGAAAGACCACTTGGGCGCCGCTCGAGGCGATGGCTTCCAGGGAAAGCGGTTTGCAGGGGGCTTCGCCCCATCCGCGCAGCTGTGGATACAGCTCCGTGAGGCAGCGGACTTTGGCATGGCCTTCGCGGAGATAAAAGACTGGCTTTTCGATTTTTGGGTGCCGAAGGAGGAGGCGGGCCAGCTCGAATCCTGCGTAGCCCGTTGCTCCGACGACGGCGACCCGCAAGGGGTCGTTCATCGCAGCATTTCCTCCACGCGCTTTTGGATAGCGCCGCGTGCCGTGCGCGACGGGGTGATGATGAGAACGGTGTCGTCGCCCGCCAGAGTGCCGGCAACTTCTCTCCAATGCTCGGAGTCCACCGCGGCGGCCAGAGGCTGCGCGCCGCCGGGGGGAGTTTTGAGCACGAGCATATTCTGCGCGGGGCGTATATCGAGCAAAAACTCTTTCAGGGCTCGCGCCAGAGCGGGAATCGGCGAAGATTCGTCGGCTTTGGCAGCGGCGAGCGGCTTGTATCCGTCAACTGTTTTGACCAGGCGCAGCTCGCGCAGGTCGCGCGAGAGGGTAGCCTGAGTGACACGCACGCCCAAATGGATGAGTTGGCGGCGCAGATCGTCCTGACTGGCGACTGCTTCGCCGGTGAGGAGCTTCAGGATTTGACCCTGGCGGAATTTTTTATGAGCGCCCATGATTGTTTATGCACATTTATGCATAACACTGCATAATCATACAGCATCTGCTGTTGGTGTCAAGCGTTGCGCGAAAATATTTGCCGGAATTTCCAGTGTGCGTGACGGGTGTGGGCGAACTGCGCGGAGAAAGCAAAATAGTGCCGGAAATCGCACGGGAGAGATACAATCCCACGCGCTGCGGAGTGCGTGACGAAACGGGAGGTACAGGGATGAAGCATCTTGGGATTCTGGCGTTTTTAGTTTCGAGTATGGCCTGGGTCTGCGCTGCGCAGACGGCGAGGAGCGCGGCGCCGGCTGAGATAGCGATTCACGCAGGAAAAGTGCTGGATGTGCGCACGGGAAATTATCTGAGCGACCAGACGATCTGGATTGAAGGCGACCGCATCAAGGCCATTGGCAAGACATCGGAAATTTCCAGCCAGCTGCCTGCCGGGACGAAGATGATTGACCTTTCGAACGCGACGGTGCTGCCCGGGTTGATTGATTGCCACACGCATTTGACCATGACGCCGTACGATTCCGGCCCAGCGGGGCTGCATGCGTCCTATCCGCGGCAGGCGCTGACCGGCGCGCGCAATGCTCGCGTGACGCTGGAGGCCGGATTCACGACGGTGCGCAACGTGGGCGCCAGCGGATATTCCGACATTGCGTTGCGCGACGCGATCAAAGCGGGCGACGTGCCGGGGCCGCGTATGCTGGTGTCCGGCCCGGCGCTGGGGATTACGGGCGGGCACGCGGACAATAATTTTCTGGCGCCGCAATATCATTGGTCGGATGACGGCGTAGCGGACGGTGTGGATGGCGTGACGCTCAAGGTGCGCGAGGACATCAAGTACGGCGCGGACGTGATTAAATTCATGGCGACGGGCGGCGTGCTGTCGGAGGGCGATAATCCGGCGCTCGCGCAATATAGCCCCGAAGAGATGAAAGCGATCGTGGACACGGCGCACGGATTGGGGCGCAAAGTGGCGGCGCACGCGCACGGCGCGACGGGGATCAAATACGCGGTGCTGGCGGGCGTGGATTCAATCGAGCACGGCAGCTACATTAATGATGAGGACATTCAATTGATGAAGCAGCGCGGCACGTACCTGGTTCCGACGGTGTATCTGGAAGACTGGCTCACGGAAAATCTGCAGACGCTGGGATTGACGCCGAGCATGATCGAGAAGGCAAAGATCGTGCTGCCCATCGCGCAAAAAAATATTTCGCACGCGTTTAAGGAAGGAGTGAAGGTGGCTTTTGGCACGGACGCGGCCGTGTATCCGCACGGATTGAACGCGCACGAGTTCGGGAAGATGGTTTCGATGGGGCTGACGCCGCTGCAATCCATTCAGGCAGCGACGGTGAATGCGGCGGATCTGATTGGATGGTCCGACCGTGTGGGGACGCTCGAGACGGGAAAGTTTGCCGACATCGTGGCGGTGCAGGGCGATCCGCTGGCGGATGTGCACCTGCTGGAGAGTGTGCGCTTCGTGATGAAGGGCGGCGAAGTGATCAAGAACCAGTAACTGCGACGGGCGAGCCGCGCGCCGCCGCTGTGTTAATATTGGGGACAGTCAGTAGGCCCGTAGCTCAGTTGGCTAGAGCGCCACCTTGACACGGTGGAGGTCTGCGGTTCGAGCCCGCACGGGCCTACCATCTCAGCCCCGCTTTTTCGCGGATCGAAATTGCTCACGGCACCCCGAAAACATCAAGCGACCTATCAACATCGGCGGGAACGCTCTTCCACGAAGCCATCCTCAGCTCGGCGCGCGCTCTATTCCAGCCTTTTTCTGGTAGCAGCTCTCGGGACCCCGTTTTCCACAAAATCTCTTCCTTCACAGGAAGGTTCCGGCCAGCGCGTAATTTCTTCGGAAGTTAGCCTAGTAATCTTGCCTGTCACTGTGACAGACAGATCCGATCACTTTGTCTCAGGACTGGATGCCTCGAACTTTCAGGTGTACGAAGATGGGCGTCAGCAAAGAATCTCGTTGTTCAGGCACGAAGACATACCTGTTACGGCCGGTGTAGTGGTGGATCACAGTGGAAGCATGGCTGCCAAACGTGACGACGTAATCGCCGGCGCGGTTGCATTTGTACAAGGCAGCAACCCCCAAGATCGCGAGTTCGTCGTCAATTTTAGCGACTCGGTAACATTTGGACTTCCCACAAGCGTGCCATTCACAAGCAGGGTCGCGGATTTGAAGGCTGCGTTATTGAAGACGCCTGTGAGGGGAGAAACAGCCTTGTACGACGCTCTTGCTGCGGCTTTGGAGCGTCTTAAAACGGCTCCACTCGACAAAAAGGTCCTGCTCCTTATCAGCGACGGGGGAGACAACGCCAGCAAGCATACTTTTTCGCAAGTGCAGCGGATGGCCCAAAGCACCAGTGTAATTATTTACGCAATTGGTCTTTTCGACGAAAACAGCGCTGACCAAAACCCAAAAGTACTCGAGAAACTGGCGAAAGAAACTGGCGGCAAAGCATATCTCCCGAAATCTTCCTCAGAAACCGTAAGCGTTTGCCGGCAGATTGCTGAAGACATACGCCATCAGTACACCCTCGGCTACAGCCCGGAAGCAAACCCTCGTCCGGGGTATCGCAAGCTTCGAGTCAAAGTAAATGCACCTGGAAAAGCCAAGCTCTACGTACGTACTCGCCCTGGTTATTTGTTTTCGTCAAACGGATCAAATCAAAATGCAGCCGGGCAATGAGGCAGGATTGGCAATGCGATTATATCGGGCTCTTCTATTGGACGGATGGCAAGATACAACTAGCTTCACTGCGCTTTAGACGGTCGGTGGTGCGTTGGAGTCAACCCGCCGAGTCGGCCATTTTTTACGCACTACGAAAGACAAGCCCAGCAGGACCGTGCCGAATAACAGCATGCTGGAAGGTTCCGGAGTCGCCGCCGGCGGATCAACCAAAAACTCTTGTCCGTAACTGCCAATGGGCGTAACAATTTCCCAATTGTTTCCGCGGAACCCGCCCAATACTGCCTCTAGAGCGTCATGAACCAGCACGTTATTGTCCAAATACGGACTGTGTCCGCCGGTAAAAGACCATATGGCCCACTGCAAGTGGGCCTGTTCCTCTTGGCTACTGGTCGATTCCATCTGCGTGATAAGTCAGGCCATTTCCAAATAGGTTTCCTTGTTGTCCATGCGCGTCCCCGTGAACGCCCCTTTCGGAGAAGGCAGGTTCATTACATTGACATCCCAACTCGTATTTCCATAGATTTCGTGAGTGAAATCCACGCAATAAAAAAGCACGCTTTTCCCATTCAGAGTTCCCTGATAAGGCGGAATTCCGTAGCCATTATTCGCAAAGGCGTAGCCACCGTTAAAATATACCGTCCCCGGGACGCTTCCCGCATGCGCTGAGGAAAAAACGAGTAGTACTAATGGTAGTACCCAATACGCCTTTTTAAGAGCTTTCACGATTTCTCCTCGAACAAACGTCCTCTGAACGCATGCTACGCTGGTTCAATACTTGCAATCCTTTGGCCAGCAATCTCAGAAGACAACTGCCACGCAATCAGCGGGAGGACGACGAACTAAGAGAGTACGAGGAAAGGGGATTCTTTTATTGTGCATTCCTTTGCAGCTAGACGAAATGCCTGTCGCTATTTTTTCAAAGGTTGAGCCAATTTTTGTCGTCAATTTTTACTGGCGAAATCTCGAAATGAAACACTTGAAAAAAGAATTTTGTCTGTGAGTACTATGCCTTCTAGTCCTATTGTTTAATCACCTCGCCGCCCTTCATTACAAATCGGACATTCTCTAGAACGTGCACCTCTGCGAGAGGATCTCCGTCCACCGCAATGACGTCAGCAAGCTTTCCGGTCTCCAGCGTCCCGACGCGATCGGACCAGCCAAGTAAGTCGGCGGCATTCACTGTCGCAGCTTGAATGGATTGCAGCGGCGAAAGACCGAGTTTGACCATCACCGCAAATTCTCGCGCATTCAGGCCGTGAGGGTAGACCGCCGCATCTGTACCGAAAGCTACTTTCACGCCGGACTTGAAAGCTATTGCAATGTTCTGACGCGCGATGGGTAAAACGACCTTCGCTTTTTCGATCATGTTTGGCGTGAGCCCTATCGTCGAGAGGTTCTCCATGAGCCAGTCGCCGAGATAGAGCGTCGGAACCAGATACGTTCCGTGCTGCTTCATCAACTGAATGTCTTCTTCATTCATGTAGCTGCCGTGCTCTATGGAATCCACCCCTGCCAGCACCGCGTACTTGATTCCCAATGCACCGTGAGCATGCGCCGCTACTTTTCGCCCTAGTCCATGCGCTGTCTCCACAATCGCTTTCATTTCCTCAGGACTATATTGCGCCAGGGCTGGATTATCGCCTTCGGACAGCACCCCGCCGGTGGCCATAAATTTGATCA
>DATNLN010000243.1:0-18402 GCA_035602855.1 Candidatus Acidiferrales bacterium
ATTCCCAGGCCTTCTTGGTCAGCTCGCCCAGAACTTTTAATTCCGCGAACTGCGCTTCGTCGCTCGCATCGGCCAGGCACCCGGGCCTTAAGCCGTCGCCGAGCGAAAAACTCACATCGTGCTTCTGGAAAATTTTGCAGATGGCGTCGAAATTCTCGTACAGGAAGTTTTGCTTCTTGTGGAAGCTCATCCATTGCCCCAGCAACGCGCCACCGCGGCTGACGATGCCCGTGATCCGGTTGCGCACTAGCGGCAGAAACTCGCGCAGCACGCCCGCGTGAATCGTCATGTAATCCACGCCCTGCTCGGCCTGCTCTTCGATCACTTCCAGCAGCAGTTCGATCGACAAATCCTCCGGCCGCCGCACGCGCGAGAGAGCTTCGTAAATCGGCACCGTGCCGATGGGCACAGGCGAGGCGTTGATGATCGCCCTGCGGATCATGGGGATATCGCCGCCGGTGGAAAGATCCATCACGGTGTCCGAACCGTAATGCACGGAGCGATGCAACTTCTCGAGTTCTTCGTCCACATTCGAAGTGGTGGCGGAATTCCCAATGTTGGCGTTGATCTTACAGAAGAACGCGACGCCGATGCCCATCGGTTCCAGATTGCGGTGATTAATATTCGCGGGAATGATGGCGCGGCCGCGCGCCACTTCATCGCGCACCAGCTCCGACGTAAGTTTTTCGCGCTTGGCGACGTACTCCATCTCTTCCGTGATCACGCCCATGCGCGCATAATGCATCTGCGAGAAGTTGCGCACGCCGCCATTCATCGCCGCAGCGCGCTTTTCGATCCATGCGTCCCTCATTGCCATAAAGCCCCCGTGTACACCCGAAGCCGCCGACTGGCGCGTCGATGGCGCGTCATTATGGCACCGCGACGAAACGCCTCCAACACACGCCGTCAGAGCCCGTAAAAGTGGAGATTTCACGAGCCAATTAAGTGAGACAAATTTATTTTTGAATGGTTCGCATCACATTATCCTTGACACGTCCCAGACGCCATGCTAAGAGCGTCCGTACTTTTTGTAAAAAACTGGTTCGATGAGCGGACCAGTATACCAAGTTCTGTACGAAGCAACACAATTTCAAGTTGAGCGTGCGAGTGCTCAGACACGACCGGCGGAAAAAAGTGGGGTTTGTAGGGCGGCGCTCGCGTTTAGCGCGCGATCGGGGAGGAATGTGAATGGTTGTGTCTCCGGCTTCTCTTATTGATCCCCCAAATATTCCCAACCATTGGATTCAATTGACTACTTGCATGGTGCCGATCCCGGTCATCAGGAACCTGCAGAGTGGCTTGAAAAATCTCCGCGGAGGGGATAACTATGCGCTCGCCTAAATGGTATGTACTTGTGGCCTTGTTTTGTATCGCAACTGGTCCCGTGACCTTTGCCCAGAGCGCGAAGCCATCCGACGACTCGGCACAGTCGAAAGCGGCAGCGGTGCCCGCAACCGAGGCCGAGGTGCAGCAATTGCGCCGGGAAGTCGCGGAGCTGAAAGCGGAAATTCACCAGCTTCTCGAAACCAGCGCGCAGGCGCAAGGCGGGGCTGCCCATCTCGTGCAGACCAACGCTGTCACCGGTTCCGATGCCGACGCCTCGTTGGCCGCGACTGCTCCGCCGGCGGTCAACGCTGCCGCTAGCTCCGATGCCAACGCCTCCGCGCCTGCGGCCACCGCCGCGGATATCGATGGTCTGCAAAAAGAGATCGAGGTCCTCCAAAAGAAGGCTAGCGACGCTCCCGGTTTAACCGCCGGATGGAACGGAGAGCACTTTTTCCTGGGTAGCCCCGACGGCAAGTTCATGCTCATGCCGATCGGATACTTAAACGCTCAGTATAACTTCTACAAAGGCGACGGCGCACCATCGGACACATTCTCCATCAGGCGTGCCCGGTTCGGCGTCCAAGGCAACTATGGGAGCCAACTTGATTATTCGTTCCTGTTCGAGACGGCCTCCACCGCGACTCCTACAATCGCAATCCGCGACGCTTACATGGATTTCAAGCCTTGGAGTGCCTTCAAAATACAGGGCGGCCAATACAAAGTGCCGTTCTCCATGGAAGTCGGGACCGCCGATACCAACGTTGAGTTCGCCGACCGTTCCATTACCTCCGTGCTGTACCCGGACGCCGCAGGGGCTTTCCGCGCTCCTGGTATTGACGCTCACGGTGATTTAGCTGGCGGTCGCATGCAGTACTGGGTCGGCATTTTCAACGGGCAGGGACTGCTGGCGGTGGGTACCACCAACGAGCCCGAAGTTGTCGGAAGGGTCCGATTCGCTCCCTGGAGAGATTCCGACATTCACCTCCTGAAGGAGCTAACTTTCGGCGGTTCTGTCGAGCACAGTCGATCCCGGGGCCTTTCAAACGAATTGAGCTTCAGCGGCGTCCTGACCGACGGTACCTACACGTTCTTTCCGCAGTTCCGGATCAATGGAGGAGTCGAGCGCTATAACGGGTTTTTTGCGTGGTTGCGAGGGCCCTTGGGTATTCGTGGGGAGTACACTCAACTCCTGCAGAAGCGCAGTGACATCGGTTCGTTAGCACCCGGTGGCATCGCATTCAATACCATTCCCGGCGTTGTCGGCAAGGGCACTTACGCTTCGGCCACGTATTTGTTGACCGGCGAACGTGAACCGGAGAATGCCATTCCACGCGTCAAGCACCCGGTAATTGGCCCCAATTCCCCCGGCGAATCAGGTCCCGCGGGTTGGGGTGCTTGGGAGCTGCTGGCCCGTTACTCGTGGCTGGAAGGGAAAGCTGCCGGCGCCACTTGCGATGCCAGCACGATTCCGGCTTGCCCCATCACGCCGGGCATCGTCCCGTACTACAGCGACCACACGCTTCAATGGACGCTTGGCCTGAACTGGTATCTCAATTATTGGGTTCTTGTTAAATCGAACGTTAACTTCAATCAACTCAAAGACCCAAGCGTGCAGGGCATACTACCCCGCAATTACTATGTGTATATCGAGCAGCTTCAGTTTCGGTTTTGATCGGATCTTCTGCGCTCTGGCAGCGCCAATGGCTGCCCAGAGCGTCGCGGATTCAGTGAAATCTTGAAAAGCGGTTCAGCTACTTGGCAAATATCTTGGGAGGTACTTTCGATGAAACCGAAAATGTTTCCGCTGCTCGCCTTCGCCGCGCTGTGCGGGGTGATGCTCATCTCCAACAGTTGCGGAAGCAGTCCGGCTGGTTGCCCCGTCTGCGGCACCCAGAAAAACGGGCAGATCACTTTGATTGATGTGATGAACGTGCCCGAACACAATCCCAACGGCGAGCCCGGCGGCCCTTTCAATATCTTTGATATCAGCTGGGTGGACCCGGTGAACCGCAATTACTTCGTCTCCGACCGCATCGGCCTCGACGTTCCGGTGTTTAACACCGTCTCCAACATCGCGCTGTGGGCCATCGGCGGACAGAACTCGGTCGCCGAGGCCGGGAATAACAGCAGCCTCTGCTGGGTGGATCCAACTTCCGGCGAAACCATTCCTCCGATTACCACTGCGCAAGGCAATTTCACACGCTTTGGATGCAAGACGGATGGCTTCCGTCTTCCCGGCTTCTTTGGTCCCAACGGCAACTTCGGTGGGTTTGTCGGCGGTCAGTGCTGCGCTTCCCGCGCCAATAACCTGAACCCGCTGTCAGGTCCGAATGGCATGGAAGTTACTGGAGACGGGAATTTCTTGTTCGTAGGGAATGGCAGCTCCCAACTGCTCGTGTTCGACTTGGCCCCGATGATTACGTCCAATTACAGCACGGCGCCCACTCTAACCGCCGTGATTCCGACCGGCACGTCTCCCGACTACGACGGCCCCACCGGCATCACCGGCTGCATGGCCTCCGCAAATGGAAGAGCTTTCTCTGATCCGAGTTGTGGTGACCTGCGGGGTGATGAAATCGCCACCACCGGCAGCGTTGTAACTTTCCCGCAAGACGGTCTGCCACACTATCTCGTTTCCATCATCAATGGCGACCCCGGGCTTCCCTTCGTCACCATCGTTGATGTCACCGGCGTTGTCACCAGAACCGGAACTCCTGCACAACAACACTGCCTCCCGTACTCACAACTCACGAACACCGCGGCCACCAATCCGTTTAGCCCCGGTATCACTCCCGGCGTCGTCCCCGCATCGACCTTTACGGCGAATTATTCCACCTGCGTCCTCGGCCAGATCTACTACGACGGCGCGGCGCAGAACGACACCACCGTCCTGATTGACGACGGCGGCGCAAACGGCGCGAACGGGTTTGTCTGTCCCGATCCTTCTCTCCAATTCGTCGGAACTCCCGGCGTGCCGGGCCCGCCAGTTCCGTCCGGCGCCTCCGGTCATGCATCTGGCTTCAATCCGGACATTCCTTGCCATCACGGCCCGCAGCTGACCGCCACCACTTCCACGCAACCCGGCGGAGTCTTTTGCGCCACCGGACCAGGAACCCCGGCGGGCTGCGTTGGCGCGATATCCCCCGCAGGATTGGGTGGCATGATTTTTTACCCACCCACCTCCACCTTTCTGATAACGAATGGAAATTCAACCCCTGACATTACTGTAGGAAGCGTGGATGTAATTGATCCTCTTCACCCCATAACCGTCGGCGGCGTCACTAAGTACGTGCCGGCGATAATCAACAGTTTCCCGGTTCCCAATTGCATGCCCACCGGTCTGAATCTGGGCCCCGGCACGGATGTCTTCGTAGGCTGCGCTGATCATGATGGCCGCGCGTTTGCACCCTCCAGCGTGATCATCAACGGCACCACCGGCGCGATTCTCGCCACGCTCAACCAAGTCGGTTTCGTTGACGAAACTTGGTATAACCCCGGCGACAACAATTACTACTTGGCAGCGCGTGACATGCCTACCGGCCCGGTTCTGGGCGTCATCAATGCCGGTACCAGGCAGTGGCTGATCAACGTTCCCACCAACGGCAACGCCCACAGCGTCGCCGCCGATCCGATTAACAACCACATCTTTGTGCCGCTGCCCTCGGGCGGTGCTAATTGTGAAACGCTCGCCGCCGATGGTTGCGTCGGCGTCTATGCAGCGCAGTAGTCAACGATCTGAAGGTGATTTCGAATGCGAGGCCCGAATTCACCTGCGCGGATTCGGGCTTCTTTGTTCTGGGGGACGCAGCAGACCTACCGGACCAACGTCTCCTGATAACGCATCATTTTCCATTCGCCGTCACGGTTGGTCCACAGTTCGCCGATGAAAACCCTTCGGAAACGCAGCGCCGCGGTTTTGGGGAATTGCATGCTGCTTTCATACGTAACGAAGGCGTAGTGCGTTCCGAGCGGCTGCACCTGAAACATTTGCAGCAGATAATCGGTGTACATGCTGTGTTCCACTTCGCGCAGAGTTTTCGCCTTGCTGCGTTCGCCGTCCCCGTCGGATTCCACGGCCTGGAAATCGTCGGTGAGGAACGCGGCATAGCCGTCTTTGTCCTTTTTCTTGAACGCGGCCCACGCGGCTCGCACCTTCGCTTCGAGCAAGTCGGCCAGCTTGGGCTGCGCTGCCGCAGGTTTCGCCGGCGTACTTTGCGCAGGCTTCTCCGCCGGAGCGGACTGCTGCGCGACCGCACAGCACGGCAGCGCGAGCGCTACGCATGAGCACCAAATCCAATTTCGCATCGATTCCCTCCCCCAGCGAGGCGCCGCGAAGCTTACAAGCCTCTCGTTCCGCAGTCAAAGCGGGGTTCATTCCACGCGCACTCGCCATTGCGCCGCTCGCTCGCGTGGGCTGGTTGCGGGTCGCGCGACCCTTGGCTACTATGGGGATTCCTGACGGATGCATTCATATTCGCAGCACTCGCGCGCGCTCATTTTCGCGGGCGCGCAACGTTAACCAGGAGGCAATAAGATGAAACGAGCTCCCTTCGTTTTCTTCGCCCCTCTCGTGTTGGCCACGCTTGGATTCTCAACCCTCGCTCCGCAGCAACCCTCCGCCCCGCATGTCTGGCGCGGATCTCAAAAGCCGGACAATAGCTCCGTCGCCCGATTTACTCTGGTGGGCAAATTCCTCAAATCGCCGCAGGGTGACGTCCCCAATCGTCCCGCCCTCGTCCTGGATTGTATCCCCGCGACGATCTCCCACAAATCCGAGGGCAAGTTCGTCGCCGGCAATCTCCTCGTCGGGATCCCTCTGAAGATTGACTACATCGAGCCCCAAGAAATCCACGGCACCTCCTACTACCCGAAAGTCGTGGTCCATTACCGCATCAACGACGCCAACGAAGAGGAAGGAAGATGGACCCCCGGAGCGGACAAGGTTTCCTCCACCATCTCCAAGGGCTGGGTGAAGAAAATTCTGCGCGCTCGCAGCGTCGAAGTATCCGCCCACGACGAGCAGGGAAAAGACATCGCCGTCCAATTTGACATGCCTGACCCCGCGCCCGTCGAACAAGCCTGCAACCTAGACGAACGCAAATAGCGGGGAATCGCGGCAACGTCGCAGCATCACCAATCATCATTATTTTCGAAATGGCCGGCCCGATTCCCATTGCAAACGGTTGCAACGCAGCGGACTAGAAAGAATCAGATGTAAGCGGACTCCCGATCGTATCTGCAGAACTCCACTTCCCCGAAAGAGTCGAGACCGCCAGATGACTTCTACTGCAGGCTTCGTATACTCTTACACAAGCTCGAACTTCAATTCGCCGAGCCGTCCCACACTGCACGCGATCTTATCGCCGGGTTTAAGCCACACCTGCTGGTCCTTGGGTTTGCCTTGAATCACGCCTTGCGGCGTGCCGGTGAAAACGATGTCGCCAGGCCTCAACGTAATTACGCGAGAAATGTAGCTAATCATCTTCCGCGTGTCGAAGATGAAGTCACTGGTGTTGGAGGACTGGCGCGGCTCCCCGTTCACGCGGCATTCCAGCTTCAGGCCGTCGGGATTGATCTGGTCAGCGGTCACCAGGTATGGTCCGATCGGCGCGAATTGGTCCGGAGTCTTTCCCACCATCCACTGCCCGCCGGTTTCCAGCTGCAGGTCCCGAGCAGTGAAATCGTTCCCAGTCGAATAGCCGGCCACGTAGGAAAGGGCGTCGGCTTCGTTCACCGCCTTCGCTTCGCGTCCGATCACCATTACTAGCTCGACTTCGTAATCGAATTTGCTCGCGAATTCTACGGGGAGTTTTATCGTGCCGTTGTGGTGGTTCAGCGTCGTGTTGTACTTGTTGAAAAGAACCGGTTGTTTTGGAATCGGCGCTCCAATTTCGATCGCATGCTGCCGGTAGTTTAGCCCAACGCAGATGATTTTTTCGGGACGTGTCACCACCGGTCCGAATTCGATTGTGTCCTCCTTCAAGAAAGCTCTTTGCGCCGCCTTCGACTTCGCAGATGCGTCGACAAGCGCGTTCAGGCTCGGGCCATCTTCATTCTGAAGCAAATCGTCGATCGTAGCCGGCGCACGCATGTGCAGAATCTTCGCGGCTTCGACTACGTCGAGTATTCCTTTTTCGTCCTTCACGCCCAGGCGACATTCCGTGCCGCGGCGGATGCTTAGCAAGGTAAGTCCGCGCGCCATGCCCCGTGCCTCCGTCGCGCCAAACGCCGCCGCAGTCAGCGCTGTCGGCAGCCGGCTCGTCAGCGCCGAAGCGCAGACTGCGCCGGTCCCCTTCATGAAATTTCTGCGATTTTGCTTCATGGGCCGATCTCCTTCAACTCCTTTACTTGTCCCTTAGCGGTAGGGTTAGCCGGCGGGATTATATAGCAATCCATCGCTAGCCGTGAATCCATCACTCCTCGGTGCGCACGACGGGCTGCGGAGGCACGGTCAAGCAATGGGGTTGGGCGTGATAATGACGGGAACGGGCAATGATGGCGCGCAAGGGCAGTGGGAGACGATAGCCAAGGGCGCGGTGGATCTTGTATTACCGCTTAATCAGATTGCGCGGCGGGCGCTGGAATTGGCGGTTTCGGGAGAACGAGTTCACGCGTAGCTGCTACGAACAGGTCCCGTCGGATCGCAATACGGGCACCCGTGAACGACGAATCACGCTGCGTATCAAACAGATCGGAGATAACGAGGCCAGGAAGTCAGTTCCCGAACAGCAGTATTTGAAACGTTCCGGATCCGTTCGAAGGCACCAGGAGTTCGTGCGTTTTGGAATTCAGCGCCATCGTTTTCGAGCCGGCGTGCGTGGGTATTTTTTGCACTGCGGTGTATTTGTCCGGCGAATCCTGGTGAAACACGTCAATCGTTCCTTCTCCCGTGGAATTGAAGACCAGGCCGGTAGCCGCATCAAACACGCTTGCGTCCACATGGTCTCCGATCGGCAGAGTAACGATCACGCTTCCGGTGTCCGAATTGACGACGGCCATGACTTTGCTACGGCAGCCGATGAAAAGCCGATGCTGCGCGCGATCGATGGCCATACTCGACGGTCGTTCGCACGGCGCTAGCGGCCAGCGATTCTTCACCGTCATGCCGCGCGCGTCAATGCGCAGCGTCGCATTCTGATCTTCCAGATTCACGAAAATATTCCCCAATCCGTCGGCTGCGGCAAACTCCGGGCCTCCCCCCAGTGCAATGGTGCCAAGGACGTCGCCGCTGACGGCGTCAATCACCGTGGAGCTGTCGCTGCTGCCGTTCATCGCGAAAACGCGATGCGTGGACGGATCGTAAACAACGGCATCGGGTTTCTTGCCGGTGGGCACCTGTGAAATCGGAGCAAGCGTTTTCAGGTCAAAGATCGTGACTGTGGAGGCCTGACCGTTGCTGACGAAACCGCGCCCATCTTCGGGCGCGAGGGCTATACCGTGAACTCCGGGCGTGTCTGGAATTTTCCCTGTGACGCTGTTCGACGCCAGATCAATCACTTCCACTTGGGTCTCGTGTGATACAAAAAGGCGCTGCCCAGTTTCATCTACCGTCAAGTAATCCCAACCGCCCGTTCCTCCCACTGGAATCGTTCGCAAGAGACGATAACCAGCAGCGGCAAAGCTCGCACCAATCGTCCCCACAACACAGGCGCAAAGGATCAGCCATTTTTTCAACGAAGCCTCGCTTTTGTCGGAATGAACTACCGACACGAACCCGAGCCGGAATCATGAAACGTCTTCCCTGCTTCGGGCACAAATTCCCAGTCATAGCTCTTGGAATGGAGCGTAAGTTTCAAAACGCCGTACGTGTCCGCATTGCGCACCTCGCTTGTTGGCAGAGGTGTTGCGAAAGGGCGATGGCTTTTGCCGCCGGTGCCGGCCACAATTTCCCGGATGCCGCGCGCGGCGTCGGGCTTGCCTTCGGGATTCTGCGGCGCGAAACGCTCGTAATCATGATCGTGCCCGTTGATAACGACAGCGGCCCGCGCTTCATACAAGTCCTGCCAGAACGCCTTTACTTCTGGATCGTTGCCATGCTTCGCGCCGGAACTGAATAGCGGTTTGTGCCAGTAAGCCAGCGTGCAAGCAGCCGGATGCGACTTCAAATCGTCGCGCAGCCATTTCTCTTCGACGGAACCTGGTTGGCAGCCGCCGACTTCGGCGCATTCGCTATTGAGGACCACGATGTGCCACGTTCCGAGCTCGTAGCTGTAGTAACCTTTGGCTGGATCGCCAGCCGCCGCGCCGAAATAATCGAAGTAAGGAGTGGCACCGCCGGAATGGAACTCGTGGTTGCCGACGGAGGGGCGCGTCCGCCCCTTTTGCCTGCCCCAGGTGGGATCGTAGCATTTCGCGAATTGCTCGGCGGTGCCGCCTTCGTAAGCATTGTCACCGGCGGTGAACACCGTGCCGGCTATGCTATCGAGAAGCTTCGCCGTTGCTTCCGCACCAGAAAGATCCGCGCAGTCGGCGATATCGCCTGCGCCGACGAGGACGGTGGCTGTCTGGTTATTTTTCTGGCCTCGTGTGGACTTTGCGCCTACGGCGAATATAAGAACGGCGCACAACAACATGACTAGAAGTCTCGACCCGCTTGTTTTGTTTTTCATGTTCTGAGTTTCGACTTAAGTGCTCCAATTATTGCAGCATGGGTATCAGCATCCGCTGCGGCGCGGCTCAATCCTTTCTCAGCGGATACCAACGGAAACCCGCCGAGAAGGTCGGGCTGTAGTATTCCCGTTGATCTACGTAAATTTTGCTGCCGGTATAGAAACCAAAAACCTCGTTCGTGAGGTTTTCGCCCTGAACAAGCAAAGTGAGTCCGGCATGAACCCGGTAGGTAGCTTGGGCGTCAACCTGAAAATGGGAATAGAGATAAATGTCACCAGCAGGCCCTCTGAGACCAAGATTGGAGGGATCGGTGGCGGGCGAGAATTGGTACTGGTAAATCATCGCGCTGTTGTAAGTCATGCCCAGATGGACTGACAATCTGCCGCGATCGTAACTGGGTCCGATATTGAACGAGTTCGGCGCCTGACGCTGCAGCGCGGGGGAGTCGATTCGTCCGGGTATCCCGTGGGCTTGGGAGTAGGTGTATGTGTAGTTCGCAGCTATGCCGAGTCCGGAAAGAAACGAGGGAAGCCTTCCGAACTGCTGCAGATACGCGAGTTCAACACCACCTACGTGCGCGTTAGAACCGTTGACGATTGTGCTGGTCGGACAAGTGGGCGTAGGACAGAGCGGACTAACAGTGTCTAGCGAGTTCGTGTAGTAGATCGGTTCAATGAGCTGCTTGTAGAAAAATCCTCCCTGTATCACACCGTAGGGCTGCAAATAATGCTCATACAAAATATCGAAATCGTTGGCGTGCTCCGGCTTCAGGGTCGGATTCCCCACCGAAATTGTGTAGGGATTCGTGGACTGATCAACGGTAGAGTAAGGCACCAGGTCGTACGGATTGGGCCGGGAAATTCCGCGGCCATAGACAGCGCGGATATCTGAGTTGGCGGTGACCTGGTAGCGCAACTGAACGCTCGGCAAAGGATCGATGTACCACTGGCTGGTTCTGACCGGCGTCGTGCCGGTCCAATTTCCGTTGCTATCGTTGGTGACGTTGTAGCCAAGAATATCCAGCTGCGTGGCCTCAAGCCGCAGGCCCGTTTGCAAACTCCACCGGCCCCATCGCAAGGTGTTCATGATATAGGCGGCGGTCACGCGCTCAGTGAGGTTGTAGTTGGCTGAATCGGAGCCCAGGTGCGTCGCGCTGACGTCTTCGGTAAAGTCGCCGGGATTGTCGATGAGAAAATTGTTGAGTTTGCTGTAGCTGGTCACCGGTCCTTGGGTGTAGCTGCCGTTGTAATAATTCGGATTCTTGAAGCCGCTCAGAAATTGGCTCATCAAGAAATTGCCATTCGGATCCAACACGGGCGAGATTGCGTTTTGATAATCGTGTGAGTTGCGGATCTTGGCGCCGAATTGGAACGTGCCGTCACGCGAGCCCCATTTGTAGTTCTTGCCGTAGGTCGCGGAACCTTGCAGGCTCACCTGATCCGTCGGCCCCGTGGAGGTGTCGAATTCGCTTATCGAATATTGTGTCGGATCGAAAACCGGTGAGCCCGGAAACACGCAGGGGCCCGTACCACTTCCGGATACCCACTGGGGCCGGTAAGGAGTTTTGGTAGCAGCTTGGTCGTACGCGCAGGTCGCCGACCCATTGTAGGTGAAACTTACGCCTGGATTACCCGCGGCGCCATTTTCTCGGCCATTCGATCCTGAGATATCCCAGGCGATCCAGGAATTGGAAAACACGTGCTTGCCGCCGCCGGAGACGCTCAAAATCGAATAGTTCGGAATTCGCTGGGATGTTGTAAATTGCGGAAGGTCCGGCGTGATGATCGGTGGAGTGCATGGGGGTTGGCCTGGCACCGGGGGTTGGCAAACGTCGTCGTTCAGTGTGTACACCCACTTGTTTCCGTAGTCTTTGAAATCCGAATACAGGTAATGCAAATAAATATCTGAGTCCTTGGAAATTCTATCATCCGCACCACCACCAAGGCCCCATCGCGTGCGCTGATACCTGTACTCGCGCAGGTCAAGGCTATCGTAAGTAGGTGCGGCGTACCCCGTATCAATACCGGGCTCGATGTCATCAATGCCACGGCCGTTGTAGTCATACGTAAAACCGATCAGCGCGCCGAACTGTTTGCTCGCACCGAAACGCTGACCGACGGTAGCGGAGGTCTGACCCACATATCGTCCTTGAAGAATTGGTGTGTAGCCGCCGATGCCAGAGATAATCAACGTTGGTTGATCGCCCGCATTCTTGAGCCTCAAATCCACTGTGCCGCCGATGGCGTCGCCGTCTTGACTGGCTGAAAGAGTCTTCTCGAGAACTATAGCGTCAACGAGGTCGGCTGGAATCACGTCCAATTTGATTTGCCGTACTGCCACCTCGGGTGACGGAACGTTTATGCCATCAACCGTCACGTTCGTCAGGCGCGGCTCGGTTCCGCGGACTTGTACGTATTTGCCTTCGCCTTCATCGCGCTCGAGCGTTACACCTGGCAGCCGGCCGACCGCGTCGGCGATGTTGGCATTGGGAAGACTGGTGATGACGTCGGCGGAAAGCACGTTGACGATATCGGCGGAAGTTTTCTGGATCTGTACTTGTTCAGCTTCGCCTTCTAAATCTCCGTGCACGCTAATCGATTGATCCGAGGGCGCAACCTGCAGGACCGCGTCGACCGAAAGCGTCTGGCCCTCGGTCAATTCCACGCCCTTGGTGAAGGACGCAAAGCCGGAATACGAAATCGTGACGGTATATTTGCCAGCGGGTAAGTTGGTGATGCTGTACTGCCCCTGGTTGTCGGAAATGCTGGAAAATCCGCTGGGCTGAACGGTCACGAGCGCACCCTGCAAGACTCCGCCGGCGCTATCTACAATGTGCCCGGTGATCGACGCCTTGGCGTTTTGTGCCGCGACGCGTTCCGGCCAGAGGATTGGCGCACAGGACAGCAACGTTGCCAGAAGCACGCCAAGAACTGCCCTCATTTTGGACAAAGGAATTGATTCGGGTCGGCCCTTGAACCTCATCGAAATTCTCCCCCGTTGTTCTCGTCTCGACGGCGAGTTCCAAAACTGGCGCTCTTGCATGTGGTGGATTGCGGCAGTGCTTGCGCCGGTGATGCCATTTAGCCTGGTCAATGCGTACTAGGCGTGAATGTATCTTGATGGGAACTTGAACAGAGGCTGAATTTTTTTCAGACTACCGCGGCAGTAGGAATAGTATCCCGCGAATCAATTCCCAGGCCGTGTGGGACAGGCAAACAAACGCGGAACAACGAACCTGTGCCGATCTGACTTTCCGCCGCGATGGTGCCCCCGTGCATTTCAACGATCCATCGGGCGATCGCAAGACCGAGGCCCGCTCCCCCGCTTTCACGCGAACGCGCGGAGTCCGTGCGATAGGAACGCTCGAAAATGAGACTTAGTTCATGTTCCGAAATGCCGATGCCCGAATCACGGATCAGAATCTGAATTTCGTCCGCTGCAGCGAGCAATTCAATATCGCAGAAGCCGCCATCTGGCGTGTACTTGATGGCGTTGTCGAGCAAAATCAGCAGCAAGCGATCGATCGCGATCGCATCCGCTCTCACCCAAACGGGCCTACCGGGTGTGCGCACGTCAATGTCCAGTGATTTACCTTCGGCAAGCAAAATGGCGCGCTCCCGCGCTTTGCGGACGTGGATATCCAAATCAATCACGCACAGTTCCATGCCCATCGCGCCGGCGTCCGCTCGCGCCAGCGTCAAAAGATTTTCCAGCAAGTTCGTCGTTTCTTCCGACGTCCGCAGAATCTTCGCCAGCGCTTCCGTATACTGCGCATTCGTCCGCGGCTTGCGCAACGTAACTTCGGCGACGGTGCGGATTAGGGTCACCGGCGTGCGCAAATCGTGCGAGGCGTCGGCGGTAAATTGAGTGATTCGCTTGAAGGAAGTGTCTATACGTTCGAGCATCGCGTTCAGCGCCTCCGTCAGACGCCGTAGTTCGTCGCGCGGCCGCGGCACTTCCAGTCGCTGCGACAGGCTTTCCACGCCAATTCGTTCAGCCGTATCAATGATCCGCTTCACGGGCGCCAGCGATCTGCCGCTGAGCCAGTAACCCAGCAGCGACGCCACCACCACCAGCAGCGGCACGGTTTCTCTCTCGATGTCGCGGAAATGATCGAGCGCTCGGTCGAAGGGCTCGGTCGGAACAGCAGCATGAATTTCGTAGGTTTGTCCGCCGGCCTGAAATTTCTGCGAAGCAATGCGATATTGAATGTGATTCAGATTCGTCGTCAGGAAAGTGGGGGCACTTCCGGCCACTTTGGGAAGCTCGGCAGGTTGCAGGAACTGCGGCGAACGGAAAATCCAGCGCTGATTGCCATCGGCCACTTCAAAAACAGCGCCGCTCGGCCACCAACTGGCCAATTCCTCCAGCTCTTTTTGAACTTTCGCGTCTCCATTCGGTGCGCTCCGCGCCACCAGGCGCTGCAGGCTCTGCAGGTTCACGCTGGACGCATCATTGACGGTGACCTCAATGCTGCGCCGAAATCCTACGTCGCCAATCCACACAAAAATACTCAGTGAGGTCGCGAGCACTACGACATAGAGCGCAGTAAGCTTGGTGCGCATTGTCAGATTCATGAGAGTGTAGCCAATCCCATCGAGTAGCCCAGTCCGCGGTGGGTTTGAATGAGTTTCGATTCCGAATCGCTTTCGATCTTTTTTCGCAGAAGACGAACGTAGGCGTCGAGGGTGTTGTCTTCGACCTCACGGCGATTCCCCCAGACGTCGGTGATGATGGCCTGGCGCGGGACGATTTGACCTCTGTGCCTAGCCAGCACTTCCAGTAAACGAAATTCGGTCAGAGACAAATAGAGCGGAACGCCGCGGCGAAAAGCGCGCTGCGCTGCTATGTCCAGCACCAGATCTCCGGCTTCCAGTACGTTCTTAGGTTTGCTGCCTCTGCGCCGTTCCAGCGCCCGCACGCGCGAGAGCAACTCCAGGAAAGAAAATGGCTTGGTCAGATAATCGTCGGCGCCTGCATCCAGGCCCCGCACGACATCAGCAAGCGAATCGCGAGCAGTCAACATCAGCACCAGCGTTTCACGGCTGCGCAGCCGCAATTGCTCGACCACGTCAAATCCGCTCAGATCGGGAAGCATGATGTCCAGCAGGACCAAGTCGAAATTACCGCTCTCTGATTCTTGCAGAGCGACCTTTCCCTCGCTACACACCTGAACGGAAAATTGCTCTTCCTCTAGTCCGCGAACCAACGCGGACGCCAGCTCGGGCTCGTCCTCAACGACCAGTATGTTCATGGCAGATTTGCAGGGGAGTGTACGGGTCGAATTATGACAGCAGGATGAACGGAAAGTTACGGAAACGCTAGAACCCCGTTTCTGGACGGCTCGCGAATTGCCGACCATCTGAGAGTCATCTCGCCCGGCAGTCTAGTCGGGTCTAGGGAGCCGACGTTGTTATGAGATCACTGGGATTCGTGCCCCCAGAAACCACCTGCCGAAGCGGTGAAGCGATCTCGTAACTCATTGGGCGCCTGCCTACTTTCGGTTGATTGACTTGTCGACTGCCGCTAGAGCAACATCAGATCACCCTTCCGAAGTAGCCCCGTTCCAACGCAGCCATCCTTACGCTTGAGTTTCAATGCTGCGCAACCGCGATTTCGTCCAAGGCCGGATACAGTGATCGAGAAAACTGCAAACGTGCGGAGATCTCAGCGGTGAAAAGACGGTCAATCGGTCTGACACTAACCATTTCCTTCGGCTTCCTGGTTTGCGTCTTGCTCGGGCTCGGGTGGCTGGGTCTCAGCCGAATGGGGCGCATTCATGCGGATTTGGAAGATCTCGTCACGAAACGCTGGACCAAAGTCCAACTCTGCCGCGAGGCTCTGAACTATTCAAATCTAAATAACCGAATCACCATGGAGGTATTCCTGATTGGCAGCCCCGGCCAGATTCCCCCGCTGCTCAAACAACGAGCCGAAAATACCCAGAAGATCTCTGCTCTCGTAAAACAGATTCAAGAACAAGGGATCGATCCGGGAAAAGAACGCGAATTGCTCGACGCCGTGATGGCGGCCAGAACTCCGTACATCGCCAGCTACAAGCAAGCGCTTCATCTCCTCAACGACGAGCACAGCTACGCACAGGCGCGAGCGGCCATGACCGAGCAGACACTTCCGCTCCTGGTCCAATACCACGACGCTTGGAATCGCCTCCTTGAATTCCAGGGTCAACGGATGGATGAAGCCGCCACCGAATCCAGGAGTCATTACGCGAGAGCACATAAGGCAGTGGTAAGCCTCATTCTCCTTGCAACAAGCCTTTGTGGCATCATCGGTTTTTTTGTAACGCGCCTCATGACGAAGGATATTGGCCGTCGGGAGAAGGCTGAGCGGGAGGTCGCCCGCTTAAATGCAGGGCTGGAACAAAAAGTCGCTCAACGTACGCAAGAACTGGCCGCCGCAAATGTCGACTTGGAACGGGAAATTGCGGAGAGAAAACAAACGGAAGTCTCATTGCAGGCGGCGAAAGAAGCCGCTGAGGACGCAGATCGCGGGAAAAGCATTTTCCTCGCCAACATGAGTCACGAGATTCGCACTCCGATGAACGGAATCCTCGGCATGACCGAACTCGTTCTCGATACCGAATTGAATCCCGAACAGCGAGAGTTCCTGAACCTCGCGAAGACATCCGCGGATTCATTGCTAATCCTTCTTAACGACATACTCGATTTCTCTAAGATTAACGCAGGCAAGATGGATATCGAGGCAATTGATTTTGATCTGCGTGACTGCCTTGGCGACGCCATGAAAAGTCTTGGCTTGCGAGCCAGCCAGAAAGGGATCGAACTTGCCTCCGACGTTCACGCCGACGTGCCGGATACGCTGGTGGGAGATCCGGGCCGCCTGCGCCAGATCCTCATAAATCTAGCGGGCAATGCCCTCAAGTTTACCGAAGGAGGCGAGGTAATCATCTCCGTTGACGTTGGCTCACGTACCGAGGAAGACGTTGACCTTCACTTCATCGTCTCCGATACGGGCATCGGAATCCCGCTCGACAAGCAGGCTCAGATTTTCGAAGCTTTCGAGCAAGCGGATGGCTCGATGACAAGGAAATACGGCGGCACGGGACTCGGTTTATCGATTTCCGCAAAGATCGTGCAACTCATGGGTGGACGAATCTGGGTCGAGAGCGAACCCGGCAAAGGGAGCCGCTTCCAATTCACGGTACCCATGCTCATACAGAACAACCCCGTGCCTAAGCCGGAGCTAGGCGACCTGCGGACCCTTGAAAATGTGCCCGTGCTGGTTGTGGACGACAATGCCACCAATCGTCAGATCCTACTGAAAGTTCTTACAAATTGGAAGATGAGTCCCGTTGCGGTGGACGGTGGACGCGCCGCGCTAACTGTCCTGAAAAGTGCTCGCGCCTGCGGAAATACCTTCCCCCTCATTATCACCGATGCTCAGATGCCGGAAACGGACGGGTTCGAACTCGCCTCGCGCATCAAGCAGCTCGCTGATCCGGGTTCGGTCGCTATCCTTATGTTGAGCTCCGCCGGCATGCGCGGTGACGCTGAGCGCTGCCGCGAAATCGGCATTGCCGCGTATCTGACCAAGCCTGTGAAAAACTCTGAGCTGTTGGCCGCCATCATCGGCGCACTAGGAAAAGCGTCAGCGTTCCGATCCGAAGCCGCGCTGATTACTCGGCATTCCTTGCGTGAAAGCCGTTGCCTTCACATCCTTCTTGCCGAGGACAATGTCGTAAACCAGCGGTTCGCGGTGCGGTTACTCGAAAAACGCGGACATCGTGTCACCGTGGCTGCCAATGGCCGCGAGGCGCTCGCCGCAATTGAGAAGCAGAAGTGTGACATCGTGTTGATGGACGTGCAAATGCCCGAGATGGATGGCTTCGAGGCTACTGCCGCTATACGTGAAAACGAGAAAACAAACGGAACCCACATTCCAATCGTAGCCATGACCGCCAACACCATGAAAGGCGACGATGCACAATGCATCGCAATCGGTATGGATGCCTACATCGCAAAACCCATTCAGCCACGTCAACTGTTCCAGATTATCGATGAGCTCACGCTCGCCCACAACTCCTAGAAGCCAGTTGGCGCTGTTGACATCCTCGGCATGCCGATGAGAATTCGGGTTAGCAGACTCCTTGAAACTGTTGGTAGTGAGGCATAAGGCACGATAACGTTGGACTCCTGACTGAATCGAAGTCCCGCAGGCTTGACGGGAACTCCTCAAGCGCGCGCCGCCCGGCTCTGCCGTCTCGACTATCGGCCCGACTCGCCTCAAGCTTCCGGCGTTGCCAGAGAACTCCTTCCAAGTCTTTGCGAGTTCATCTAATGGCAAACCGGAGAGAAGGACGTGCAGAAGCTGCTTTCCACGGTGGCGAACCGTTCAGCGCCAACATTCCGGACAATCGATTCAGCCAGGGCGAGGCGGATCCTCGCTGGGACCTGGCATTGGTTGCGCATGAATCATAGCTGTTCC
>DATNLN010000001.1:0-7104 GCA_035602855.1 Candidatus Acidiferrales bacterium
TACGATGTTCCGGTCGGACGATGAATCTGCCAGCTTGAATACGTAGGTTCCCGCCGACAGCACTTGGCCCGGAATCTCAACCGGACCGCTGAAGGTGAACACGGTCTTCTGGTCAAAGTCATCGGCAGCGGCGCGCTGGACGATTCCGCCCAGCAATCCGAGGCCGACAAAAAGCATAACTCTCGTTTTCATTTGATTCATTTTCTATCGTCTCCTTTTAGTGATCACCTAGAGTCGTCGTCAATCGTGATCATTAAGCTCTAATTCAGGCGATCGTCTGACGATACGAACGAAGCAATAGGCATGCCATCAGACGGCCCATTGTTAATCAACAGTTTGGTGCTAAGACTTGGGATCTGGTGCGCCACCGTGTCGACATCAATGTCATGTGGAAGTGACCACGGCTGCGGGCGGCGTCTCGATGACCTCGCCGATGGGTACGCGGAAGCGCTGTCTGACGACAGCAGCCTCATCGCCGCTGGGTAGGCTGGTCGATTTGCGGCCTCATGACCGTCATCGGAGGAGTCGGCCACACCCTACCTTTCGTCATTGGCGAATTCCAGTTAGCCGTGATTGACGCTGTTCTGGTGGTCGTTATCGAACTCGGCGTCATCTCCTGGGTCCGTCACCGCGACATGGACCCTGCAACGCTCGGCAGGGCTGCAGACCGGAATGGGTGGTGTTCTGGTGTGCCTAGTGGGCATGTTGATCGGCAACGCCAAGGCGGGATAGGTGACTTCGGTTTCTGGAGAAGAGCGCTTGCTCATCTCGACGCAGATTGCGGCTGGGACCAGATGAACGATGTGAGAAATTATGTGCTTGCGGTAATAAGAGTGACGAAGGATAGTAGTAGCGACCGCATCCGGAGCTTCGCGGCGGAGAACATGATCGATTCCATTCAGCATGCCGGTCTCGTCCCGCTCAGAAATTATCAAGTCCTCCGGATTCCTCCAGCCGATTCTCCTGAACCATGAGCGTGGGAGCGTATAAACGCTCCATCTTGGTCTCTCGCGTTGTCTGAAGGGTCTGGTAACGCGAATCGGATTCTATTTGTCGTCGGAGGGCACCCAACCTGTTTCTTTGTGAGCCCATCCCAACGTACTTGCGAGCGCCGAAGTATTGGTGCCCAGATCCTTTTCTTTGACAACATCGTTCTCTGTGATGATGAACGTCATCACACCAGACGACCTATACTCAGCCGGGTAAGCGACGAAGCCGAACCCGACAGCAGTCTTGCCATCTGTTCGCCGTTTTGCCACGACACGAAAGTAGTAACCGTGGATCAGGACTGGCTCGCCGCTCGCGGATCCACTCGCCGCTGCCGACACCAAATTCGCAAGAGCGCTGTCTACCTGACCCTCAGCCTTCTGATTTGCGCGAAACTGTCTTTCGGCGGCCACGAGTTCGTGACAGATCAAAATGGCCCTGAGTTCGTTCTCGCCGGTTCGTCTGAACAAGACTTCCTTCAGACCAGTGTCCGGATCGAAGCGCCAGGAGCCGTTCTTCTCAACGAGCGGGATAGGGAACGGCCAGTTCTCGGAGCCGATATACAGGGTCACCGATCCGTTGGCGTCCCGACCCAGACGGTGCATCTCCTGGTATTTTTGGACGAACATTTCGCGGTCGAGCCGATCTTGGGCCTCATTGCCAGAGGCGGTGAGCTCCGACGGCCCGCCCAGGATGTTTGTGATGACCTCACCATTGTTGCTTTGCACGGCTTGGAAAAGTGCCTGGCCGGCCTCCGCGGACGACGGAAACGTTGTCCGAGCAGATTGTTGAGCAAGCCCCTCGCGAGCGCTGCCAAGCGCCAACATCACAAGGATCGCCAACGGGAACGTCGCCGATCGGACGCGTTCCGATAAGTTTCTAAAACACAGGTTGATCATGTTCATCATTTCTCGTTTCTCGGCTTGCATCACCTCGCGCGAACTATCGCCGACCTCCGCCGCCGTGGAAACCCCCGCCGAAGCCCCCGCCGCGGAACCCGCCAAAGCCTCCGCCGTGAAAACCGCCAAAGCTGGATTGGCCCCGAAAGGAACTGGATCTCGCAAACTCCCCATGATTGAAGCCGCTGAAAGCGCTGGAACGCGTTCCTTCCAATGTGCGCGAGGCGGTGGAACGACCGAAGTCCTCCCGGTTCGGTCGAAAACTACCACGGTTGACGATGCTCCGGCTATGCGAGATGTACGGGTTGTGGTTGTAGACGCCCCTGCCGCCGCGCCAATCGTATCCCCAACCATTCCATCCCCAGCCAAACCCAGCGAAGAGTCCAACACCGAAACCCAATCCCCAATAGACTCCCGGACCATCCCAAAAAAGTCCCGGATACGGATACCAGCCGGGGAAAACAGCCAGCGGATCGCCGTACACGAGCCAGGGATCGTATTGCGGCACGTACACTACGTCGGGCGCTGCCGGTTGAATGACGATCGTTTTGTTGTTATTGCTTATGGTCTCCTGGGCGGTAGTCTTCAAGTTCCCGGCCCGGTGCGCCCGCTGACGCATGGTTTGAATCGCCTGATTCAGGGCCTGCTGCTGGTTGATAGAGGCGTCGCCGAGTTCAGATGTCCACGCGAGATTCTGGTTCATATTGGCGAGCACCGCGGGGAACTGGGTTAGGGCTTTAACACCGGGATCCCAATGTTCTTTGTTCACCTCTTTCGCCAGCTTCTCGCCTTCAAGGTGTTTGTGCTTGCCCATCCACTCCTCAGCCTTTACGATTTGGTCCGGATAGGTTGCGGCCGCCAGGATCTGCGCGATCAATGCGTCAGGATACAGGGCGATGGGCGCTACGAGTTGTTGCAATTGTTCGGGACTCTCTTGCGCGGCCTGAGGCGGCGACGGTGAAAGTAACGGGTCGGCCTGATAGGCGAACCCGTCTCGTATACCCATGAGCAGCAGACACAAGGAAAGGAATAGTGCCATGCCCTGTTGAAGCGAGTTCATAATGAGCTTCTCCTTCATGCTTCTTTGCGAGGGCTTTTTATTTGCCTGCGCCCGGGGGGAAGTGATCGAACATCTTCTGTACACCTTTGTCGAGGCCCCTAATGTTTTTGTCGGACTTGTTCGAAAGTGTGTCGCTGGCCGACCCCCGCCAGAAGAGTTTCTTGGTCTTCGTATCGAACAAATCGACAACGAGCGTGCCGACCTTGTAGTGTTCGACGTTTGTGGTTGAATCGCCGAATCCACCTCCCCCTCCGAATCCACCTCCCCAGCCAAATCCACCTCCCCACCCCCAGCCGCCCCCGAAGCTGTCGTAGTAGGTGTTGAGAGTGCGGTGATCTTTTGTCATCTCCATCGCCACGATTGAGACATCGCCGCCCGATTCCACGGGTGTCCAGCCTTTCGTTGCCAGAGCCGCGTTGACGGCTTCCTTGATCCGGTCAATCCACAGCGAATTTTGGGTTTGGACCTTCTCCCAGGAGTAGGTTTTGTATCGACTAAAGTCCGCGCCGCGATCATAGTCAGTCTGCACCTGCTGCGCGAATAGCGCGGTCGCAGATAGAAGCACGATCCCCACGGAAGCGAATATCGTACGTTGTAACTTCATGAGTGTCACCTTTCGTTTGAGTCTCTGATCTATTCCGCCTGCATAGTATGCAATCGAGGGTCCAAGGGCTGATTACCGAACCACCCAAGCATGAAGGGCGACTTGTGGAGTGGGGACCGTTCATTGTGTTATCGCCGTTGCAGGAGGCGTACGAGATTACAAACAGTGTGTAAGCAGGACGCCGAAGAGTGCAGTGGCACAAATCACGAACACGATTCCAGCTCGGATTCGTCTTGCAGCATGCGGCGATGAAGCCGCTTTCACTCGCGAGCGGAGTACTCTGTCTTGTGCGATCAGCGCGCTTTCCATATCGTCGCCCCACGGAGGCGGTACATGCCTATCTTTATTGGTTGAATCATTCATAGCCCAAGTAGGTGTGCTCAGAGTTCCCTTCGGAGGCGCGTGAATTCGATAATCAATCGGAGCCTTGTCGCGAAGCGCAAGCGTCCAGATCAATGCCACCGAGCCCTTTGACGCCCGCTGCTGCCAGCGTCCCGGCGAATCGATCTGCAACTGTGGTCATGATTATCCTCACGAAGAGCTTCGCTGCGCCCAGCGACATGACTCAGGTACGCAACGCGGCTGCAAAAGATGCTTCATGCGTAGGTGATTGAAAGCAGCGACCCACATCAAATCTTTCAAATTGGTGGACACCTCATTAGGCGTCCGTCGCCAGATGTGGCGTTGAACAATCGACTGTGATGCGCACCGCAAACATTATCCACGTGCTGCCCGAGATTGACCAGCTGAGCGAATTGGCTCGCAACCAATCGGACCCTTCGAAGATCACTCCGCTCCGCCAGATAATCATCGAAAGGGTTCTCGCCGCTTCGCTCGAAGTGGATGCAATTATCGCGCAGATCGACAACGAAAGCGCCCAATCCAATGAAGTTCGCGGCTATCTCTCCGACAAACGGGATAGGGCCGTCAACCGTGCCAATCTACTGAGTATCGTTTCGGGCGGAACTTTGGGCGCAACCAGCGCCGGGCTCCAGTTGCCTTCAGGAGAGAACAAGGCTTCGTCTATCGTCGGCATCGCCGCCGGTGTGCTCTCCTCCACTCTGGCGATCTCTGGTATTCGGGCGCAGAAAGGAGGAACTAGGCTATTCGAGTTCAACTCTAATATGTTGGCCGAGATGTTCGATCGACCGACGCTCGGCGATAGCCACTATGATCAAATTGTCGGGAGCTTTCTCAACGAAGTCGCACCAACAGACGAGGAAGGCCTCACCAGGAAGGAGCGCCTTATTCAGACATGGATCACTCTGAAACGAACAGACCCGCCCTCCACTTCCGCAGGCAAGAATAAAATAGACAGGGTGACGAGTCAGCCTTCCGACAAATTGGCTCTAACCATCGACGACTCGGAAGATCGTTCGGCAATGTTGGAAGACCTAAGAGCGAAGATCTCGTTTCTCAAACGTGATCTTGCGGCTCTGCTCCTATCTTTGCCTGACAAGTGAACCGGCGCACGGGCCAAGGGATTGCGCCGCCACACTCGGGGAGTGGCGTCGCATCGAGAACCATTCCGTCGATCAGAGGGCCGAAGCTACGCGCGTTCTCCTGCGTCCTTGCGGAGGTTGTCCCGCCCTTTCAGTCTGGTCACCCGCATAAAGTTGGCGCCGAGACACGCCGCCGCGACGCCGACGGCGACTCCAACGGCGGTATCGACTAGTCTCAAGATCGGCTGTCGCCAGGCGTCGTGTGGGCTCAATGCCGCGACGACCATCACGACGGCAGTTGTAATTCCGGTCGTGATGGTGTCGTCCGGACGGCCCATTGTTGTTACGACGATTGCGCCGATCCCGATCAGCGCGGCCATGCCCCAAATGTGAAACGGGAAGATCAATAAGTAGATCAAACACAACGCGAAACTTACGGATGTGGCCGCCATGCGCGATAACGCGGAACGCACGCTCTCCGCGTTGCTGTCTCTATAGACGAATATCGTGGCGACGACCGCCCACATCCCGCCGAGGAGGTTGTCGTCCCTGGAGATGGAATAGGTGTTGGCAAGGATGTGTGTGATCAGCCAGTAACTGATTGCGCAGGAAATCGCGAGTATGGCGCCACGCATGACGACTTCGCCAGTCTGGTGCGGCGTCCCCTGTGAGGTGTTTGCGTCTTGTTGTTGTGTTCTTGCCATGACCTGAGCGCGCCCTGGAGCACCGTGCTAAGCGTTTGTCTTCTCCGGTTCGAGGGGGTGCGTCATGTCCTCTGGCCGGACCCATTCGTCGAACTGTTGCGCGGTCAAGAAGCCCAACTTCAGAGCGGCATCCCGGAGTGTGAGTTCCTCGCGATAGGCCTTGAGCGAAATCTGCGCTGCTTTCTCATAACCGATGTGCGGATTGAGCGCCGTCACCAACATAAGCGAGTTGTCGAGGTGTTCGCGGATGCGCTTTTCGTTTGGCTCGATTCCTGCAGCGCAGCGATCATTAAATGAATGGGCGCCGTCCGCCAAAAGCTGAATTGATTGCAGAACGTTGTGCAGGATTACCGGCTTGTAGACGTTGAGCTGGAAGTTTCCTTGCGAGCCGGCGAAGGCCACGGAGTGATCCTTGCCGAACACCTCCACCGCCACCATGGTCAACGCCTCGCATTGGGTCGGGTTGATCTTCCCAGGCATAATCGAGGAACCCGGCTCGTTCTCCGGGATTCTCAGTTCGGCAAATCCTGCTCGCGGTCCGCACGCATACCAGCGCACGTCGTTCGCGATCTTCATCAGGACACCCGCGAGCGTGCGCAACCCTGCACTGACGTTCACCATAGCGTCGTGCGCTGAGAGTGCCGCGAACTTGTTCGGCGCGGAGACGAACGGCTTGCCTGTTTCTTCCGCGATCTTGCGCGCGGCTACCTCGGCGAAGCGAGGATCGGCATTCAGCCCCGTGCCGACGGCCGTTCCCCCGATCGCGAGTTCACAAACACCAGGTAAACTCGCATGGATCGCGTCTAAGGCCTGATCGAGCTGTGCCACCCAACCCGAAATCACTTGGCCCAGGGTCAGCGGTGTCGCGTCCTGCAGGTGAGTCCGGCCCACCATGACCACACGAGAGAAGGCTTTGGACTTTGTGTCCAAAGTGTCGCGCAGCGTTTGAATAGCGGGCGTGAGGACATTTTCCAGTTCCTCGACCGTCGCGATGTGCATCGTAGTCGGGAATGTGTCATTGGATGACTGGCTGTGATTCACGTCGTCGTTGGGATGGATCGGCTTCTTCGATCCCACAACTCCGCCGGCTAGCTGAATCGCGCGGTTCGCGATCACTTCATTGGCGTTCATGTTGGTCTGGGTGCCCGATCCCGTCTGGAATACGACCAGAGGAAATTCGGCGTCTAGCTTTCCGTCGATCACGTCTTGTGCGGCACGGACGATCAGATCGACCTTCTCGTCCGGTAACTGACCCAACTCTCTGTTGGCCAGAGCAGCACACTTCTTGAGAATGCCGAGAGCGCGGATCACCGGCCGGCCCCAGCGATAGCGCTCGACACCGATCGGAAAGTTGCGGTGCGACCGTTGCGTCTGGGCGCCCCACAAGTGGTTCACTGGGACTTCGACA
>DATNLN010000007.1:0-16762 GCA_035602855.1 Candidatus Acidiferrales bacterium
CCTTGCGTGATACGGCCAATAGCGTGCCGCCACGCTCGGGCATCGCCTTGAAATAAGGAACGCCAATCGCAAATTGCAACTTTTGTTTCCACCCGAGCGGCGGTTTGTCGTAGCAGGTGAAAAGCTCGGTCATCGCATAGCCGTGCCGCTCGAGCAGAGACTGCAGCATGAACTTGGAGTAGCCCGTGACGTGCTCGTCGCCTTCCCGAAAACGGCCGAGCGTGAAGCGAATGTTCGAGAGCAGCGCGAATGCGTTGGGAGTGGAAATGATCAATTCGCTTTTCTCATTCATGAAGCGGTGAATTCCATTCAAGGCGAGCCCGGGACAGCTCAAGTGTTCCATCAAATTACCGAAGAGGACGACGTCGAACGTGCGGTTTAGATCAAGGCGCTCCAGATGTTCAACGTCCGCGACGTAAAGATTGTCCCATCCGACCTTGGAGCGAATCATTTCGATGGCGCGTTCGTTCCGGTCAATTCCCGTAACGGCCGAAGAGACCTTTAACAGCTGCGAGTGCAGAGTCTGTTCATCCCGGATGGCGTCTACTTTCTGACCCAGCGGGGCGTCCGTCTCCCCGATGAAACCGAGATGCAGCACATTGCGATTTGCGCAGCGCGCGAGAATGAAGTCCCAGCGAGAACAGTAGCCCCTTGGCCTTAGGTCTTGCACGCTCCCCCTCTCTCAGAACTTCATTGCAGGCTGTGTCCGTCTGATCGCGATTCACTGAAATGCTCGATGACCTGCGGGTCATGTTTACGGATGTAGTACGAAGCTGCGATACGAGCGATTAGTGCATCAGGCCGTATGCATACACGTGTCCGCGCGAGCCGAAATAGACCTTTCCGTTCGCTACGGTGGGCACGTAGAACTGGACACCGCGTTCGGCACGATCACGGCCATTCGCGGCTTGGTTGGAATTGTACAATTCTTTCGCGAGATTCGTAGCGGCGAAGGCGTGAAGAACGCCCGAGTAATTTTCCAGAGCCCAGACAATTCCGTCCGAATCGCCGTGCGAGGAGATGACGGGTGTAACTCCCGGATAAGCAAAAGTCATCGCTGTTTCGGACGCTGCAGTTGTGGATAATTGCCCGTGAGTGAGACTAAAGGCCTGCAATTTTCCTTCGACCGAACTGATGAACAGCCATTCGCCCGACGCGTTCCGCCAGTAGCCGGCGGACGCATGCACTTTGTTGGCAAAAAAATGCGGGAGATTTTGCACGACTTGATTATTACTTGTCGACTGGAAATGCCCCATATCGTCGCGATCCAAAAGGTAAATCGTGCCATCTTTCGCCGCGCCGAAAAGTAAATGGGAGTGAGGCCCTAATTGATCAGGCAGCAGTATGGGTCCGCTGCTTCCCAGGTCGCTGTTTTCCACGTCCATTTCGTTCTGATTACACGGAGCGAAATAATCGGCTGGCGCCAGACTGCCGGAGCCGATGGACTGCAGCTTCATAATCGAATCACCAAAGTTGGGGCGTGGCAGGTTCGGATCAAAATCGCCATCGCCGGAAATGACGTAGATATTTCCGGCGGAATCCACGGCGGGCGCCGCGCCCGCCTGCCAAATGCCGCCGTGGTGGCCGTCTGGAGTCGTCAGAAAAACAGCCGCCTGAGCCAGGGTTGACTCGTCATACGTGAAGAGCCAACCGTGGAAGGATCCGCGATCGCACATTGATCCGAAAGCGACCACTACCTGGCCGCGCACGATGCGGAGACCGGGACGCTGCAATTGGCTGGATGCGTCGAACGCCAGGTTCCCTCCGTGGCTGCCCCTACCGTGACCAGCAACGGCGGCAGAGATCAGCACCGGGCTACCGGACTTTTCGTTTCCGGAGGTGATATCAAGTGCGTGTAAATGGAACGAGCTGGCGCCGTTCTCGTAGGACTTCGCGGCGAGGTACATCGTTTTTGTCGTGGGATCGATGACGGGCGTTCCGGTGATGCCGACCTCCGGGCCCATGTCCTTGCAGGGCAGTTCTTTTCGGGGCACCGCCGATCCGAGGCTTTTGCGGAACAACTCGGCGCCACTGTCGGCGTCGAATGCAAAAATTGTGTCATGTTCGGTGGCAGCGTACAGGACGTTGCGAACATTCTGGCCCTGGATGGAAACATTGGGAACGTAAAGTGGCTGCGCGTAGACGTATCCGTCCACCGGTGCGGCGAAGAGCTTGCCGAAGGATCGCGCGTCTACGTTTTCCGGAGTCAGCGAGGTTTCGAGCCGATTCTGTCCGGTACCAGTATCGTCATAGCGATAGGTAAACACGCCTTCGAATGCGCTGGCTGTTGTGGCGACGGTCAAGAGGGTCTCAGTTTTGATTTTACCGAGCGGAGTCGCAAGTTCCACGCGAACGACGGTGCGGCCGGCAGCGCGTCCGCGAGCCAGCGCCGAGGGACTAAGCTCGACAGCGGATGAATTGGAAAGATTCCATGTAGCTGAACGTGTGACATCGGCGACGGAATCATCGGAACTGGTGGCTATCACTTTGTACTGAACCGTTGCACCGACTGGAATATTTTCATTCGCCGGAAAAATGGCCAGAGCAATTGGTGCTGCGGGAACGACGGACACTTCGACGGCGGCCGTTGCGTCCTTGAGTTTTGCTTCTACCATCGCCGACCCGACACTTTCGGCAACGAGCATTCCTTCCGGACTGATCTGCGCGACGCCTGGAGCCGATGAGTGCCAGTGAACTTTCGCGGGGGATTCCTCGATGCTGCCATCGCGATAACGCGCGACTGCTGCGAGCCGCTTGCGAGCTCCGCGAGGAATCTCCAATGCAGACGGCGAGATGGTGATCGTCTGCAGCGTGCGAATGCGAATATCCGGGCGAAAATGTTCGATGCGCAGGCGGAATCTATACGCGAGCGCCAGAAGAATGAAACCAGCCAGCGCCAGCGAAGCATAACGTTGCCATCGCCTATTCATAGCGAACAATGTGCAGCAGCTCGAGCAACACGCTCCAGGCTGCCCTGGGGATCAAGACCAAGTACCGCTTCCAAAGCCGGCGCGGTTCCGATAAGAGGCGATAGAACCATTCGAGCCCGCGTTCCTGGACCCAGACTGGCGCGCGAGTGAGCCGATCGGAATGCATATCGAACGCGGCGCCGACGCCCAACATCACCGCGACAGGTAACGTCTGGCGATGCGCATACATCCAACGCTCCTGCTTGGGAGTGCTCAGGCCGACCCAGAGAACATCGGGCGCCGTATCTTTCACCAGCTTCGCGACATCGGCTTCTTCCTGATCCGTGAGCGAACGAAAGGGCGGGGTGTAGGTGCCTGCAACGGCGATTCCAAATCGCTGATTCAGTTTTTGCGCTAGATCTTCGGCCACACCGGGCGCGCCGCCGTAAAAGAAGTGGCGATAACGCGAACCAGTCTGCTCACAGAAAGTTTGCATCAATTCCGCTCCGGTGACGCGGCGCTGGATGGGAATGTGGTGCCAGCGGGCGAGCCAAACCAACGGCATTCCGTCTGGAACGACCAGACCCGCTTGGTTGATGATTCCGCGGAGGGCGGGGTCACGCAGAACTTCGCTGACGCCGTGCATGCCGGTGACGGCGACGTAATTTCCACGCCAGCCGCTCGCGATCCACTCCTGCATTTGGGCGATGGCGTCGCGCATCTCCACGCCATCCACGCGAATCCCTACGACCTTGTACCAGGGGCGTTTGGAGGTTGCTTCCATTGTTGTGGTCGCGGTGGTGACGGTGTTCATCGTTTATTTTACCGGATGTGTCGAGATGCGGTGATTTTTCAGTTGGGTGAACAGATGATGCGCGGCTGCAGTTCCGTCACGTTCGAGTTGAACGCGTGTTGACCGGGAATGCATGCTCACGCCGTCACAACCTTTTGAAAGATTTCTAGCAGATCCTGATAACTGCGCTCGCGTGAATATCTTGTTTCTACGATTTCCCTAGCGCGCCTGCCCATGCGGTCGGCTTCGAAGGGATGAGCAAACATGTAACGGACTTTCTCGGCGATTTCGTGCGCGTTCCCGGCGGTGAACAGCAGCCCCGTCTCGCCTTCCGAAACGATGGATGGAAGCCCGCCTATGCGCGAAGCGACGATTGGTTTTCCCGCGGCGAAGCACTCCAGCGCCACGACCGGGAAATTCTCGTACCACTCCGAAGGAATAATCGCGAAGAGTGCGCTGCCGAGCAATTCCGATTTTCGAGCGCCAGACAGGAATCCAACCAGTTCGACGTTGTCGAGTCTTTTGTCGCGAATGTACCGCTGCAGTTCTGCCTGCAGCGGACCGGTCCCCGCAATTTTTAGGCGCGCGGGCTTGGCCTGTTCGAAGGCGTGCAGCAGAGTGAGCAGGCCTTTTTCAGATGACAAGCGCCCAAAGTAGACGGCATACGGCCGTGCCTCTGGGGCGGGCCCGGGGGTGAGCTGCAACGCATCGATCGAATTTGGGCGGAGGAACAGTTTGTTGGCTGGCACGCCCGCTTCCAGAAACTTGGTACGGTAGAATTCGTTCAGGCAAATGAAAGCAGAGATTTTATCGAGCATATTGGCGAAGCGATTCACGCCGAGCGTGAACGCGTAGAGTCCGCTTAAGAAATAACTATTCCGATAGCAGCGATGAACGACTCCGTGCAAATAATTCCCGTGCATGCACCGCTCGCAAACTTGGCCTTCAGTGTAGAACAGGCCGTTCGAGCACAGAGGCCGAGAATCGTGCACGCACTGAACCAAAGGGACGCCCAAGGCGTGTAACACGTGATAGATCGCCGGCGAAATCAACGGATAAATATTGTGGACGTAAGCCAAGTCGGGCCGATTCGCCGCTACCAGGGCTTCCAGATCGCGCGCGGTGCGCCGGGAATATACGGTGTCTGCGATGAAACGGACTTTGCCGGCGACCCCGAAATCCTTGATTTCGTCATTTCTGCGCGAGTAAAAAATCACTTCGTGACCGCGGCGTTCGAGCATTTCGCGTTCGGCCAATGCGACGGCATCCTGTCCGCCAAACTGCTGGAAAAAAGTATGCGCCAACAGGATCTTCAAACCGGCATCTCCGCTTCCCTGGCGCGATGATCTGTTTGATTTTCGGTGAAAACCTCCCGGCTAACATTGGAGGCGCACGCTTTATGGAATTGGGGTCTCATCGATGCGATCACAGGACGATTGCGCATTTGATCGCGTTTCCGGAGGTTATCACGGCGATTGTCAACGCGGCACTGAATGTCCGAAGTGGCTCGACACACTCAGAATGGAAAGCACCTACCTTCCGGCCTCTTGCTGACTTGTGTCCTCCAACGTAGAGCCGAACTTCAAGCGACGGCGAACGTACTCGGCATAACATAGGATCGCAAGGAACGGAAGGCCGGGATAAATCGTCGTAAAATCGCTGACGGTGAAGCGGACGGTTAATAACGCGAGAACGACCATGCATTCGGCGGCAAGACGCGCCTCTCTGCCGTTGAGCCGTGGGCTGCGGAAACCTTTGTAGAGATACCACCAAACACCAAAGAGCGCGAGAAGTATGAAGAGAAGCCCGAATATTCCGGTATCAACAAGCGGTTCCATGATGTTGCTATGCAGGTCGGAAGGCATGGGCTGACTGGGATCGCTAATCTGAGGAAGGATCAAAAAGCGACCGCCGGCAAAACCGCCCCATCCCGTAAATGGCCGCTCCAGGAATTTTTGCCAGCCAAATTGCCAAAATTCCACCCGCCCGCTGAGCCCTTCGAGTTCCTTGGTTTGCTGTCCTCGTGCCAAGTACAACATGATGCTTTTTCCAGCGCCAGAGAACACTGCGAGCACAGCTCCTGACGCTAAGACAAAGGTTCCAGCGACGAGATGACGTGTAAAGAAAAGAAGTATCAAAGTACCGACGAGAAAACCGAACGTCGCCGACCTGCAATCGGCCAGAATCATCGACACGATACCGAATCCTGCAAGCGCTAAGTACCAACCCCGATACTTCTTTTCGGTCACCGGCATCATGAGACGGCTTATGGCAACAAGCCCCACGATCGCTCCCATCGTCCCCACGCCGTTTGCCGCTAACACCGGAAACACACCGTTGAGCTGAGGGATCAGGAACAGACCTGACGCTCCGACGTTAAATGCGTCGGCGGGGTCGATCACTGCTCCGATCCACGCAGTCACCAACAACAAGGTGAGCAGTGCGTACACCCAATTCAGAACGGATTCGTATTCTTCAACGCGCGAGAGGTAAACAACGATCGCCGAATACAGGGCCAGCATAACGGCGTACTCGAGGGACTTATATAACGTCCAAGAAGGCTTCACCGACCAAAAAGTTGTAACTAGAGAAATCAGGGCAAATGCCATGAGCAAACCTACAAGACCGCGAAATTGTGTCCGCAACCATGGGCTTTTCCCGCTGAACAGGCGGGCCAGGAGCAGCACGCCAATAAGACCCACGAGGAGAACCTTTACCATTGCTGCCGCATCGAGCGGATTCGACTGAATTTCCTGTACTTCGCGGAGACGAAAGGTGAGCCCGCTAATGAACGAAATCAAGATGAGCCAGTGCCACCAGGTGAAGGATTTCTTCAGCTCTGCCGCGTTTTCCGCCAGAGCGCGGGTGGCGGACGGAACCACGAAGACCATCACAAATGGTAGTGCGAGGATGAGGCCGACGATCAAATTGCTGCGAAACGGGGCCATGGCGTACAGAGCAATTACGCTCAGCAGCGCGAAGCCCGTCAATTCCCATACCCAGCCTATCTTGGTCATGGTCAGCTACTCCTAAAAAGTATCGCCCCGGTAGGCGGGGACTTCCGGTTTATTTCCCAGCCTTTGCAATTCGCCGGCGCCTGGCGCAACGATTGGATTGCTTGCGAGCAGGCGATCGTAAATCGAGTGAACTTCGCGCGCCTTGCGGGCCCAGTTGAATTCCTCGCTGACGCGTAGGCGACTGGCGCGGCCGTACTGCAGCCTGAGCGCGGGATTGTTCGCAAGATTCTCGAGCGCTGCGGCGATGGCATTCACCGCCTGCTGCTGCGATACGGCGGGTATCTTCACGCCGTTTCCTCCGTCAATTTGCAGCGCCAGCCCGCCTGCATCCAAGCAGATGACCGCACGCCCGGCAGCCATGGCCTCAATGCTGGCCCAGCCGCTGGAATCATGAAGCGAAGGATGAAGGAGCAGATCGCATTCGGTGATCTTTGCGAGTGCTTCAGCGCGCGGGAGCTCTCCCCAAAAGTGCACGTTGGCAGCGACCGACAAATCACGCGCCAGTTTTTCCAGCCGGTGCCGCTCTGGTCCGTCGCCGATCAACCAATATTCGCTTTCCGGATGCGAGCGATGGAAACGAGCGAACGCTTCGATTCCCAGGTGGAATCCCTTCCAGTGCAGCAAGCGGCCCATGCTGAAAACGCGGAACGGGCCGGAAGTGCGTTCCGGGATATGCGCGAGCATTTGGAATTCTTCGGCCCCGATTGCAGCAAGAGAGAGCACACCGGTATGCGCGCAACCCAGGGCACGCAATTGCTTCTCGGTTTCGGGGGTGGTGGCCAGCGCGAACGCCGCGCGGCGCGCAGTAGCACGTACGAACGGGTCGCACTGGCCCCTCCAGCGGCTCAAGCTTCGCAGGATCTCGTAAATCTTTCCGCGGCTGCTGAACGAATTCCAGAACGAGCCCGGGGTGGACTCAGCCCCGCCAACAGGGCCCCACAGAAACGGTGCGGGCAGAAACGCCATGAAACTTGGGAACCAACAGCTGGCGAACGTGGCGTGATGGACGAGTTGAAACGAAACGTCTCGATGCAAATCCTTGGCGACAAAATATGAACCGAGCTGCCAGAGATAGTAATAAGCGTGCACGCCTCGCCCGCCGCGCTTCCAGAAGGACGTCCAGCGCGGAAGGTCGTAGTAAACGAAGTGGACATGCGGTAGCGGGCGTTCGCCTATTGCCGCTTCAATCGAATTGCGATTATTCGCACGGGTGAGCACCCACACTTCCGCGAATTGTGAGAGTTGCCGGACCCAGTTCCAGCCCACGCCCGGCTCGGAACCCTTGCCAGGTTCACAGGCGTACGCCGAGAGCAGAACGCGCGGACGAAGGATGTCGAGTTGCGCTCGCTCGCTCATGCGCCACACGAAGCGTTGGGTCGCTCAGATGCCAACGCTTCCTCCTCGAGCTGCGAACGAAGCCGTGTTCGGGAGACTGGCGGACAACGCGCGGAGTTGCTCGCGAAGTTGCGCCTCGCGAAATGAAATATCAAATGACTGCGACGCCTCTTCGGCAAGGTGCGAGGCCGAGGAGACCAGGTACAACATGTAGAGAGCGCGCTTCTGATTCGTGAAATCCGCCAGGCCCTCGGCGCCAGCGCCTTGCTGCAGCAAGGATTTCGTTTGTGCCAGGAAATGAAAAGTGTCCCACAGAACAGGCGCCTCCCAGGAAGCCATTTCCCAATCCACCAGGCAGAGCAGGCCATCGCGAATTCGCGTATTCCAGGGAGTGAAATCTCCGTGACCTAGTCCGCAGCGCACGCTCGTTTCGGAAAGTTCCTGGGCGGCGGCGCGCAAGGCTTCCTGGGCCAGCAGATCCCACTTGGGCCCCAGCCTATTTCCGGCGGCGCTAATTTTCTCCGAGGTTTCGCGGACGAGACACATTCCCGGCTTCACGGCGGAGTGCGCTGAATGCATTTCGTTCAGGGCTTGCTGGTGGTAGACCGTAAGATGCGTGGGGCCGGGATCGCCCATGATCGGCGACTGGAAAAGCAGATGGCCCGATCCCCATTTCGCTGCATGAAGGACAGCCGGAACGCGGGCGCGAAGACGAGGATCGGCGTTGAGCTTCTCCAGGGTGGCTGCTTCAGCGCGGATTCTGGCATTGGCTTTTTCAGTGAGAGGCAACTTGATGTAACCAAGTATTTCTCCATTGCGGCGCATGACTTGCACGGTGAGCTTGCGGCTAGATACTGCGGTGCCGAGCGAGAGGGAAAACTGCGGACGCGTCTCGCCGGTAAGATCTTCGACCAATCCTTCGATCGGAAATCTCTGTTGCGATGCGACCCATAGAGAATTTCCGGCCCAGCCGGGCCAGCCCATGGCGGCCATGCGCGATGCGAACGATTTATAAACCGTGGCTCGGATCGAGAACGACGGATACATTTCCAAGCCGTTGACGATCTGGCAGTCCTCGTTGCGGGGGACGAGCCAGCGTGTACGTTCGCGCGAAGGCAGCAACGCAAAGCGGTGAGCGAAGCGATATCCGCCGGCAGAAAGTGAACGGGAAATATCCGAAGAACTATCGGCCATTACAATTCCAGCGGAGGCGGAATGTTTTGGCACCTGCGGCGAGAAGACCAGCGAATCGGGCGAGCCTCCACCAAAGAGCACGCGTAACGCGCGCTTGACGGTCTCGGTGTATTGGTTTGTCTCGATCAAAACATTTTATCCGCGGACGTCGTTCACTGCGGACTCGCGCAGCCACTCCTCGTCTCTGTGTTCAAAGCGATTGTGCAGGAAACTGACGACGGCTGCGGTCGCGTCGGCAACGCTTTGATCGATGTCCCGGTCGGTGAGCACGGTTTTTTTCACGGTCATGCCGACGCTGAGATCTTGGTACGCGAGGCGCTGCCGCTGCAATTCTGCTACGGATAATTCGCCTTTGCGCGCGAACATCACGCGCTCATCGGCATCGAGAACCAGCGTGATATCGGGACGGGGCACCAATCGCGCCAGCAATTGCGCAAACCAGGCGGGCCCTCCGAAACGGGCGCGTTTGGGGTCTACGATCACGTCGTAAAAATAGCGGTCGAAGACCACCAAGGTGCTGCGTGTTAGCAAATGGCGAATGCGCAGCGCGTACCCGATCCAATAGTCGAGGACAAAACCCATGAGGTACATGCTGGAAACTATCGCGCCACGAGGACGCGCCGCGTGGGGATCGGTCACCGGCGGAGCGGATTTTCGCGGGAGAATGAGATGAGGACGCCAGTGGTAAAACACCATACGGCGAAAGCCGCGGCGAATCTCCTTGCTCATCCCATTAATTACCGTGTCCTTGCCGGAGCCATCAGGACCGAGGACGGCAATTAGAAGCCCGGTGGGATAACGCCAGCGGCGCGCGAGGCGGCTAGCCTGTTGCACAGCGTGAAGACCAAAACGCAATGGATGACGGAGCGCGGCGGTGAGCCAGGGAAGATTGCGCGCTCGTCCCAGCGTGCCGGGAAGTGAGCCCTCCAGACAGGCGGAGACTACTCGGCGATTCCATTCCCCTAAAAATATTTTGCCAGCGATCGCTTCCGCTTCCGGCCGTCCCAGAGTTTCCACCAGGACTTTCAGGCGTTGCGCCTGCGTCTCGGATACTTTTCCTTTCCAGGTTTTCTTCGCCAGGAGGTAGGCGAACTGGTGGGGTCGTGACGGGATCCACATATCACCGTTGCGCTCGCGGTGAGCGATGAGTTCCTCGACGGAAAGGACAGCAAGTCCACTGCGCCAGTGCTCGAAAATGAAATCCAGCGGTACGGATCGCAGAGAGAGACCGTCGAACCAGCAGAACACGAAATAGAAAGCGTCAACTGAGTAGTTCAAACATTGGATCAGGAGGTAACCGGCTTCCTGCAACCGCCGGAACACAATCGGCAGCTTGAGCCGGTCCTCGGGGTGAATAGCGATGTCCAGATCGCTCAATAACTCGAAGGGCAGCGACTCCCAGGAGTGCAGCACACAATAGCGCACGCCGCGCTCGTCCAAGAGGCGGAAAAGCGCGCGCAAGAAATCAGCTGTATGCGACGCCTCCGGGGACATATGAGGTAGCGCGCTGCCATCATCCATTTCGAGCGATGGATTCAACGTATGTCCGGAACGATAGGCCAATGACGGAACGGCCGGCTGGACTGTAAAATCATTTTCGATCACGCCGCTCCCGTACCGCGCATCACAGCGGGTATCGTTTTGGCGAGGATTTTAAGGTCGAGCCAAATGGACCACTGCTCGATATATTGCATATCCAGCTCCATCCATTGCTGGAAGGAAATGGAGCTGCGTCCGTTCACTTGCCACAAGCAGGTGATGCCGGGGCGCACGCTGAAACGGCGGCGCTGCCAGTCTTCGCTGAAACCTTCGTAATCGCGCACGGCCATGGGGCGGGGGCCGACCAGACTCATATCGCCCTTCAGGACATTGAAGAGCTGCGGCAATTCGTCAATGCTGGTACGGCGGAGGAGTTTGCCGACCGGGCTGAGGCGCGGATCATTCTTGATTTTGAAAACGGGCCCGCTGACTTCGTTGAGATGCTCGAGCTGGGAAATCATCTGCTCGGCGTTGGGGATCATGGTGCGAAACTTATAAGTGAGAAACCTTCTCTTGTTTAACCCGATTCTTTCCTGGGAAAAGAAAATCGGACCTGCCGACGAAAGCTTCACGAGCACGGCGGCCAACAGAAACAGCGGGACCAACAGAATCAGGAGCGCGAATGAAATCACGACATCGAGGAAACGCTTGAGCACCATGGGCAACGCTTCGTATTCGCTGCCGTAGGGCGCAATGTGAAGGCCTTGGTCGAAATCCTCGGTGCGCGTGCGGGCGAAGTTGAGATTGAAAATGTCGGTATCGAAGCGAATCAGGATCCCGTGCAGATCGCAAAGCGCGGCGAGTTGCGCGGCGTGCTCGTAAAATGACCGCAGCGGCAGATAGGTGGCGACTTCATCTACCACGTTACGGCGCAGAAATTCCGCGAGCCCGGCGAAGTCGCAGCGAATCAGATAGCCCGCGTCACGCACGGCGGCGGACCCGCTCCATTCGTCATCCACAAATCCCAAAACTCGATAGCCAAGGTCAGGCCGCGATTCGATGCGTTGCGCGAACTCAATCGCTCTGGCGTTGGTTCCCAGAATCAACATGAAACGCACGTTCTTGCCGCGGCGGCGAGCCCTGGACAAAAAGAGTCGAATGACCAGGCGCACGGAAATGATGGTATCGAAGCTAAACAGCCAGAACAGCCCGACGAACGAGGGGGTGACGATGTTCTTGCTGAACATAGCTCCGGCCAACAACAGGCAAATGCTGGCCATGCCCGTGGCCTTGAGCGTATCCACGGCTTCCGAGCGCCGGGTGGACATACGCCTAGATTGATACAGGCCGCACAGCAAAAGAACAGAGTGCCAGGCGAGGAGAAGCAGAGCGAATAGGACGAAATTTCCGATCTTGATTCTGAGGCCAAGGAACTGCGCGAATGAGAGCGTGCCACGATGCGAAACAATCAGCATGGTAGTAAGCCCGAGAGACGTCACCAGCAGTCCCAGGTCCAGCAACTTCATCGCATCTCTAAGAAGCCGCCGCGTCGAATGATTCACTTGAATGGACTCCGTATGAATTCCGCCAGCAATTTAAAAGCACCTGGTGCGGACGCAGCTCCGCCATAAGAGTCACATTTGAATCTGCACCGCACCGAGCACCAGGACTGCTTCCGGCCTACTGCGCCCAGAAATGGCGGTTACGACTTCGTAACCGCCGCCCCAACGAGGCCGGACCTTCCGTTGGAGTGAGGGCTTAGACAGTGCGAACTCCTGTGAAGACTCATTTGCTACAGCCGGTGATACACGGACTGTGGGATGGGATAGTCCCGCTTGTTCAAAACCGCGCCCAGAATCTGAACGTTGCTGGCGCGTAGGTTCTCCATCACCTTGATTGCTGATTCGCGGCGAGTGGAATTCGCTTCCAGGACAAAAACCATTCCGTCCGAGAGGCGCCCCAAAGAAACCGCGTCGGCGTACTGGCTCAGTGCCGGCGTGTCAATCAGGACAAAGTCGAATTCGTTGCGCATCTCGGCGAGGCGCGTTTTGAGGCGGTCCGAATTCAGCAGGTTGGCGGAGTCCGACGCCAGCGAGCCGCAGGAAAGCAACCATAGGTTGGCGGTGCCGGTCGCCTTGGCGAAGCTCATGATGGGCCCGTCCTGGAGCAGGGAATCGGTGAGCCCGTGGTGATTGGTCATGCCGAAATATTCGGGCAGCGAAGGAGAGCGCAGGTTGGCGTCAACGATGCAGACCTTGCCCGAGACATTCGAGGCAAGCACCTGAGCGGTACGGGCGCAGACCCGGCTGCAACCATTGCCGTGATCAATGCCCGCGAAAATTACAGTGCGCGGCACTTCGCCCGCCTGCAGCAAGAAGACGCGCTGCACGAGCTTTAGGGTTTCTTCCTGGGCAAGGTCGTCCAGATTCAGCCCTGCGCCGTTTCCATTGCGATGGCCATTGCCGTTCGCGTGTGACACGGACAAGGGCTTTTGCGGAATCTGGCTTGGAATCGGGGTCATTTCCGGACCGCGTCCCGTCTGTTGCATCAATTCAAAGTTCTTGCTCATTGTTTTCCTGCCTCTGCGGGTGCAGCATTCGAAGCCTGCTCGGCCGCGCGCTGCCCGTCGGTGGATAGTGTTGCCGCTGCTGGTACGCGAATCTCTTGCCCGGGGTGAATACGGTCCGGATCGCTCAGCCAGGGGTTCAGGTCCTGGAATTGCGAGAGCACCTTGCCGTTATATTTACCAAGATTATCTATGCTGATTTGATAGAGCGTTTGCCCCGGCTTCACCTGAACGTCCTGGGATCGTGGTTCGGACTTTGAATTGGGTGCATCCGCCGGAAGCAGTGAAACCTCTGAAACGACAACTGGGGCTGGTGCCGACGCCGGAACTGGAGTGGGCGCGGGCGCGTCGCTCGCAACCGTAGGTGCCGATGCGGCAGTACGGGATGCGCCGCGGCCCAGGTTAAGGAAAAACAACACCACAGCCAGCGCGACAATGCTGGTCAGTGCGAGCTTCGGAATCCAACTGCCACCGATTGATTGTATTTTGGGAGCGAGAGAAAAGCGGGCTACCGAGCGTTCCAGTTTATTTACGGGCTTTTGTGCGACAATATTTTTCTCGCGCAACGGCTCGAGGTCGAGATCGGCGATCACGTCCTGAACGATGTCGCGGTCAATCGCTTTGCGCTTCAGAGCGCAGGCCAGGGACATCGCGTTGAAACAGAGGTTGTTGATATTGCGCGGAATGCCTTCGCTCTGTTCGGCGATTAATTTGCGCGCGCCGACGGTGAATAGCGCGGGATTTTGGCAGCCGGCGACCCATAGGCGGTGGTCGATGTAGGCGTTAACATCCTGGCTGCTGAACGGCTCGATGCGGATGACCATGGAAACGCGCTGACGCAACTGCGCCAGCGCAGGGCTGGCCAGGCGGTCAGCCAACTGAGGCTGCCCGGCGAGCACGATTTGCATCAACTTCACCCAGGGAGTCTCGAAATTAGAAAGCAGGCGAACGGATTCGAGGACTTTTTCATCGAGATTTTGCGCTTCGTCTATCACTAATACGAAGCGGCGGCCCGCGCGCAGTTCTTCGGTGAGCAGCTTGTTCAAGGTGTCATGCATGGCCGGCAAATCCATGCCGGGCACGTCAACGCCTAGATCGATCAGTAGGTGCCGAATGAATTCGCGAGAGTCGCAATCGGTACGAAAGATGAAAGCCGTGCGGGCCTTGTCGCGCAGGAAGGAAAGATAGTGGTAGAGCAAGGAGGTCTTGCCCATTCCCGGCTTGGCGATCAAAGCCAGGAATCCACGATTGCTTTCCGTGCCATAGACCAGCGAGGCTAGCGCTTCCCGGTGTTTGGGACCGAGATAGAGGAAGCGCGAATCCGGCGTCACGCCGAACGGCTGCTCCGCGAGTTTATAGAAGTCGAGAACCATGCTCACTCGCCTAGGCCGCCTGCCGTGGAATGGATGCGAGGACCGGAATCCGAAGAACGCCGTCCACGTCCGACGGAGTTTGGAACGACGGGTCAAAGTACTCGGCAATAAATGCCAGGCTGAGGCTCGCGAAAACGGAGAACAGAAGCCCCAAGATAAAAATCATAAACGGACTGTGAGCGGGCAGAACCGGCACGACTGGTGGCACGGCCAGCGATACATTGGCGACATGGTTGCGGTCCATCGCATCGGAACTGCGCTCCTGCTCGCGCTTGGCGAGATAGAGCAGATAGGTTTCTTCGTTCGCTTTGGCTTCGCGCAGAAGATCCTGTTGCTTGATAGCCTTTTGATCGAGCGAGATAGTTTGGACTTGCATGTCGCGAATGGACTGACTCAAGGCCGTAGCACTGGCTTGCTGGGTGGCAAGATCAGCTCTGGTCTTGGCCAGATCCTGGCGCAGCAATTCGTATGTCGTGTCCTGGTCCGTGGTGTGGCTCGTAATGTGGTTGCGCTCGGCTTCCGCGATGGCTGCCTTGGCTTCCGCCACTTCTTCGTCTGCTTCTTTGACCAGCGGATAATCGGGACTGTATTTCATGACGAGTTGGCTGCGCTTCATCTGGGCCGTCAAGAGCGCGGAATTGAGCTGTTGGAGCAGCATTCCGGCATCCTGGTCAGTGTCAATCGTCTCTCTGCGAGCCGGCATGGACTTGAGCTGGTCCTGAACTTCCAGGATGCGATGTTGATCAGCCGCGGCGGCGGCCTTGGCAGTGTTGAGTAGGCCTTCGGTGGTGACCAGTTGTGTCGCCACCAGCGTGCGCTCCACGTCGGGCGCGACGACGCCTTCCGACGTTCCAAACTCGCGAAGCTGCTGTTCGGAGCTCATGAGGGCCGTGCGATACTTGTCTACTTCGTTGGCGAATACAGTTGAAGAGCCAGTGGGACGGTGAGTCTCAACGTGTTTTTGCATGTACAAAACGCTGAGGTTGCTTAGAACGCAGGCGGGAACTTCCGGCGCTCCCACGCGGCCGTAGATGACATCAATCACATCGGCTTGTTTCAACACTTCCACGTTGAGCTTCTTCGCGAGAATCGCCGCCTGCTTTTCAACCTTTATCGCATTGCGACGGGCTGGGTCGCTGGGAAGAAGGACGTCCGTGATGCTGGATTTCTTCTCGAGCCCGCAATTCACCACGACTTGGCGAAGTATGTCCGGGGCCTGGAGCAGCGCCATTTCCGAGTTCATCACGTCGGGCGTGACGGCCTGATTGCTTTGCACCGCCGCGCTGGGAGCGGAGCTCACCTGAGGATCGGTGCGGTCTTGCGCCACAAATATCTGCATCTCCGATTCGTAGTAACGCGCGGCCCAGAAAACGGAGAACAAAATGCTGCCGATAAGCAGCCCGCAAAATGAAGTGGCGATCAAGCGGCGGCGGCGAAAGCCGACGGCGGCCCAGTCACGCAACGTTGCATAACGGCTGGTTTCCATCTGGCGCAAACGATTATCACGGTCGATCATGGTCAGGCTCCCCTTCTGATGCAAAAGTTCTCATGCAAATTTCGCTGCTTGACATCCATTCTTGAAATGGCGCGACTGCACGCCGCCTCAGCGTTAGAACCAGGCCGGGGCCGGCGTAGCGTACAAGCCGATCGTGTAAGGAACGTATTTCCTAAAGTTGGTGATGGTCTTTTCGGGAATGAAGATCATGTCGCCCGGCTTCACTTCGGCATCTTCGTTGACGTTCTTGCCGTTGAGGAAGTCGTGGAGGTTGTATTTCTTTACCTCCATCCATCCGGCAGACACGCGGTGGTAGATCAAGAGCTGGGTTTTCGCGGTCGGCAACAGGCCGCCGGAAATGGCGATGGCCTCAGAAACAGTGGTGTCGTAGCGCAAGTCATACTGACCAGGCTTGGCCACTTGGCCGGTGACGACGAAAAAGGGTTTCTGAAAATCCTTCAGATCCACATTGATGATGGGATCGTTGAGAACCTTGGAGTAAGCCTTGGTCAAGGCGTCGGTAACTTCCGGCACCGTCATACCTTGGATAAACAGGCTGCCGACATTAACCAGAGTAATGTAGCCGTCCGGCTGAACCGTA